>NZ_JAUZVI010000004.1:0-288982 GCF_031844485.1 Nocardioides sp. AE5
CTAGGCACCCCTCAACCAGCGGCGAAGAAGCCGGCAACCAGCGGAGCCAGTTCGCGCAGCGCCTTGCCCCGGTGCGAGATCGCGTCCTTCTCCTTGCGCGAGAGCTCTGCAGTGGTCACGTCGTACCCCTCGGCCGCGAAGAGGACGTCATAGCCGAAGCCACCACTGCCACGCACCTCGTGCAGGATCCGCCCGTCCATCCGACCGGCCACCACCTGCTCGACGACCGTCCCGTCGGGCCCCGGGTGGCAGAACGCCACCGCACACCGGAAGTGGGCGCCGCGCCGCTCGTCCGGCACATCGGCCATCTGGTCCAGGAGGAGGCGGTTGTTGCGCGCGTCGTCCTTGGGCGGACCCGACCACCGCGCCGAGAGCACCCCGGGCATGCCGTTGAGGGCATCCACGCAGAGCCCCGAGTCGTCGGCCACCGACGGCAACCCGGTGGCCGCGACACCGGCGCGGGCCTTGAGCAATGCATTGCCGGCGAAGTCGGGCTGGTCCTCGACCGGTTCGTCGTACGCCGCAACGTCATCGAGCCCCAACACCCGCACCTGCGGCACCAACGGAGCCAGGATCCGCTCCATCTCCGCGAGCTTCTTCGCGTTGCGCGAGGCGAGGAAGAGCTCAGGCACGGGCCAGGGCCTCCTGCTGGATCCGGGTCAGATCAGCGCAGCCCTTCTCTCCCAGGCCGAGCAGGGCGTCGAGCTCGGCGCGGTCGAAGGGCGCCCCCTCTGCGGTGCCCTGCACCTCGATGAAGGAGCCGGTCCCGGTCATCACGATGTTCATGTCGGTCTCGGCGCGCACGTCCTCCTCATACGGGAGGTCCAGGCGCGGGGAGCCGTCGATGATGCCGACGCTGACCGCCGCCACCGAGCCGGTCAGGGCGGACTGCACGCCCAGGTGCGCACAGGCGTCGGCCAGGGCGACGTACGCCCCGGTGATGGCGGCGGTGCGGGTGCCGCCGTCGGCCTGGAGTACGTCGCAGTCGAGCTGGATCGTGTTCTCGCCGAGGGCCTGGTAGTCGATCACCGCGCGAAGCGAGCGCCCGATCAGCCGGGAGATCTCGTGCGTGCGGCCACCGATCCGCCCCTTGACCGACTCGCGGTCGGAGCGGGTGTTGGTGGCGGCCGGCAGCATCGCATATTCGGCGGTCACCCAGCCCAGGCCCGAGCCCTTGCGCCAGCGCGGCACGCCTTCGGAGGCGGACGCCGCACAGAGCACGCGGGTCCGGCCGAACTCCACCAGCACCGAGCCGGCGGGGTGGTCCAGCCAGTTGCGGGTGATCGTGATCGGGCGGAGTTCGTCGTCAGCGCGGCCGTCGGCTCGTGTAGTCATGACGCGGACACTACCGCCCGGCCCCGCTCACCTGTCGCCGCGCTTCGGGGGGCGCGAACGGCCCGGGTCTCGGTGAGGGCCACCCGGATCGCCCACGGCCCCAGGTCGCGTGCCCGGCGGCCCACCCAGGGGGCACCCTCGGTGACCATCCAGACCAGGTCGGTGCGCCAATTAGGCGAGAAGTGTCCGTCACTCTCCGGCGCGGGCAGGTCGAACGTGAAGCCGCGAGCCAGGAGTTCTGCACCGAAGGCCCGGGCCAGGGCGCGGTGGCCCAGCTCGGAGGGATGCAGCCGGTCGACCGACCAGAACGCGCGCTGGTGGATCTCTGGTCGGCTGGCCAGGTCGACGCAGACCCCGCCGTACGTCGCATGGATCTCGTCCTGGATCGCGTTGACGACCTCGAGCCGTCGGCGCAACGGCCGCCGCAGCTTCCCGGGCAGGCCCAGGATCTCACCGTGGTCGTGGAAGCGGGCCGTCATTAGCAGGGCCCCTGGCGATGCAGCACCTCGGCGGATTCGAGCAGCTCTGCGCGCATCCGGGGCGGGTCCCAGGTCGAGCGCATGGTGTCGTTGAGTCCCACCACCAGCGAGACGATGTCAGGCTGGTGCGCCACCGCGTCGGCCAGCTGGTGCTGGTGCACATCGGTGGCGGTGGCGCCGGGGACGGCCAGGTTGCAGAAGGAGACGTCATGCCCTGACGCCATGGCATCGGCCAGCAGCCGGGCCCAGCCACGCCACCCGCCGGGGACCCGGTCCCCGATGCCGTGCGTGGCCGAATCGCCGAGTGCCGCGAACCGCACATAGGACCGCATGGCCTCAGACTCCCGGGGGCCGGTACGCCGCGCCCTCGCCGTGGTGTCGTGTCCGGCAACGTTGCGTGAACACTCCCGCTGCCGCCACTACGAGCAGATGCAGATGGCCGGCCACCCGGAATTCCGGGTAGCCGGCCATCGCTGCCGAGGGCTACTTGATCTCCATCCGGTTGACCCGGAACCAACCGATCACCATCGGCAACACGATCCAGATCAGGACGCCGGTGCCGATCTGCGCCCACTGCTCCCCGCTCAAGCTCCTGGTCGGGTCAAAGAGCCAGGACGAGGAGGTGCTCAGGTCGAACCAGAGCAGGTTCTCCTGCATCGACTTCCAGATCTCGGTGACGATGCTGACCACGGTCGGCACCGCGAAGTAGGCAACGATGGCAAAGGCGCTGTTCAGCAGCGCCACACCGAAGGCGTAGCCCCACAGCGCACCGAGCACCATGGCGAGGACGATCCGTGCCATGTAGGGCGCCGTCACGTACTCCCACGGGTCTGGTGCACCGGCAATGGGGGTCAGCACCAGCGCAACCACGACCGCAACAACGAAGGCAGCCAGCACGAAGAGGACCGCAGCGATCAGCTTGGCCGCCAGGACCTTGCTCCGGTGTGGCACCAGCGAGAAGGTCACCAATCCGGTGCGCTGACCCCATTCCTGGGTGACCAGGAGCACGGCCAGCACCGGCAGCAGGATCCCTTGCGGCATCGCGGCAAACTGGAGGAATGCCATGAACTTGAGGTCATCGGAGTCGCCGAAGATCAGGAAGAGCGTGTTCGCCAGGACTGTGATCACACCGATGGTGATCAGCAGCCACAGGCCAGCACGTGTGTCGGTCATCTTGCGGACCTCCACGCCGATCAGCTTCGGCAGCGACGGCCGGCGGCTCTGCGAGATGTCGATCATCCCCGGTTCGAGGGTGTTGGTCTGCGTGCTCATCAGGCTGCGCCTCCGGTCTGGTAGCTCTCCCGCTGGGTCTCCGCGGTCAGCTCGAGGAAGAGGTCCTCGAGGCCGCCATCGGCCAGCTTCAGTTCGATCAGGGTGATCTGGTGCGCGGCGGCAACCTTGCCGACCTCGATGGCCTCGGCATCGGTGCGATAGCCATCGGCCACCGGCGATGCCTCGATGCCCGCGGCGGCGAGCGCCTCGACCAGCTGGGTGGACTCCACGGCGCGGAAGAAGGTGCCGCTCTCGCGCAGCAGGTCCGCTGGCGTCCCCTGGGCGACGATCTGGCCGCGGCCGATCATCACCAGTTCGTCGGCGATCATCTGCACCTCGTGGAGCAGGTGGCTGGAGAGCAGGACGGTCCCACCGCGCTCGGCGTACCCCTTGAGCAGGCCGCGCATCCACCGGATGCCCGCGGGGTCAAGCCCGTTGGCCGGCTCGTCGAGGATCAGCACCTGTGGGTCGCCCATCAGTGCGTTGGCGATGCCCAGGCGCTGGCGCATGCCGAGGCTGTAGTTCTTCACCCGGCGCTTGGACTCGGACTCGGTGAGGGAGACCAGGTCCAGCATCTCGTCGACGCGGGACGAGGGCAGGCCCATGGTGGAGGCGCTGAGTGCCAGCACTTCGCGCCCGGTGCGCCCGGCGTGCTGGGCCGAGGCGTCCAGCAGGACGCCGACATGGCGCCCGGGGTTGGGGATGTCCAGGTAGTCGTGGCCGCCCACGGTGACGGTGCCACGGTCTGCCTTGGTGAGGCCGACCATGATCCGCATGCTGGTGCTCTTCCCAGCGCCGTTCGGACCGAGGAATCCGGTGACGCGGCCCGGCTGGGCCACGAAGCTGACATTGTCGACGGCGGTGAATCCGCCGTACGTCTTGGTGAGGCTCTCGACCTTGATCATGACCACCATCCTGCCGCCCCGGGGGCACGGCGTACATCCGTCGCCGGGATGGAACCGGGGCGACCAAAGTAGGGGGCACCGCATTCCCCGGAAGGGCCCGGCCGGGACCGATGAACACCTACGCTGGGCGGGTGCCATCGCCTGACGTTCCTGCGCAACCACCGCTGACCCGATGGGGCAGCAGTTGGCGGTACGTCGTGTGCCTGCTGATCTCGCTGGCCGTGTGGCCGGCGTACCTCACCGTGCGCGAGAGCAACCAGGACCTGCTCTTCGTCCTCGACATCGCCCTCGGCGTGGTTGCCTTCGCCCTCCTCCCCCTGCGGCGACGCCACCCGATCGCCATCGGCAGCGCCACCGGGCTGCTGGCCGGCGTCTCGGTGCTGGCTGCCGGGCCGGCCACCCTGGCAGCGGTCTCGGCCGCCACCACGCGCAAGTGGCGGACCGTGATCATCGTCGGCCTGGTCCAGCTGGCCGGGGCGTTCGTCCTCCTCTACTACCAGCCCACCGACGAGGACGTGCCGCTGTGGCTCAACACCGCCATCAATGTGGTGGTCATCTCCGCCTGCATGGGCTGGGGCATGTTCATCGGATCGCGACGCGAGCTCCTGTGGACGCTGCGCGACCGCGCCGAGCGCGCCGAGGCCGAGCGTGACCTGCGCGCCGACAAGGCTCGCGGGGACGAGCGGGCACGGATCGCGCGGGAGATGCACGACGTGCTCGCCCACCGGATCTCGCAGGTCTCCATGCATGCCGGAGCCCTGGCCTTCCGAGAGGATCTCACCGCCGCACAGATGCGGACGTCCGCCGGGGTGATCCAGGAGCAGGCGAACCTGGCGCTGACCGACCTGCGCGCCGTGCTCGGCGTGCTCCGCGACCCCACCACCGGGGAGTTCCTGGACAAGCCGCAGCCGACCCACGACGACATCGCCGCCCTGGTCGCCGAGGCCCGCGCCAACGGGATGAACATCGACTTCGGCACCTCGCTGCCCGAGGACGAGCCCGTTCCCGAGCAGGCCGGGCGCACCCTGTTCCGGATCGTCCAGGAGGGCCTCACCAACGCCCGCAAGCACGCCGCTGGCACCACCGTCTTCGTCCAGATCAGCGGCACCGTCGATGACGGCATCGACGTCCTGGTCCGCAACCCATTCGGTTTCGGTCCCCATGTCTCGCCACCCGGTGCGGGCCTGGGCCTGATCGGCCTGGCCGAGCGGACCGAACTCGTCGGGGGCCGGCTCGAGCACCGCCAGGACGGGTCGATGTTCGTCTTGCACGGGTGGATACCGTGGTCGCCGTGATCCGCGTCCTGATCGTCGACGACGACCCCTTGGTCCGCTCCGCGCTGAGCCTGATGATCGGGGGCCAGCCGGACATCGACGTGATCGGTGAGGCCACCGACGGCGCCGAGGCGGTCACCGCCGTACGCAAGGACCGCCCCGACGTGGTGCTGATGGACATCCGGATGCCGGTGCTCAACGGGCTCGAGGCGACCCGCCAGCTCCATGCGATGGCCGAGCCGCCCCGGGTGATCGTGCTGACCACGTTCGACGCGGACGACTACGTGCTGGAGGCGCTGGCCGCCGGAGCCGACGGGTTCCTGCTCAAGGACACCGCACCGGCCGAGATCGTCGACGCGATCCGCAAGGTGGCCGATGGTGAACCGATGCTCTCGCCGTCAGTGACCGCGACCCTGATCCGCCAGGTCCGCAACGACTCCCCCGACGACCGGGCGGCGCAGGCGAAGGCCCGCCTGTCCCGGTTGACCGAGCGGGAACGCGAGGTCGCCTCAGCGGTCGGCAAGGGCCTGAGCAACTCCGACATCGCCGCCGAGCTCTACCTCTCGGTACCGACCGTCAAGGCGCACGTGTCGCGCCTCTTCGACAAGCTCGAGGTGACCAACCGGGTGCAGATCGCGATCTGCGTGCACGACGCGGGACTGGACTGAAACGGACGCCTCACACGTCGTACGTCGCCCCGGTGCGGGCCAGGTCGAGCGGGCCGGACCACAGGCCCTTCGCCTCGTCGTACGCGACCTGCTTGTCGTGCCACGGCGGGATGTGGGTGAGCACCAGGGAGCCGGCGCCGGCGCGCAGCGCCAGTTCGGCCACCTCGACACCGGTCAGGTGCAGGTCCTCGGGGTTGTCGTCCCCGTCGCAGAACGCCGCCTCGGCCAGCAGCAGATCGGCGCCCGCTGCGGCGCGGTCCAGGCCCGCGCACGGACCCGCGTCGCCGGTGTAGACCAAGAGGCGACCGCCGGCGCGCACCCGCAGTGAGAACGCCGGCACCGGGTGGACCACCTCGACGGCCTCGATGGTGAACGGGCCGAAGGTGACCGGCTCGGGGCCGTGGTCGCGGAAGTCGAACTCCTCGTGCATGCCCGGGTCGAGCGGCAGGTCATAGGAGAGCGCGAGCCGGTCGGCTGTGCCGGGCGGGCCCCAGACCGGGATCTGCGGCTGGGCGCCGGTGGGGTGGTATTTGCGCAGCACGTAATAGCCGCACAGGTCCATGAAGTGGTCGGCGTGCAGGTGGGTCAGGAAGACGCCGTCGATGGCCAGCGGGTCAGCGTGGTTGTGCAGCTCGCCCAGTGCGCCGTTGCCGAGGTCGAGCAGGATCCGCCAGGTCCGGGTCTCCCCCGCCTCGTCGGTCCACTCCTCCTCGACCAGGTAGCAACTGGCCGGCGAATCCGGGCCCGGGTAGGAGCCCGAGCAACCGATCACGGTGAGCTTCATCCGTGCACCGCCATGAACTGCTCGGCCATCATCAGTTCCGGTCCGAGGAATCGGCGTCCGATCGCCTCGAACTCGCCCGGCTGCCCGGTGGTGAGGAACGTGTAGGTCGGCTCGCCGCCC
Source organism: Nocardioides sp. AE5 (assembly GCF_031844485.1). NCBI lineage: Bacteria > Bacillati > Actinomycetota > Actinomycetes > Propionibacteriales > Nocardioidaceae > Nocardioides > Nocardioides sp. AE5. The sequence goes on from NZ_JAUZVI010000004.1 coordinate 6,838, forward strand.
TCGCGCAGCAGGTCACTGCGCACCAGCAACTTGTAGACGTCCTTGGCGCACTCCTCCGCGCTGCTCACCAAGGTCACCCGGTCTCCCATCACATAGGAAATGACACCAGTCAGGAGCGGATAGTGGGTGCATCCCAGGATGAGCGTGTCGACGTCGGCGTCGATCAGCGGGTCCAGGTAGTCATGGGCCGCGGCGAGCAACTCCGGCCCGCTGGTCACCCCCTGCTCGACGAAGTCGACGAACTTCGGGCAGGCCCGGGTGCGCAGGTCGACCTGCGGCGCCGCGGCGAAGGCGTCGTCATAGGCCATCGACTCGGCCGTGGCCGCGGTGCAGATGACGCCGATCCGGCCGCTGCGGCTCGCTGCCACGGCGCGGCGGGTGGCCGGATAGATCACCTCGACCACGGGTACGTCGTACCGCTCGCGGGCATCGCGCAGCATCGCCGCGCTGGCGGAGTTGCAGGCGATGACGAGCGCCTTGACGCCCTGGTCGACGAGGTGGTCGAGGCATTCGAGCGCATATTCGCGGACCTCACCGATCCGCTTGGAGCCGTACGGCGCGCGTGCCGTGTCGCCCAGGTAGATGATCGACTCGTGGGGCAACTGGTCGATCACCGAACGGGCCACGGTGAGTCCACCGAAGCCCGAATCGAAGATGCCAATGGGTCGTCCCGCCATAGGGAGACAATCTAGCCACAAGGACCGGGGGGTTTCCGCCACCCGAGACTCACGTCACGCCCAGAGTTGGCCCTCGAGGCGGTCCTCGGCCTCGTCGATGGTGCCCTCGTAGGCGCCGGTGGAGAGGTATTTCCAGCCGGCGTCGGCGACCACGAAGGCGATGTCAGCGGATTCGCCAGCCTTGACCGCCTTGGCGGCCTGGCCGATCGCGGCGTGCAGGATCGCGCCGGTGGAGATGCCGGCGAAGATGCCTTCCAGTTCGAGCAGTTCACGGACCCGGCGTACGGCGTCACGCGGGCCGACCGAGAAGCGGGAGTCGATCAGCTCGGCGTCGTACAACTCCGGGACGAAACCCTCGTCGAGGTTGCGCAGGCCATAGACCAGCTCGCCGTAGCGCGGCTCGGCGGCGACGATCCGGACCTCGGGCTTCGCGCGGCGGAAGAAGCGGCTGACCCCCATCAGGGTGCCGGTGGTGCCCAGGCCCGCCACGAAGTGGGTGATGGTGGGCAGGTCGGCCAGGATCTCCGGGCCGGTCCCCTCCTCGTGGGCCAGGGCGTTGGCGGCGTTGCCGTACTGGTAGAGCATCACCCAGTCGGGGTGCTCGGCGGCCATCTGCTTGGCGACGCGGACCGCCTCGTTGGACCCGCCGGCCGCGGGCGAGGAGTAGATCTCGGCGCCCCACATCCGCAGCAGCAGCCGCCGCTCCTCCGAGGTGTTCTCCGGCATCACGCAGACCAGGCGGTAGCCCTTCAGCTTGGCCGCCATCGCCAGCGAGATCCCGGTGTTGCCCGAGGTCGGCTCCAGGATGGTGCACCCGGGGCGCAGCAGTCCGTCGCGCTCGGCCTGCTCGATCATCCGCAGCGCCGGGCGGTCCTTGATCGACCCGGTCGGGTTGCGGTCCTCCAGCTTGGCCCAGATCCGGACCTCGGTGCCGTCGGCCTGGCGCCCCGGGGAGAGGCGCGGCAGCCCGACCAGCGGCGTACCGCCGACCGAGGAGAGGAGGTCGTCGAACCGGGCCATGCCCTCAGCGCACCGTCAGGGCTGCGGCCGAACCGCCGGCCACGGCGGGGAGCACGACGACCTGGTCACCGTCGGAGAGCGACGCGTCGAGGCCGCCGATGAAGCGGACGTCCTCGTCGTTGATGTAGACGTTGACGAAGCGGCGCAGGTCGTTGCTGCCGTCCTCCTTCGCGTCCAGGAGGCGCTCGGCGATGCCGGGGTGGTTGGCGTCGAGGTCGTCGATCAGCGCGGACAGGGTCTCGCCCTGGGCGGTGACGGCCTTCTCGCCGTTGGTGTAGGTGCGCAGGATGGTCGGGATCCGGACCTCGATGGCCATGGGGCTCTCCTCAGTGTGTACGTCGTTGGGGTTGTTCGCGTCGTGGGCGGGGCGTCTCAGTCGACGATGGTGACCTCTTCCTCGGTCACCTCGCCGTCGACGATCCTGTAGGACCTGAACTCCACCGGGCCGTCGTTATTCCCTCCCGCCTCGTCGAAGCAGTCGCGGGTGGAGACCAGCACGTAGTGGGCATTCGGCTCACTGGCCAGCCCGATGTCGGTGCGGCTCGGGTAGGCCTCGGTGGCGGTGTGTGAGTGATAGATCACAACCGGCTCCTCGTCGCGGTCCCACATCTCCTTGTAGAGCTCGAGCAACTCGGTGCTGTCGAACTCGTAGAAGGTGGGGCTGCCGGCCGCGTTGACCATCTCCACCAGGCGCTCGGGACGGTCGCTCCCCTCGGGGCCGGCAACGATGCCGCACGCCTCGTCCGGGTGGTCCCGCTTGGCGTGCGCGACGATGCCGTCGTACGTCGCTCGGTCGATGTTCAGCACGCCCCCAGCCTAGGTGAGGGCGTCCGGATCCCGGACATTCGCCCACTGGACGGACCACCCTGCGAGCGAGCAGAATCCACTCTTCGGACGGCCCCGTCTCGTCTCATGGAGGGCCGCCAAATCCTCACAACCGCACGAATGGACGTACTCTGCACCCATGGCTGAACTTGATCCCGCCCTTGCGCGCGTCTTCTCGAGCGTCCTCGACCGCAACCCCGGCGAGGCCGAATTCCACCAGGCAGTGCGCGAGGTCCTCGACACCCTGAACCCGGTCGTGGCCCGCCACCCGCAGTACGTCGAGAGCTCCATCATCGAGCGCCTGTGCGAGCCCGAGCGCCAGGTCATGTTCCGCGTGCCGTGGACCGATGACGAGGGCAACGTCCGCATCAACCGTGGCTTCCGCGTCGAGTTCAACTCCGCACTCGGCCCGTACAAAGGCGGCCTGCGCTTCCACCCGACGGTGAACCTGGGCATCGTGAAGTTCCTCGGCTTCGAGCAGATCTTCAAGAACGCGCTGACCGGCATGCCGATCGGCGGCGGCAAGGGCGGCTCGGACTTCGACCCGAAGGGCCGCAGCGACGCCGAGGTGATGCGCTTCTGCCAGTCGTTCATGACCGAGCTCTACCGCCACATTGGTGAATACACCGACGTGCCGGCCGGTGACATCGGTGTCGGTGGCCGCGAGATCGGCTACCTCTTCGGGCAGTACAAGCGGATCACCAACCGCTATGAGTCCGGCGTACTCACCGGCAAGGGCATCGGCTGGGGCGGCTCGCTGGTCCGCACCGAGGCGACCGGCTACGGCACCGTCTTCTTCACCCGCGAGATGCTCGCCACCCGCGGGCTCTCCATGTCCGGTCGCCGGGTGATCGTCTCCGGCTCCGGCAACGTGGCGATCTATGCCGCCGAGAAGGCGCAGCAGCTCGGCGCGACCGTCGTGGCCTGCTCGGACTCCGGCGGGTACGTCGTCGACGAGGCCGGCCTGGACCTCGACCTGCTCAAGCAGATCAAGGAGGTCGAGCGCGGCCGCCTGACCGACTACGCCGACCAGCGCCCCGGCGCCGTGCACCACACCGAGGGCTCGGTGTGGGACGTCCCGGCCGAGATCGCACTCCCCTGCGCCACCCAGAACGAACTGGACGGGACCCACGCCAAGACCCTGGTCGCCAACGGCGTGATCGCCGTGGCCGAGGGCGCCAACATGCCGTGCACCCCCGAGGCCGTCTCGATCTTGAGCGACAACAACGTGCTCTTCGCGCCCGGCAAGGCCGCCAACGCCGGTGGTGTCGCCACCAGCGCCCTGGAGATGCAGCAGAACGCCTCGCGCGACTCGTGGCACTTCGACCACACCGAGCAGCGCCTGGACCAGATCATGTGCGACGTGCACGCCCGCTGCGCCGAGGCCGCCGACAAGTACGGCCAGCCCGGAAACTACGTCGCCGGCGCCAACATCACCAGCTTCATCCAGGTCTCCGACGCAATGCTGGCCCTGGGCGTCATCTGATCCCACGAACGCTCAATGGTTGATGCGCGAAAGCTCAATCGTTGATGTCCGGCTCGAGGGCGCGGGCGACGAGCGGCGAGACATCCGCTGCCGGGTTGCGCCAGTCCGCACGGGACGGGTGGGTCACTGTCACGACCTTGTGACCCTCCCGCCCCAGGTGCGTCGTACTCCGCCAGCCGCGGGCATTGGTCTCGACGAACTGGTCGATCTCCTCATGGGCGTCCATCGCCATCTGGCGTCAACGATTGAGCTTTCGCGCATCAACGAGTGAGCGTTCGTGTCACTCCATCAGGGCGTGGACCAGGGTCTCCTGCAGATAGCCGACCCACTCATAGATGTCGTGCGCCTGGGCGCGCGGGTCTTCGTCGGGCAACCGGTGCCAGAACTCCTCGTCACCCTCCTCCACGCCGAGGCGGGTGGCCAGGGCCAGGCGCAGGTCGGTGAACGAGCGCATCCACGTCTCGGCCGTCGACTCGTCGAGTTCGATGTCGAAGTGGAGGCCACCCTCGGTCAGTTCCGGCGGAAGCCCGGCCTCCTCCAGCCCATCGATGATCGCGATCGCGGCCCGCGCCTTGCCGTCGCGCAATGACCCCTCGGTGAAGCGGCGAAACTCGGCCGCCGCCTCCTCGTCATCGGCGTACGCCGTGGGGAAGAGGCGTGCCAGCACCGGATCCTCCGGCGCCGTGGTCGGCCCCGAGAAGTCCATCAATGCCTCAAACGGATCCTTGTCCTCGGCCGGCACCGCGGCCTCGTTGCGCAGCAGTTCGACCAGTTGCGAGGCCAGCGAGCGGAGCAGGTCGGCCTCGAACCCGGTGAAACTGGCGATCACGCGCCGGCTGCGGGTGTGGCGGGCAAAACCGGTCACGTCGCCCTCTCCATGGTCGCCCACAGTCCGTACTCATGCATCGCCTGCACGTCGCGCTCCATCTCCTCGCGGGTGCCAGTGGAGACCGCCGAGCGGCCGTCGTTGTGCACCTCGAGCATCAGCTTCTCGCACTTCTTGCGGTCATAGCCGAAGTGCTTGCCGAAGACATAGGTGACATAGGACATCAGGTTCACCGGGTCGTTCCACACGATGGTCACCCACGGCTTGGCGAGGAAGGTGATCTCGTCTGGCATCACCGACTCGTCAACGGAGGGATCGGCGTGCACCGGGCTTGCTGTGGACACGTCTCCATCGTGACACATGGCGGATCTGCAACAGTGTCTGCGTGAACGTGTCCGCGCATGCGCCCTCCACTGCCCTCTTCACCGACCACTACGAACTGACCATGGTGCAGGCGACCCTGGCCTCGGGAGCGGCGCATCGTCGCTCGGTCTTCGAACTCTTCCCCCGCCGGCTGCCCACCGGGCGCCGTTATGGCGTGGTCGCCGGGGTGGGGCGCGCCCTCGACTCCTTCGAGCGGTTCCGGTTTACCGACGTCGAACTCGAGACCCTGCGCACCGGCGGGGTGGTGGACGAGGCGACCCTGGCCTGGCTCGCGGACTTCCGCTTCACCGGCGACATCTGGGGCTATCCGGAGGGCGAGGTCTACTTCCCCTACTCCCCCCTGGTGGTGGTCGAGGGGACCTTCGCCGAGGCCGTAATGCTGGAGACGCTCCTGCTCTCGATCTACAACCACGACTCGGCGATCGCCTCGGCTGCTTCGCGGATGACGATGGCCGCCGGCGACCGGCCCTGCATCGAGATGGGCTCCCGGCGCACCCACGAACTCGCTGCGGTGGCGGCCGCCCGGGCGGCGTGGATCGCTGGCTTCGACACCACCTCCAACCTGGCCGCCCGCGAGCGGTACGGCGTACCCACGGCCGGCACGTCGGCCCACAGCTTCACGCTGCTCCACGACACCGAGGAGGAGGCCTTCCGCGCCCAGGTCACCTCATTGGGCGCCGGTACGTCGTTGCTCGTCGACACCTATGACATCGCCGAGGCGGTGCGGCTCGGCGTGGAGGTGGCCGGGACCGACCTGGGTGCGGTGCGGATCGACTCCGGCGACCTCGGCGTGCTGGCCCACCAGGTCCGTGCCGAGCTCGACTCGCTGGGCGCCACCGGGACCCGGATCATCGTGACCAGCGACCTGGACGAACACGCGATCGCCTCCTTGAAGGCGGCGCCGGTCGACGGGTACGGCGTGGGCACCCAGCTGGTCACCGGCAGCGGACACCCCACCTGCGGCTTCGTCTACAAGCTGGTGGCCCGCGAGGGCGAGGACGGCACCATGGTCTCGGTGGCCAAGAAGAGCAAGGACAAGGCGTCCATCGGTGGGCGCAAGTATGCGCTGCGCCGCCTCGACGCCCGGGGCGTGGCCGAGGCCGAGGTGGTCGGCGTCGGCGAAGCACCGGTCAATGACGGCAACGACCGCTCCCTGCTGGTGCCCCTGGTCCGCGGCGGCGAGGTCGTCGGGCGCGAACCCCTGGCCGCGGCGCGGGAGCGGCACCAGGCTGCGCGCGCCGAACTCCCCCTCGCCGCGCAGATGCTCTCCCGGGGTGAACCGGTCATCGAGACGCTGCACGTGTGAGCCGGCCGCCCAGCCCCAACGTCTCCGCCAGCCGAGCCGTTCCTGCCGGGGTGAACAGTGACTCCCGCATCAGCGCATGCCAGGCGCGAATCCGGCTCGGCTCATGGTCACGTCCGATGCTCGCATCCGCATCCCTGAGGATGGTGGGAGCCTGGAAGAGGACGTCCTCGCGGGTGTAACCACGACGGCTCCAGCCCACGTGCCCCAGTCGCCGGTCCCGCTTGAGGTCCTTGCGCTGCCCGGGCCGGGTCAGGTGCTCGCCCCCGTCGTACTCGTGCAGCGTCCGTGTCCCGATCAGGTGCAGGTCGCCGCGGGCCACGACTCCCCCCGCCTCGTCCCGCACCTCGAACTGTGGCTCGACCGGCACCTCGCAGACCACGTGCAAGACCCGGAGCAGCACCTCATAGATCGACTCCGCCCGCGGATCGCTCAGCTCGATGGCGCGGCGCAGGCGAGACACTCCCCTGGCACCGCGCACCCCGGCGCCACCCAGCACCGCCGGATCCATCTGGCCCGTCGCCAGCGCAGCATCCACCAGGCAGACCAGGTCGAGCACACCGAGGTCCCGCGCACACGTCGCCAGGATCGTCATCGCCGGCTCGACCGGGAGGCCACCCATCCACTCCGGCGTTGTGGGCTCCTTCCGCCTCAGGGTCACCAGTCCTGGACGGCGTACCCGATGGGAACCGGGCGGCAGGGCGACGAAAACAGGGAGGTCGTCGGGAAGCGGTGGCAGCCACCATCCGTGCAACCGGGCGGCGGTGAGGTGGGTGAAGCAGGCGCCCGACGGCAGCACTGCGAGCCAGGCTGCCAGGGTCGCGGCGAAGGCATCTGGGGCCTGCGCGTGTCGACGTACGCCGCGGGTCACCGGGAGCCAGTCGTCCGCGACGTACTGGCCCCGCGCGGTCACCAGCACCTCGGACTCCATGCCCACAGGCTGCCCGCTGCCCACGGACGGCGACACCCCGAAACCGGCGCCTGTGGAGAACCCGCCCGACGAGTGGTCACTGGGAGAGACGAATCACCCCGTTTCACCTCTCCCAGTGACCACTCGATCCCGGCGGCACCTCCGAACGGGAGCGGGCTAGGGTGGCCCCATGACCAGGGCATTGATCGTGGTAGACGTGCAGAACGACTTCTGTGAGGGCGGATCGCTCGCCGTGGCTGGCGGCGCCCAGGTCGCCCACGGCGTGGGGCAGGAGCTCCGGGCGTGGTCCGCACAGGCACCCGACGACCGGGCGTGGTCGCACGTGGTGGCCACCAAGGACCACCACATCGATCCGGGCAGCCACTGGGCCCCGCACGGCACAGAACCCGACTTCCGCGAGTCGTGGCCTGTGCACTGCAAGGTCGGCACCGAGGGCGAGGCGTTCCACCCCAACCTGGACCCGCAACCGTTCGACTCGATCTTCCGCAAGGGTGAATACGAGGCGGCGTACTCCGGGTTCGAGGGCAAGAACACCGAGGACCAGGGACTGGCCGACTGGCTCAAGGCCAAGGGCGTCACCGAGGTCGACGTCTGCGGCATCGCCACCGACTACTGCGTGCGCGCCACCGCCCTGGACGCCGTCGCGGCCGGGTTCGACGTGCGCCTGCTCCTGGATCTGTGCGCCGGGGTTGCCCCCGAGAGCACCGAGGCCGCCGTCGCCGAGATGCGCTCCGCGGGCGTCACCGTCGCGGACTGAGGCGCGTGCTCACTCGCCGGTGAAGGTGGGCTTCCGCTTCTCGGAGAACGCCCGCATCCCCTCGGCCACGTCGCGGGTGCCGAGCAGCATCGTCTGCGTGGTCCGTTCATATTCCAGCGCGGGCTCCAGCGCCCCGAGCGCGGCCGCGTTGACCGAGCGCTTGGTGGCCGCCTGGGCGAGCGGGGCACCATGGCTCAGCCGCTTGGCCAGGCTGCCCAGCGCGGCGTCGAACTCCGCGTCCGGGACCAGGTGCGAGACCAGGCCGGCGTCGTACGCCTCCTTCGCCGGCAGGGGTTCGGCGAGCATGGCCAGGCGCATGGTGCGGGCACGGCCGATCGCCGAGGCGACGGTGACGCTCGCGCCTCCGTCGGGCATCAGGCCGACCCGGGCGAAGGCGAGCAGGAACGCCGCCGATTCCGCGCACACGTGGAGGTCGCAGGCCAGCGCAGCGGAGAGCCCGACGCCAGCAGCGATGCCGTTCACCCCGGCCACCACGAGCTTGTCGCAGTTGACGATCGCACGGACCAGGCGGTTGGCCGCGTCCAGGGCGCGCACGTCGAAGTTCTCGTGCGCGTTCTCCCCGCCGATGTCGGCGCCGGTGCTGAAGGCGGCCCCGGTGCCGGTGAGCACCACCACGCGTACGTCGTCGCGGGCGCTCGCCGTCTCCAGCAGGCGGCTGGTCTCGAGCACCATCTCACCTGTGAAGGCGTTGAACGCCTCGGGTCGGTCGAAGCGGATGGTCAGGACGGAGGCGTTCTCGGTGACGACGAGGCCGGGTGTGGTCATGGCAGCACCGTAGTGGTTGCGGGCTCAGCACCACTTGGTGGCCAGCGTGGTGACCACGTTGACGTTGCGGTTGGTGGCTATGCCCAGGTGCTTCTCCACCCGGAGCGGATCGACGGTGCCGTCCTGGTAACCCTCGGCCAGGAGCAGGTGGCAGGCCCGGCCCCGGACCACGGCGCGGTGGTCGTCGCGGGCCAGGTCGTGCACGGCGGCAACCGTCTCCGGCGCCGGCTCCTCCTTGAGCAACCAGATGTAGTGCCGGGCCAGCGCCGGGCTGGTCAACTCCTCCGCGTCCCGGGCGATCGCAGCGAACTCGGCGGTCGGGAAGACGACGGTCGGCACCTCGAAGTCGCGGTCGGCCAGGAACGCTTCCTCGAGCTTCGCCTCGATCCGCTCCCGGGAGCGCATCGTCGTGGTCAGCCGGACGTTGCCGGTGTTGATGTGGGTCTCCACGTCGGTGAACCCGCACCGCTCCACGGCGGCCCGGATGTCGTCCTTGGGGAACTTCCGCTTCGCGCCGAGGTTGATGGCGCGGAGGAAGGCGACGTACGACGGCATGGGGCCATCCTGCCACCGGTTCAGGGCAGCAGGAACGAGGCCCGCCACGCCTTGCGGTTGTGACCGTCCCCGACCATCCCCTGCTCTTCGAGGTAGGGCATCACCTTCTCCCCCATCCAGGCGATGGTGGCGCGGTAGTGGGGATTGCCCAGCGCCGTACGCCGTCCCTCCCGGGGGTCGATGCCGACCGACGCATAGACATCGGGGTGCACCAGCGAGCGCATCATCACGTAGGCACCCTGGGCCGTCACGGTCTGCGCAATGAGTCGCTCGGCGCGCGAGAGGCGGGCCACTTCCCGCTCGAGCTCGGCGCGGGCGAAGGTGACGTGGCGGGCCTCCTCGATCACGTGGATCCGGGCCACCATCCGGGTCAGCGGCTGGATGTCATCGCGCTTCATCATGTCGCGCTGCCAGCGGTCGACCGGCTCCTCCCCGATCAGGATCGAGGCGTACGCCGCCGCTCCCCGGGCGATGCTGGGATAGATCCGCCCCAGCTTGTGGAAGGCCGGTCGTGGCCCATAGGCAGGGATGCCCATCTTCCCGATCGCCTTGCCGAACATCAGCGAGTGGCGGCACTCGTCGGCGATCTCGGTCAGGGCGTAGTGGGTGCGGGGTGCGCGCGGGTCCTGCTGGTAGACGTCACGCAGCAGGAGCTGCATCAGGATGATCTCGAACCAGAGCCCGACGCTGGCGATCGAGGCGACCTCGTGCATGGAGAGGGTGATCTGCTGCTCGCGGCTGAGCGAGTCCCACAGGGGCGTGCCGTAGAGGGACATCCGTTCCGGTTGCATCCAGAACATGTCCGGCACGGGGGGCGCGTCCCAGTCGATGTCGATCTCGGGGTCATAGGAGTGCCGGGCCGAGGAGTTGAGCAGGCGCTCGGCGACGGCGTGCCCGGGTATCGGTGAGGTGCGCGGGTCGGTGATCGTCATCGGAAACTCGCCCTTCAATAACTGTTACTTCGAGTAACGGATAACGCTAGGGTGGACCACATGGCCCGCAACGTCAAGCATCCCGACCCGCCGCCCGACGGGCGCACCTCGCGCTGGAACGACCACCGCCAGCAACGGCGTACCGAACTGGTCGCGCATGCGGTCGCGGCGATCGACCGGCTCGGACCGGCCGCCAGCGTGGCGGACATCGTTGCCGAGGCCGGGGTCAGCAAGCCGGTTCTCTACCGCTACTTCAGCGACAAGTCCGAACTCCATGCGGCGGTCGGCGCCTGGGCAGCCCAGCACGTGCTGGACCACGTGGTCCCTCCCCTGCTCACCGATGCGGCGATCCGGGACAAGGTGGCCGCAGCCGTGGACGGCTACTTCGACGCGATCGCCACCCACCCGCAGGTCTTCCTGCTGGTCGTCCAGCACCGCACCGCCGGCGATGCGCTCACCGACGGCAAGGAGCAGATCGCCGCCACTTTCGCCCGGGTGATCGGTGACGGCCTGCGCCGTCTCGGCGTCGACTCCGCCGGGGCCGAGCCGTGGGCACACGGCCTGGTAGGGCTCGGGCTCTCGGTCGGCGAGTGGTGGCTAGTCCGGCGGACCATGTCTCAGGCCGCCGCGGCCCGCTATCTCACCGACTTCGTCTGGCACGCCTTCGCAGGGATCAGCGACGAGTACGGCGTACCACTGAGCGTGCTGGACGAACTGCCCGCCACCGTCACGCCGATCCGCAAGGAGCAGCCATGAGCACCGACGACCTCGCCGTCACCCCGGATGAATACGACGGCCCCGCCACCATCACCGCAGGCGATGCCGAGATCGCGGTCGAGGTGCACCTGCACAGCCACTTCGAACCGATCGACGGCCACCTGCACTGGATCGGGCGCATCAGTGCCAGCAAGGAACTCGACGAAGCGGTCCGCGGCGGCGGCACGGTGACGCTCTCCGTCGGCACGGCCAGCGCGCAGGGCAAGCTCAGCGACGTCGACCCGTGGGGCCGGTTCCGGATCACCGGCACCGGGACCCCACCGATCCCGGGCTGACCCTGCGTCAGAGGTTGCCGCGCAACTCCTGCTCGCGCTCGATCGCCTCGAAGAGGGCCTTGAAGTTCCCCTTGCCGAAGCCGAGCGAACCGTGCCGCTCGATGAACTCGTAGAAGACCGTCGGCCGGTCCCCCATCGGCTTGGTGAAGATCTGCAGCAGGTAGCCGTCCTCGTCGCGGTCGACCAGGATCTTGCGCTTCTTCAGTTCCTCGATCGGCACCCGCACCTCGCCGATCCGGGCCCGCAACTCCGGGTCGTCGTAGTAGGAGTCGGGGGTGTCGAGGAACTCGATGCCGTTCTCGCGCAGGATGTCGACGCTGCGCAGGATGTCCCCGGTGGCCAGGGCGATGTGCTGGCAGCCGGCGCCGTCGTAGAACTCGAGGTATTCGTCGATCTGCGACTTCTTCTGCGCGATCGCCGGCTCGTTGAGCGGGAACTTCACCCGGCGGTTGCCGCTGGCGACGACCTTGGACATCAACGCCGAATAGTCGGTCGCGATGTCGTCGCCGATGAACTCGGCCATGTTCGTGAAGCCCATCACCTTGTTGTAGAACTCCACCCACTCGTCCATCCGGCCGAGCTCTACGTTGCCCACGCAGTGGTCGACGGCCTGGAAAAGGCGCTTCCCCTTCGTCAGGGCGCTGGTGCGGGCGACGTACCCGGGCAGGTAGGGCCCGTCGTACCGGCTCCGGTCGATCAAGGTGTGCCGGGTCTCGCCGTACGTCGCGATGGCAGCGCGGCGGATGGTGCCGTGCTCGTCGGACTCGTCGTGGGGTTCCTCGAGGATGGTGGCGCCGACCGCGCGGGCGTGCTCGATGCAGGTGTCCACGTCGGGCACCTCCAGGGCCAGGTCGACGACACCGTCGCCGTGGCGGCGGTGGTGGTCGAGCAGCGGGGACTCCGGCGTGACCCCGCCAGTGAAGACGAATCGGGCCGAGCCCGAGCGCAGCACGTAGGACTTGGCGTCGCGACAGCCGTTCTCCGGGCCGCGGTAGGCCTCCAGTTCCATGCCCATCGCCAGTTGATAGAACGTCGCCGCCTGCGTGGCGTTGCCCACCACGAAGCAGACGGCGTCCATCGCGGTGACCGGGAACGGGTCGGCCGAGGCGTCGTACTCCACCAGGCCGACGAGTTGCTTGAGCTGGTCCAGGGAGAGACCGGCCTGCTCCTCCTCGTGGGTGAGCGCGGTCAGGGTCGAGTGCGCGTGGCTCGCATGCGTCTGGGTCGTCATGGCTTCAGGGTGTCGTTCATCAGGCAAGGTGTGCAACAGTACGACGGAACACTGCGCAATTTGTTCAGAGAAGGGTGCCAGATGGACGCGCTTGATGCCACATTGCTCGATCTCTTCGCCCGAGAGCCGCGGATCGGCGTCCTCGAGGCGTCGCGACGCCTGGGCGTGGCCCGCGGGACCGTCCAGGCACGCCTCGACAAGCTGGAGGCACGCGGCATCGTCACCGGATGGGGACCCGACCTGGATCCGCAGGCACTCGGCTATCCGGTGACCGCCTTCCTGACCCTGGAGATCCGCCAGGACGCCACCGACGCCGGTCATGACAAGGTCGCGGCCCGGCTGGAGCAGGTGCCGGAAGTCCTCGAGGCCTACACGATCACCGGAGCCGGGGACATGTGGGTGCGGGTGGTGGCGCGCTCCAATGCGGACCTGCAGCGGGTGATCGACCGGGTGCTGGTCGACCCGGCGATCGTCCGCTCCACGACAGTGATCGGCCTGGCCCGCCAGGTTGGCTACCGCGTGTTGCCGCTGGCACGCGCCGCCCCTCAGCCGGACGACAACGAATGAGCTTTCGCGCATCAATGATTGAGCGTTCGCGACACAACGAGTGAGCGTTCGTGGGTCAGGCCAGGCGCTTGGCGACCTCGACGGAGGCGGCGGCAACCATCGGGCCCACCTTCTCCACGTCCAGCTTGCCGAGCGTGACGATGCCGACCGAGGCGTTGAGCCCCTCCACTCCACGCACCGGGGCGGCCAGCCCCTTGGCCCCGGCCTGGAGTTCGCCGGCGGTGACCGCGAAGCGGGAGTCGGGGTCGTCACGCAGCATCAGGATCGCCTTGCCGGCAGCTCCCTGGTCGAGCGGGTGCCGGGCACCCACGCGATAGGAGACGTGGAAGTCGGTCCAGGTCGGTTCGACCACGGCCAGGGCCAGGGCCTCGTCCCCATCGGCAACGGTCAGGTGCGCAGTGCAACCAGAGGCGTCGGCGAGCTTGCGCAGCACCGGTACGGCGCTGTGCCGCAGCACCGGCTGCACGGCTGCGGCCAGGTGCAGGACCCCCAGCCCGACGTGGAGGCGGGCGTGAGTGTCGCGGCGGACCAGGGCATGCTGCTCAAGGGTGGCGACCAGGCGATAGACCACGGTCCGGTTCACCTCGAGCCGCTGGGCGAGCTCGGTGATGGTCATTCCGGCCTGGGTCTCGGAGAGCACCCGCAGCACCTGCAGGCCGCGGTCAAGTGTCTGGGAGGTCTCCGTTGCCATGACGCCAGAGCCTATCGGCTCCGCCGCGCCGTGGTGGTCAGGAACTCTGCTGGAGAGCCCAGTCGCGGACCAGGTCGATCCGCTTGCGCAACACCACGGCCGAGGCGACGGCCGCGGCCGGTCCCCCGGTTGCCTTGCGCAGCGCGGCATGGGTGACCCCGTGGGGCTGGCCGGTGCGGTGGTGCCAGGCGGCGACGAGTCCGTTCAGTTCCCGGCGCAGGATCGCCAGTTGTTCGTGGGTGCTCACCTCGGCGACGGTGTCGCCCTTGGACTCCGCCCGACCGGCTGTCTTCTGCTTCGCCGCCCGCTCGCTCTGCCGGGTGCGGAGCAGAGCCCGCACCTGGTCGGGCTCCAGGAGGCCGGGGATGCCCAGGAAGTCCATCTCCTCCTCGGAGCCGACGTGGACCTCACCGGCATGGCCGAACTCGCCCCCGTCGAAGAGGACCCGGTCGAAGGTGGCCCGGGAGTCCAGTGCCTCCCACGGTCCGGCCGCTTCCTCCGCCGAGGCGCCCTGGTCGGCGTTGGCCTGGTCGAGGAGGTCCTGCTCGGCCGCGAAGATGTCGTCCTCGTCGGTGACCTTGCGGCCCAGCACGTGGTCGCGCTCGACCTCCATCCCCGAGGCGTGGAGCAGCAGGTTCGGCACCGACGGCAAGAAGACCGAGGCGGTCTCGCCGCGCTTGCGGGCGCGCACGAAGCGGCCGATCGCCTGGGCGAAGAAGAGTGGCGTGGAGGTGGTGGTCGCATAGACACCGACGGCCAGTCGCGGTACGTCGACGCCCTCGGAGACCATCCGGACCGCAACCATCCACCGGTCGTCGGAGTCAGTGAAGGCGGCGATCTTCTTCGAGGCTGCCTTCTCGTCGGAGAGGACCACGGTCGGGGCCTGGCCGGTGATGCCCTTGAGGAGGCGGGCATAGGCGCGGGCGGAGTCCTGGTCGGTGGCGATCACCAGTCCACCGGCGTCGGGGACGTGGCGGCGTACCTCGGAGAGGCGGCGGTCGGCCGCCTGCAGCACCGACGGCATCCAAGACCCCTTCGGGTCGAGTGCGGTGCGCAGCGCCTGGGCGGCCTGGTCTTTGGTGAGCGGTTCCCCGAGGCGTGCGGAGATCTCGTCGCCGGCACGGGTGCGCCACTGCATCTGCCCGGAGTAGGCCATGAAGAGGACCGGGCGGACGACGTGGTCGGCCAGGGCTTGCCCGTAGCCATAGGTGTAGTCCGGCACCGAGACCCTGACACCCGGCCCCTGGGCCGGGTCCGGAACGTAGGTGACGAACGGGATCGGGTTGGCGTCGGAGCGGAACGGCGTACCGGTCAGGGCGAGCCGGCGATGGGCCGGCTCGAATGCCTCGCGCAGGCCGTCGCCCCACGAGAGCGCGTCGCCCGCGTGATGCACCTCGTCGAGGATCACCAAGGTCTTGAACCGCTCGGTTCGGATCCGGTGCGCCAGCGGGTTGACCGCAACCCCGGCATAGGTCAGGGCGACGCCGACGAAGTCCTTCGAGGTCTTGCCCTGGCCCGCCGAATAGTTGGGGTCGATCGGGATGCCGGCACGCTCGGCAGCCAGGGCCCATTGAGTCTTCAGGTGCTCGGTGGGGGCGACGATGGTGACCCGCTCCACGATCCGGCGGCCCAGCAGCTCGGCCGCCACGGTCAGCGCGAAGGTCGTCTTCCCGGCACCGGGCGTGGCGACTGCGAGGAAGTCGCGCGGGTTGTTGGTGAAGTACTTCTCGAGGGCAGCCGACTGCCAGGCCCGCAACGACTGCGCCGTCCCCCACGCCGCGCGCTCCGGCCAAGCCGGAGTCAGTGGCACGGATGCTTGGGTGACTGGCTGGCTCGAGGGCCCTCCCGTCACTCGGCCCCTCCGCCATGGGGCAGGCTCTCCCAGATCTCCTTGCACTCGGGGCAGACCGGGAACTTCTCCGGTGCGCGGCTCGGCACCCAGGTCTTGCCGCACAGGGCCGTCACCGGGGTGCCCATCACCATCGCCTCCATCACCTTGTCCTTGGGGGCGTAGTGCGAGAAGCGCTCGTGGCCACCCTCGTCGGTCGGGACCGTGCGAAGGTCCTCGAGGACGTCTGTCTGGCCGAATCCGATGGGGTTGCTCACGGATCCACCATAGGCCGCGGGAGCGGCTAATTCATCAACGGGTCAGCGGGACGTGTCGCAGCCCACGCCAGGTCGCCGGGCTGGCGGCGCAGTACGTCGCGGCGCAGCGTGTCGGTGTCCTCGCGGAAGAGATCACCCGGCTCGGACGGGACGACGTACCAACTGCCCTCGGCGATCTCCGCCTCGAGTTGGCCCGGCCCCCAGCCGGCGTACCCGGCGAAGACCCGCATCGCGTCCAGGCCGCCCTCCACCATCTCGACGGGGGCATCGAGGTCGACCAGTCCGACGATGCCGAAGGCACGCTTGAAGCCGACCGGTTCGTCGTCGGGGACCAGCAGCCGTCCCAGCGCCAGGGCACCGTCCACGGCAACCGGTCCGCCGCGGAAGAGGACCTCCGGCGGCTCCACCGCGTCGCGCCACGGCTCAAGGACGTCGGCGACGAGGATCGGTGTGGGGCGGTTGAGCACCACTCCGAGGGCCCCGTCCGCGTCGGCGTCGATCAGCAGCACCACCGTTTCCGCGAAGTTCGGGTCGGCCAGGACGGCGCTGGCGACCAACAGGGTTCCGGGGCGGGGCTGCATGGGACCCAGCATGTCAGCCCGGGAAGGACGACGGCCCCGGGGCCCGACGCAGGGAGGGAGGGAGCGCGGAGGGAGAGTCCGCGTGCGTCGGGGCCGGGGCCGTCTGGCCTGGCGGGATCAAGCGGCGTTCATGGCCGCCCGGATCCGGTCGAGAAAGGTCACGTTGGCCGGCGGACGGACCGGCTCGGGGAGTCGGTAGCCACGGCGCGCTTCGGCCTCCAGTTCGGCACCGATCCGGTCGCCGTGCTCGTCGGCCTCCAGGGTGGAGACACGGCCGGCGATCAGCGCCAGCATCTGGCGCTCACGGGCGGACGCCATCGTGGTCGCCCGGGCCATCTCGACACTGGTCGGGTTGGCCAGGTAGTGGTCCTGGATCTCCCGGATCCCGGGGATCTCGTCGGCGGTGGCCCGCCAAGCGGCGATCACCGCAGCATCGAGGTCCATCGGCTCCAGGTGCAGCTGGCGCTCGAGCTGGCCGTGCAGACGGGTGTGCCAGCGGAGTTGTAGGGCGCCGAGCAAGTCGAGCTCGTCGCGGAACGTCTCGGCGACGCCCGGAAGGTCCATCGGGAGTCGTCCGTCGCGGCGGATCGCCACCTCGGCGAACACCCGGCGGAGGACGTCTCCACGGGAGTGAAAGGCTTCCCAGGTCATGGTGCAGCTCCTTCGGAATGAGTTGCGTACCGGCGGTACGTACTCAGAGTATGTACCCGACCGCGGGTACTCAAACTTTCCACTGCGTGACCTCCGACACAGCCAGCGGTGGACTCCCCCTAGACTCCCCCCATGAGCAAGTCCGCGGCGAAGCGTCTGATGAACAACCTGCCGACCCTTCCGGACCTGCCCGGCGCCTCGCGCCGCGCCCAATACTCGGCATCCACCAAGCGGGCCCTGGTCGAGGCCGCGGCGAAGCTCTTCACCGAGCACGGCTATGCATCCACCTCGCTGGACGCGATCGTCTCCGATGCCCAGGTCACCAAGGGTGCGCTCTACCACCACTACAGCGGCAAGCAGGCGCTCTTCGAGGCTGTCTTCGCCCAGGTCGAGACGATGGCCGCCGAGGCCATCTCCAAGGCCGTCAAGGGCAGCAAGGACCCCTGGCAGAAGTCACTCGACGGGCTGCGTGCCTTCCTCGAGGTGGTGCAGGACCCGACGTACCGTCGGGTCGTCATCCAGGAAGGCCCGGCCGTCCTCGGCTATGAACGGTTCCGCGAGCGTGAGGAACGGTCCTCGTTCGCGATCGTGCTGGACATCGTCGACAACGTGCTCTCCGCCGGCCCCTGGGAACTCGAGCAGCCGATGATCGAGGTCTTCACCCGGATCTTCTTCGGTGCGCTCAGCAGCGCCGGCGACAGCGTCGCCACCTCCGAGGCTCCCGAGGAGACCAGCGCCCGAGTCGAGGCTGCCATCGGATTCATGCTCCAGGGCATGCGCGCACTCGTCGACCAGGGCGTCGAGCTCGTGGACCCCGTTACTGGTAGCTGAGCCCGGCGTTCCCGCTGGTCGGCACCAGTTCGATCCAGGTCTTCCCGGCCGGCACCGACACCGCGGCACCGTCCGCGGTCTCCAGCTTCAACTGGCCGCCGACGCCGTCCTTGGACCAGGTCACCTCGACGGCCTTGCCCCCGTGGAAGAGGACACCCTCGCCGCTGCCCTCGAACTTCGTCTCGGGCACCGGATTGCCGGCAGGATCCTTGTAGCCGGCGTCACCGAGCACGGCACGGACCACCAGGACGTTGGTGGCGACGAAGTTGTCCCCCGCACCCGCCTTGTCGTTGTCCAAGGCGTAGCCCTCGTCGGTCCAGGTCCACCGCGAGGTCTGTCCGCCGGAGAACTTGGCCGCGATCGTGGTCGCTGCCTCGCCGTCGGGCAGGTCGGAGCCATCCCCCCACACCAGGTAGTCGGCCGGGCGCTCACCACCGCTGGCGGCAGAGGCCAGCGTGGCCAGGTTCGCCATCACGTTGTACGGCGCCCGACGGCTCCGGTCGCGCGAGATCCCCTTGGTCCCCTCCTCGTGCCAGGTGATGCCCGCCTGCTGGATCCTGCGGTAGGTCTTGGAAGCGGCACCGCTGGTCACCATCTCCCCCGCGACCGGCTTGACGATGCCGATGTCCGAGGCCCGCATCGAGCGGACCGGACCGACCTGCTCGGGCAGTTGTGAGTAGAAGAAGACCGCCAACCGTGTGCTGCCACCCTCGACGAGTTCCTCGACCACCAGGTCGGCACTGCCCAGGCCGACCTGCGGCCGTGACGGGCCCGTGTTGTCGACCTTGACGACGTACACCGGGTGGTCGGCCGATCCGTCGCCGTCTCCCTCGACCGGGAGGCCGGTGAGCGGCCAGGTTGCCGGCTCGGCGGGCTCCTCGGGTGTGGTCTCCGGCGCTTGGGAGGAATCCTGGTTCGGGGGTGCGGCTTCGTCATCTCCCCCACCGCAACCGGCGAGGACCATGCTGGCGGTGGCCAGCGCAGCAACAGTGAGGCGAAGACGGCGCACGTGAAACTCCAAGGGATTGCTAGCGGGACAGGGTCATTGTCCAAGGCGCGCCCCCCGAATCCCGGGAGGCGCGCCTCTTCGGCTCAGCCGAGCTTGGCGCCGCCGTCGACGTACAGGGTCTGCCCGGTGATGTAGGAGGCCTCGTCGCTGCACAGGAAGGCGGCAGCGGCGGCGATGTCCTCGGGGAAGCCGACCCGGCGGACCGGGTTCGCCTCGGCGTTGAGCTTGCGGAACTCGTCGACGTCCATCTTCAGCCGGGCTGCGGTGGCGTCGGTCATCTCGGTGGCGATGAATCCCGGCGCAATGGCATTCGCGTTGATGCCGAACGGGCCCAGTTCGATGCCCAGGGTGCGGGTGAAGCCCTGGATGCCCATCTTGGCTGCCGAGTAGTTCGCCTGGCCGCGGTTGCCGAGCGCGGAGACGCTGGAGATGTTGAGGATCTTGCCGTACTTCTGCTCGACGAAGTGCTTCTGGGCCGCCTTCGTCATCAGGAAGGCGCCCTTGAGGTGCACCCCCATGACCAGGTCCCAGTCGTCCTCGGTCATCTTGAAGAGCAGGTTGTCGCGGGTGATGCCGGCATTGTTGGCCAGGATGTGGATCCCACCCAGGTCGCCGACGACGCGCTCGATCGCGGCGTCGACCGAGGCCGCGTCGCTGACGTCCGCGCCGATCCCGACGGCCTTGGCAGCGTCGAGCCGACCCGCTGCCTCAGCGGCAGCGGACTCGTCCAGGTCGAGGATCGCGATCGAGGCACCCTCCGCGGCGAACCGCTCCGCGATCCCGAACCCGATCCCCCGGGCTGCCCCGGTGATCACCGCTACGCGTCCGTCGAAACGACCCATGTTCTTCTCCTTGGCTGTCCTCGTGGCTGGGGCCGGACGAATCGCCCGGCATCGCCACTCTAACCGTCGAAGTGGTGCAGGTCCCCGGCGCCGTACGTCCACCGGAACCCGTAGTACTTCATCATGTGGACCACGATGTGGCGCGAGTTTCGCCACGCCACCTCCGCGTGCGAGCGCGAGGGCCACCAGGTGTTCGGGGTGTATCCCTGCGACGAGCGGTAGGGGTTCTCCCACGGGTTGATGTCGATCGCCTTTCCGTAGGCGTGGGGCGAGATGGCATTCGGATTGCCGACCACACGACGGCAGTTGAAGGCAGAGGTGTTGTCGGCTGCCATCGACTTGTGGTCGTCGCCCCCACGCAGCGACGCGTTGTAGCCGAAGCGGTCCACGCGATACATGCTCCGGATCGGGATCCGGCGCTTGTAGAGCGACGTGAACGCCTTGCCTGTCTTGGTCGCGATGTCCTTGTGTACGACGATCTCCCCACGTCGGCGATAGCCGTCAAAGGCCCAGTAGTTCATCCGCACGAGCCGCAGGTCACTGCGACCGACCGGGCAGCCGCTGGTCCACGTGACACCGTTCATCTCCGCCCACACACTGTCCGGGATCGTCGTGATCACCACGTTCGGCCCCGAGACGGTGGAGCGTGGCTGTGCGGGGACCCTGACCGTCGGCTTCGGAGCGGACGAGGACAACGAGACCGGCGCACGCGGAGGCTGGTTGTCCAGCGTCCGCACCGTGCTGGTGGCGCCCTCGACCCAGTCAGCACCCACCGCGATCGCTCGCCACTGACTGTCGCTGCGGATCATGACCGACCAGGTCGAGCGGCCGTCGGATCCGGAGGCCATGGTCCGCACGGTGACCCACGCGTTGCCGGACTTCCGCTGGATCTGCACCAACGGTCCGTCGATGGGTTGCGCCATCGAGTCGCGCCAATAGACGGTCAGGTCGATGTAACTCTCGTCGCGCACCGTCCGCGGCATGATCAGACTGATGAAGCTCCGCCAGGCAACCAACTCGGGGACGACCTCGCCAGAAGTGGACCCGAGCCGCTCCGCATTGCCCGCGAACCGGGCCCGGAAGGCATTCTCCTCGTCGCTGCGGCCCAGGGCGTCCTTCACCGTCACAGTTCCGTCACCATCGGTCGTCGCGGAGTCAACATCGGTCCACGCGCCGGCCTGACGGCGCTGGATGGTCACCGCGGCGCCCGCGACAGGGGCAGAGGCAGCATCGGTGAGGGTTGCGGTCAACGCCGTCAGCCGCCCCGAGCGGCCACGGCTCGCCGTCAACGTGAGCGAGGTCGCCACCTGATCCGCCGACGGGGCGGGCTCGACCGGCACCTCGGTCGGTTCCGGCACGGTGGGTTCCGGCTCGCTCGGCTGGGGCTCGGGTCCGGATGGTTCCGGTTCGCCGGGCTCAGGTTCGCCGGGCCCAGGTTCGCCGGGCTCCGGCTCCGACTGGTCGGAGACGGGAGGCGAGGGATCCGCCGGTTCATCGGCGGTGGCGGGAACCGTCACCATCACCACGACCAGACTCGCCACGACCGCGACCAGCCAACGGACAAGAATCCATGCTTTTCCCGAGTGCATGGGGCAATTCTGCCCGGGGACCGTGAGCGGCGGCGCATGACTGACCGGCGCGTCGGGGCCCGAATTGCACGGGCCCCGACGCCTCGGCATCAAGAGGTGATCGAGTGGAGCTGGCGGGAATCGAACCCGCGTCCTCGAGCGTCGAACCAGGTCTTCTCCGGGTGCAGTCTGTGCTGTTCGTCCTACTCGGCCCCGGCGCTCGCACAGACACGTCGCCGACAGGCCCAGTCAGGAAAAAGTCCCGATCAACCCTCCTGACAGGAATTGATCAGCAAGCCCTCTGGATGAGGCCAGGGTCCGGGACGAAGGCGGATGCCCGGTCTGACCCTTCGGTCACTGCTCAGGCAGCGAGAGCGAAGTCAGTGCGCTTGGAGTCGGCACTTATAGGTTTCCAACGATCGTTTACGAGATGACGTTGGCTTCTCGACCCGCTTCCCCTGGAACTAACGTCCCAAGTCGAAACCGATCAGCCCCTCTTGAGTTGTACGGGGTCAACCATACCGGGTGCGAGATTCATTCCCCACCGGTTATCAACTGGCTCAGGCGGCCGTCACGTCCGGCCCGGCACCGAACAGATCGGCGGCGTTCTGCCAGAGCACCCTGCGCAGCCAGTCATCGCCAAGGCCCAGCGCCTCGATCGCCTCGATCTGGTGGGGGTAGTCATAAGGGATGTTCGGGAAGTCGGAACCGAGCAGCACCTTCTCCCCCAGGTCGGTCAGGCGCGGCAGCATCTCTGCGGGGAAGGCACCACCCATCTCGGCGAAGAAGTCCGTGAACGCCATCGTCGTGTCCAGCCGGACGTGCTCGTACTGCTCGGCCATCGCCAGGAAGTCGGCGTACTCGGGCGCCCCCAGGTGGGCGATCACCAAGGGCAGGCGCGGGTGGCGGCGCAGCAGTTCCGCCACCGGACCCGGGCCGGTGCAGTCCGTCGCCACCGGCCCCGAACCGGCATGCAGGATAATCGGGGTGCCTGCCTCGGCCAGCACTCCCCAGACCGGGTCCAGGAGCGGGTCGGTGACCAGGAAGTTGCCCACCTGGACGTGCACCTTCCACAGTTCCACGCCACCGGCCAGACGACGTACGACGTAGTCGGCGGCACCCGGCTCGGGGAAGAAGGTGCCACACCGCAAGGCAGCCGGGAAGCGGCCCGCGAACCCGGCCGACCAGTCGTTGAGGAACTCTGCCATGCCGGGCTTGTGCGCATAGGTGAGCTGGGAGAAACGACGTACGCCGAAACCGGTCAGGGTGGCGACCAGCTCCTCGTCACTGCCGCGATAGGTGATCGGCCAGGGCCGCCCGATCAGCGGCCCGGCGGTCTCGAAGACAGCGCGCACCTTGGTGCCCATCGGCTCGGGATAGAAGTGCGTGTGTACGTCGAAGAGCCCGGGAATGCCGAGTCGCTGCAGGGTGGCCTGGATCGCCGGGGAGGTCATCGCATCCCCTTGAGCCGGCGGCCGATCTCCACTTCCTTCTCCCGATTGGCCTGTCGTTCGGCGAGGGTGTGGCGCTTGTCCCAGCTCTTCTTGCCCCGGGCCAAGGCGATCTCGACCTTGGCCCGCCCGTCCTTGAAGTAGAGCCGCAGCGGCACCAGGGTCAGGCCCTTCTCGTTGACCTTCCGCTCGATCTTGTCGATCTCCACCCGATTGAGCAGGAGCTTGCGCTTGCGGCGCGAGGCGTGGTTGGTCCAGGTGCCCTGGGAGTATTCGGGAATGTGCACGTTGAGGAGCCACACCTCACCGTTGTCGACCTCGGCGAAGCCATCGACCAAGGAGGCGCGACCGGCACGCAACGACTTCACCTCGGTGCCGACCAGGACCATGCCAGCCTCATAGGTCGCCTCGATGTGGTAGTCGTGCCGCGCCTTCTTGTTCTGCGCGACGATCTTGGTGCCCTGCTCACGTGCCATGGGTCCCAGTCTCCCAGACCGGCGCAATCAGTTTCCGGTGGTCCGCCTCAGAGCCAGCCCATCGGGTTCACCGGCGAACCGTTGGCCATCACGGTGAAGTGCAGGTGGCACCCGGTCGACCACCCGGTGGTGCCGACGTACCCGATCACCTGTCCCCGCTTGACCCGTGCTCCGGGTGAGACCGTGTAGCGGGTGGCGTGGTTGTAGATGGTGGCCAGACCGGTGCCGCGCTGGTAGCCGTGGTCGATGATCAGCCGGTTGCCCCAGACGCTCGAGTAGTACTTCTGCGCCACCGTGCCGTCCGCCGCGGCATAGAGCGGCTGCCCACATCCGGCGCCGAAGTCGGTGCCGTCGTGCAGCGAGTAGTAGCCGTAGATCGGGTGCACCCGGTAGCCGTAGGAGGACGTCACCCGCCCGCTGACCGGGTAGCTGAGGAAGCCGCCGGAGCGCGGAGGGGTGCTGCCCTGCTTCTTCTTCGCGGCCTCGGCCTTGCGGCGGGCCTCCTCGGCGCGCTTCTTGAGCATCGCCTTGATCTTGGCCTCCTCGGCCTCGAGCTGCTTGAGCTGGGCGGCGTCCTGGTCCCGGATCTTCTGTGCGGCCGACTGGGCGGCCGAGGCCTCGGAGACCAGCGACGCGACTGCGGCCTCCTCCTTGACGGCTTGCGCCTCCAACTGCTCCATCCGGGCAAGGTTGGCCGCCGCCTCCTCGCGCACCACCTGGACGCGCTCCTTCTCCGCAGCGACCTTCTCCTCCTTGACGCCGAGCAGGATCCGGGCAGCTTCCAGTTCGGCCAGGGCGATGCTCTCGCTGTCCAGGATCGCCTCGCTGGCCGCGATGCTGCGGGTCATGTCCTCCGGGTCGGTGGCATTGAGCAGCGCCGACATGGTGGTCAGGCGTGGGTCGCCCTTCTCGTAGACCGCAGCGAACTGGTCGCTGACCTGCTCGCTCTTGATCGCCACGGCTGCCTCCCCCTGGCGCAACTCCTCCTGGGCGGTGGCCAGGTCCTTCTCTGCCTGGACCAGGGCTTCCTGTGCCGCGACGTCCTTGGCCTGGGCGACCGAGACTTGACCGCGGGTCTCGACCAGCTTGGCCTCGGCAGCGGTGAGCTTGGCCTGCACCTCGCGCAGCTTGATCGTCGCAGTCCGCAGTGCCGCGCTCGACTCGTCGAGATCCGAATGGGCCTGGGTGAGCTGCTTCTGGACGTCCTTCTGCTTCTGCTTCAGGTCGTCGTCATCGGCCATCGCCAGGGGGGCCAGCACCAGTCCAAGCATCACGAAACCGGCAGAGAGCAATGCGACAAGACGTTGCCTGTCACCGCTGGGGAAGTAGCGGAACACGGGGAAGACCTTTGTTCGGGGAAGTGAACGGTTCGACGTTAGACGACGCGGGTCACACTTTGAGGTATTTCCGCGTCACCAGGAGAGTCGGGATCAAGGTCAGCAATGGGCCGACCACCGCGATCCAAGCCAGCGCGCCAAGATAGTCCGGCCAACCGATCCAGGGCAGGAAGGTGATCTGGGGCTCGACCCCCTCCTTGATCCCGAACTGCATGAAGGCCGCCAGCGCGCCGCCCGCCAGGAGTACGCCGGCCAGCGCGGTGACCAGTGCCTCGAGGATGAAGGGCAGCGAGATGTAGATGCTCGAGGCACCGACCAGGCGCATGATGCCGATCTCCCGGCGCCGGGCGAAGGCGGCCAACCGGATCGTGTTCGCCACCAGCAGCAAGGCCGCGAAGATCAGGAACGCGGCCACCCCGATCGCCCCCTTCTGCAGGACGTCGAGCGCCTTGAAGATGGGGGCCACTTCGTCACGCAGGTCGCGCACGTAGTAGACGCCGTCCAGGCCGGCCACGGCACTGGTGACGACTTCGGCGTCGTCCCGTCCATCGAGGTCGACCCACAGCGACTCCCGCAGGCTTTCGGGTCCGAAGCCCTCCGGCAGTGCGGTGCGATAGTCGGCCGAGAAGATCTCCTTGGTCTTCTCGTAGGCCTCCTCCTGCGACTCGAAGCGATAGCCGGTGGCGCCGGGACTCTTCTCGATCGCCTCGATCACCGCGTCGCGCTGGGCGTCGGTCACCGGCCCAGCACAGTTCTGGCCGGTCATCTGCTTGTTGCACAAGAAGATGGTGATCTGGTTGAGGTTGCCGAACTGCTGCTCGGCCCGCTCGGCCTCCGCATTGAGCAAGGCACCCATCCCGACCAGGGTCAGCGAGACGAAGAGGGTCAGGACCACGGCGATGTGCATGGTCAGGTTGCGCCGGAGCCCTTGCCAGAGCTCGGAGAAGACATGGCGAAGCTGCATGGGTCGGTGTTCCTCAGTTCTGGTAGCCGTAGATGCCGCGGGACTGGTCGCGCACCACGCGACCACCCTCGAGTTCGATGACCCGCTTGCGCATCTGGTCGACGATGCCGGCATCGTGGGTTGCCATAAGGACGGTGGTGCCGGTCCGGTTGATCCGGTCCAGCAGCTTCATGATGCCCACCGAGGTGTTCGGGTCGAGGTTGCCGGTCGGCTCGTCGGCGATCAGGATCATCGGCCGGTTCACGAAGGCGCGCGCGATCGCGACCCGCTGCTGCTCACCGCCGGAGAGCTCGTCGGGCATTCGGTCGCCCTTGCCCTCCAAGCCCACTAGCTCCAGGGTCTCGGGAACCACCTTGTTGATCTGGGCCTTGGACTTGCCGATCACCTGCAGGGCAAAGGCCACGTTCTCCGAGACGGTCTTGTTCTGCAGCAGGCGGAAGTCCTGGAAGACCGTGCCGATCTGCCGGCGCAACCGCGGGACCTTCCAGCTCGCCAGCCGGTTGATCTCCTTGCCCGCGACATAGAGCCGCCCACTGGTGGGGCGGTATTCGCGCAGTGCCAGGCGGAGGAAGGTCGACTTCCCGGATCCGGACTGGCCGACGAGGAAGACGAATTCGCCCTTCTCGATGTCCACCGACACCTGGTCAAGGGCTGCGCGGGCCTGGCCCGGGTAGGTCTTGGTGACCTTTTCGAAGCGAATCACTGGATGGAGTCTAGGTGACGGACCAAGCCGATCGAGGGAGGTTGCGGGCCCGGTGTCGGCGCAGTTGGTCTCGGTGCTGAGGTGTCGTCTAGCGTGCATCCCATGCCCGCCTGCTCCCGCTCCCTGCCCGCGATCCTCTCCGGGTTGGCACTCGCGGCCGGCTTCCTCACCGGATGCACGGCTGACGAGGAGGCGAATCCCCAACACGTGCCGACACCGCTGGCGTCGTACGACGCGGAAGGCGTGCTGCTGCAACGGGCGGAGTTCTGCCCACGCGTCTCCGACGCTGCGATCGAGGCGACCGTCGGCGAGGTGGCCTCCACCGAGCACCACGGCAACGGCGACCAGGTCACCCTGGCCGACGGCATCAAGGACGTCAGCCACGAGTTCAACTGCACCTGGACCGGGGCCGAGGGCGTCGTGGCCAGTGGCTGGATCTATGCGCCGCCGGTGCCGCCCGAGCGGGCCGAGGCCCTCATCGCCGACGCCCGGGGCGAGGATGACGGGTGCGGGAATGTCACAGGCCAGGGATTCGGTACGCCGTCCACCGGCACCGTGTGCCGCACCGCAGACGCCACAGTCGTGACCTACCAGGGCCTCTTCGTCGACTCCTGGCTGGCCTGCTCGCTGAGCGTGCCCGACCCGGAGGCGGCTACCGACGAGGTCATCGCAGCAGCCGGCGCATGGTGTGTCGAGGTGGCCAGGGCCGCCACCGCCGACTGACCAGGCGGATCAGGCGTCGGTCTCCGCGCCGCGGCGCCAGCGGATGCCGGCCTCGAGGAACTCGTCCAGTTCACCGTCGAAGACGGACGACGGGTTCCCGGACTCGAAGCCGGTGCGCAGGTCCTTGACCACCTGGTAGGGGTTGAGCACGTAGTTGCGCATCTGGTCGCCCCAGCTGGCCTGGACGTCGCCCTTGAGCTCGTCGAGCTGCGCCTTCTCCTCGGCCTTCTTGCGCGCCAGCAACTTGGCCTTGAGGACGATCATCGCCGCCGCCTTGTTCTGCAGTTGCGACTTCTCGTTCTGGCAGGAGACCACGATCCCGGTGGGCAGGTGGGTGAGCCGGACCGCGGAGTCGGTGGTGTTGACCGACTGGCCACCGGGGCCGGAGGAACGGTAGACGTCGACCTTGATGTCGTTCTCGTCCAGTTCGACCTCATCGGTCTGCTCCAGCACCGGGACCACCTCGACCGCGGCGAAGCTGGTCTGGCGCCGGCCCTGGTTGTCGAACGGACTGATCCGGACCAGCCGGTGGGTGCCCGCCTCGACGGAGAGGGTGCCATAGGCATAGGGAGCCTTGACCGCGAACGTGGCCGACTTGAGTCCGGCCTCCTCGGCGTACGAGGTGTCGTAGACCTCGACCGGATACTTGTGCTGCTCGGCCCAGCGGGTGTACATCCGCATCAGCATCTCGGCGAAGTCGGCCGCATCCACGCCACCGGCACCGGCTCGGATCGTCAGCAACGCTTCACGGGCGTCGTACTCGCCGGAGAGCAGGGTGCGCACCTCGAGCGCGTCGACGGCGGTGCGGACCTTGCCCAGCTCCCGCTCGGCCTCGGCCAGGGTCTCCTGGTCGGACTCCTCGGTGCCCATCTCCACGAGCACCTCGAGGTCGTCGATCCGGTCGGCGAGTCCGGTGAAGCGCTCCAGTTCCCCGTTCAGCAGGGAGAGGCGGCCGGTCACGCGCTGGGCGTTCTCCTGGTTGTCCCACAGGTCGGGCGCAGCGACCTGCTCACCGAGATCTGCGATTTCGCTGCGCATGTTCTCCAGGCCGAGCACCTGCTCGATGGTGTGCATCGTTGCCCGGAGGTGCTTGATCTCTGCGTCGAAGTCTGTGCCAGCCACACGGTGCAGGTTACCGCCAACGGCGGCAGGATCGACAACGGCGAGTCCAGATGAGTCCAGAGATGCGGACGACCCCGTCGCCCTTCGGCCCAACACGACCAAGGACGACGACCAGCTGAGGAGCTACGGGCATCGGCCCCGGCAAAGATCGTCATCGGCGTAGACAAATCGGGGTGAGCCGGACACCACCGTGCCTTATGACCACTGTGCGCCCCGCATGACCACTGTGCGCCCCGCGAAGCCGAACAGGCGCGACGCCCCCCGATTCACGGGCCCACCCCACCGGCCCAGGAAGACTGCCCCACTTCTATCGGATCGAACATCCAGCGCGGATTCATGAGCCAGCAGATCATCTCGTCTGGGCCAGGCGCACACGGGCCGGGGCCACCCGCACCAGACGCGCTATCAATCCAATCGACACCAAAGACTCGTCGCGCGAGCAACAAACCGACCAACACGGCACCTCGCCCTTGACCAAGCAACCCTCCCGAGCGTACCGTTATTCATACATCCATGTCCGATAATTGAGGAGTGCAATGGAACCGCTCGGTGGCGCCAGCAGCCCCAAACAACCCGTTTCTTTGAACCATGTGGCCTACCCCACTTGGGACTCACGCGCGACATATGATTTCTACACGGAGGTACTGAGATGCGAGTTCCTGACCGCAATCAGCCTTGACGCGGTACCGTCAATTCGCGAGGAGACGTCCTTTCTCCACACATTTTATGGATTCAGCAGCGGCGAAGCGATTGCCTTCTTCGAAGTACGCGGGATGAAACCGCCCCAAGACGACGGCATTCCGAAATGGGTTCGCCACCTCGCACTGAATGTCACTTCCTTGGATGAACTGGCCGCCTGGAGGCAGCATTTTAAGGACCATGGAATCGGGAGCACAGACATCGTCGACCACGACAGCATCTGGCGTTCAATATACATTTTCGATCCGAACGGAATTCGCTTAGAATTAACACATCAAACTCGGCCCCTGAACAATGACGATCGACTAGCTGGCCTAACTGTCATGCGGGACTGGAATGCAGAGCCGGAAGAGTGCACTCGATGATTGCACGAAGTGAAACCTCGCCGAGGGCCGAACTCCTCGCGATTCCGATGACACCCTCCTCCCGACTGGAGGTAAACTCAGGCGTTTCCCGCCTTAGCGGTAAGATATGGGCGACCTTGTGGCGTTCTGGAAGCGCCCGCAAGCGGACCGTGGTTGTCTTCGCACACCCGTCTTCCAACTTCATGGGCCATTATGCGCTCGAATATATGTCGACGTTGGGAGTGGATGCGGTTGGAATGACTACCCGATACCTCGGAAATGATTCCGCGCTGATCATGGAGAATTGCCTTCTCGACATTGGTTCCACCGTTGGCTATTTGAAATCCATCGGCTATCACAACATCGTCCTAGTCGGGAATAGCGGCGGCGGGGGCCTGGTAGCTCTGTATCAGGCGCAGGCTACCAACCCTACAATTCAGACTACGCCGGCTGGTGATCCAATTGATATCGCCGCGCACGGTTTGCCCAAAGCGACCTCGATCGTAATGGCAATGGCCCATCCGGGGCGGTCGGTGGTCTATACAGAGTCAATGGACCCCGCGATCAACAATGAAAACGATCCCTTTGACAGAAACCCAGATATCGACATCTTCAACATTAGCAGACAACCACCATATACGGCGGAATTCATCCGTGAATACCGAGCAGGACAGGTGGACCGGAATCGTCGGATCTCCCAATGGTGCAGAGACCAGTTGGACGAGCTTGCAAAACGACGCACGGAGGATTCCACGGCACCCGACGACTTACCCTTCGTGGTACATGGAACCGCTGCGGACCTTCGGTTTCTCGACCGAAGCATCGATCCATCAGACCGCAACATTGGGACCATCTGGGGCCCGCCATCCGTGGCAAACTTCATCCCCGCCTCCTTGGGCCATCACACGAGTTTGCGGTCTTGGTTGAGTCAATGGAGCCTGGACGACAGCAGGGCTAACGCCTATCGTCAACTGCCACTAGTCACCTGCCCAGTCATGGTGGCGCACGGCACGGCCGATAACGCGGCTTTCCCGAGTCATGCGAAGAAGATGTTTGAGGCGATTCCCGATGGGCTGGGAACCTTTGTTGAGTTCGAAGGGGCGGACCACTATTTCACTGGGCGACCCGACCTCCTACAAGCCATGGCTACGGCCATCGTAGATTGGATTGTCGAATGACACCCCCGGTAGTCGGCATCGTCGGCGCCGGCCCTGTGGGGCTAACAGCTGCACTCGCCCTCACCCAACTCGGTGTGAGGGTGGAGATTTGGGATGCCAATGACGAGCCAGCGACTGAATGGCGCGCCTCTACATTCCACGCCCCTTCATTATCGATCGCGGATGAATTGGGCGTATTCCCCGAAATGAGAAGACGCGGCATTGTATGTCCCATCTACCAGATATGGGACGGCGCCACGATGCGCATGATTG
Organism: Nocardioides sp. AE5; assembly: GCF_031844485.1. Taxonomy (NCBI): domain Bacteria; kingdom Bacillati; phylum Actinomycetota; class Actinomycetes; order Propionibacteriales; family Nocardioidaceae; genus Nocardioides; species Nocardioides sp. AE5. The sequence goes on from NZ_JAUZVI010000004.1 coordinate 37,698, forward strand.
CTGAGTTCGATCTCGCCACCCTGCGATCTGCAACGCGGCACCCATATCGGCTACAACTCGAACAATATAAGTATGTCGACATACTGCTCGCCAAGCTCGAAGAATACAAAGTTTTCGTTAACTGGGGCAAGCGCGCCGTGTCGTTGACTCAAGACGATGACGGGGTATCGATCACATTTGATTCGGGCGAGCTCGCCCGGGCCGATTGGCTCATCGGCGCGGATGGCGCACACAGCATTGTGCGGAAAACTCTTAAGATCGCCTTTTCGGGGGTCACCTACGAACACCGATATCTCGTTATGAGCGTGCAAGCTGATCTAAGAAAGTTCGTAGAAGGCCTGTGTGATGTGAATTACATTGCCGATCCCAATGCCCATGCGTTGTTGCTCAGGATTCCTGATGCGTGGCGCGCCGTCTTTGCCATCCCAACTGCTGTGGCGGATGACGAGGCGCGCGCGAGCGCACAGGCGAGGCTTCAGGCCCTCATGTCGTCGCGCTTCAAATTCCGCCCCGAAGCTCTACGCGTATACGCGGTCCACCAACGGGTTGCGGAAGCCATGAGGGTGGGGCGAGTGCTCCTGGTTGGAGATGCCGCACACATAAACAGTCCGATGGGTGGCATGGGGCTGAATAGTGGCATTCATGATGCTTTCGACGTTTCCGTTCAACTTAAACGCGTAGTCGACGGATCTGCTCAGTTGGATGAACTCGACGACTGGGCACAACGGCGACACTCCGCCGCGATTGAAGGCGTCCAACGGATTACTGATACGACAACCAGATGGATGGGGGAATCGGACGAAGTCCAACGCACAGCGTTCGCCGACGAAATGCGGCGGATTGCAGCGGATCCGCAACGTTCCTTTGCCTGGATGCGAGAGGCGTCGATGTTGGAGAGCACCGAACGATACGGCCTTCCTCTTGTTGCCTTCCGCCAGCTGCGAGAGTCATCAAACGTCAGATAGTCAACCACCTGTCGCGACCAGTTCGTCCGCGATGGTTCATAGAAGGAGCTTCACATGATTAATCGTACCAATCGAGTTCGGATTATGCACCGCGTTGTTACGCACGGCGACACCGTTTACGTCGGTGGCGTCACGGCGTCAGACACATCCGCCGATATGTCTGGGCAAACGACGGAGGTCTGTCAAACCATCGAGGGCCTTCTCGAGGAAGCCGGGTCGAGCAAGGAGGACCTCTTGACCGCGACCATTTACGTCGTCGAGATGCAGCAAAAGGATCAAATGACAGATGCATGGCTAAAGTGGCTCGATCAAGAACACCTTCCCGCGCGAGCAGTCATTGGAGTAGCTGAGCTGGGCCATCCACGGAAACTGGTGGAGATCGTAGTTACGGCGGCACTGTCGACACATTCGTGAAGAGAGGCGCCATAATGCCCAACGTATCGATTGAACTTTTTGAAGGCACCGACATAGAAGAACGTCAGGCCATCGTTGATGGAGTTACTCGCACGCTCGTGAGCGCCTTGGGGGTCGCCCCAGAACGAGTCCGAATTCGATTTGTTGACCTCAAGCCGTATGATGTGGCAAGGAATGGATCGTTCGTCTTTCCTTCACATTGATCTATTCTAATTGGCGAATTCAGATCGTGCGCAGCATCGCGGGCACACCGCCCGGGCGGGTTCGAAGCTTCGTCGCCCAAGTCGAGACACCACTCTCAAGAGGCCCCCACTCTCCCTCAAGGAGGTTGGCCGATTCCTCCTGCGTCTTGGTTGCCGATGTTCTGCGGCCTGTCAGTCGCGCTAAGTGACCCACCCCTCGGGCTTAATTGAAAGACAAATGAAATCAGCGAACCAGAGCCTTTTCGATATCATCAGCGACTCCCCTGGCCGCCGCAGCTACGCTGTCACGATCGGGAAATCTCCCAGCTGGAGAAACCAGACCGATACTGCCGACTGCAAATCCATGTCGCCCACAGATCGGCACCGCGAGGCCTGATGTTCCAGATCGGACTTCGTCTTCCGTGAACGCATACCCCAGGCGCCTAGCTTGCCCCAGATGCTTTTCGAGGCGGGCCCGATCTGAATCCGAATTACATAAACGGATAATTTCGTCTACAACTGCCTCCTTTGATCTTGCCAGGATGGCGATACTATGCCCTCCCGTCGCGAGAGAACTTCGAAATCCAATCGGATATCGGACTTGGTTGAGGCTGACTTGACTGACTTGCTGACCCATGATGACCGACTGCAATCCGTCAATCGCCGCCAGAATGCTCGTTTGGCCGAATTCGCTCGACAACTTGTTGAGGCCGGGCTCTGCTGCATTTCGAATGTCACCCTCAACACCGTCTGCCAACTGAAGAAGCGCAAATCCAATGCTGTAAGAGCTTCCTTCGCGACGAACAAAGCCGCGTTCGTGTAGAGTCGTCAGCAGGCGATGCACGATTGGTCGACTGAGACCGGTCATTCGAGATAACTCGAGCGCAGTGGCAGAAGAAACTTCGCCGAGAATAAGAAGTAGCCTCAAAGCGTTATCAACCGTTTTTGATTTTTCTGCCAACTGGACCTTCATTCTTCCGGTTAATCGAGACGGGCATGATCGTTGCGATCTCCATTGTGCCGCAAAGCGTCGTTGGAACGCAATTATAGGTGCCTGGGGTCTGGGTACTGAAAGTCTCAAGGGCCCTGCGTGTCAGGGTGAGTTGAGTCCAGTGGTTCACAGCAAGTCCGCCTGACGCAGGGCGAGATTCAGGATCAGATCACCTATGTTGAGTTCAGTTGTTCCGAACGCGTCGAGCATCGCGGATGATGGGTCGATGAGCAGTGAAGATGCCGGTCCGCGTGCTGGCGGCGCGGCGCGTCGCCGGTCGTTCACCCCGGCGCAGAAGTTGAAGTATCTGGCCGCCTACGAGGCCGCGTGCGAGACCGGCCAGGGTGGTGCGTATCTGCGTCGCGAGGGCCTGTACTCCTCGCTGATCACCGAGTGGCGCCGGCTGCGCGACGCCGGGATGTTGGAGGGTAGGAAGGCGGGGGAACGGATCGGGCGTCCGAGTGCGGAGCAGGCCGAGATCGCCCGGCTACGTCGGCGGTTGGCCGAGTCGGAGCGGAAGTTGGCCACCACCGAGACCGCTTTGGAGATCATGGGAAAAGTCTTTGGCTGCCCTGGCGGGCAGGCCCGTTCCGGGCTGAAAATGGGTGCTCCGGTCGCCCGTCGACGTCGTTGTGCCTTGGCCCTGATGAGGCCGTGGAAAAGTCGGGCGCTGGGAGTTGCGGTGTGAGCCCTTCCATGTCGCCGTGAGCACGAGGATTAGCTTCGATTCTTCGATTTGCAGCTCCTACGGGCGGCCGGGCTGAACATGCCCAGCGAGTATCGGAGGTGGTGACGGTGTTGGAGGACACCGAAGATCGTGAGGTGATCATCGACCGGGTTGCGGCGCTCGATATCGGTAAGGAAGAAGTCGTCTGTTGTGTGCGGGTCCCTGGCGCTGAGGGCAGGACGCGCCGAGTTCAGGAGGTGCGGAACTGGTCCACGATGACCCGGTCGTTGATCGGGCTGGCCGAGTATCTCTCGGACTTGGAGGTGACCCGGGTTGTGATGGAAGCGACCAGCGAATATTGGAAGCCGGTGTTCTACGTCCTTGAGGCCGCTGGGTTCGAGACGTGGCTGGTGAACGCGAAGGACGTCAAGCACCTGCCCGGGCGTCCGAAGACAGACAGGTTGGACGCGGCGTGGTTGTGCAAGGTCGCTGAACGGCAGATGCTGCGACCCAGTTTCGTTCCGCCGCCGATCCGCGTGTTGCGTGACCTGACCCGGTACAGGTGGGACCAAGTCGCGGCCCGTACCTCGGAGCAGCAGCGGGTCGAGAAGTTGTTGGAAGACGCGCAGATCAAGTTGTCCTCGGTTGTCTCCGACATCTTCGGTGTCTCTGGTCGTGACATGCTCCAGGCTTTGATCGACGGTGAGCGTGACGCCAAGGTGCTGGCCCAGTTCGCGCGGGGCCGGATGCGGGTGAAGCTGACCGTGCTCGAAGAAGCGTTCACTGGACGGTTCAGCGACCACCACGCGTTCTTGCTGGACAAGATGCTCGGCCGGATCGACACCATCAACCGCGACATCGCCGACATTGAGAACAGGATCGACACTGAACTGCTCCCTTTCGCTGGCGCCGTGGCACGGTTGGAGGAGATCCCCGGCGTGGGCCATGCCGCCGCCGCGGTGATCATCGCTGAGATCGGGGTCGACATGTCTCGGTTCCCCACCGCCGGGCACCTGTGCTCGTGGGCGCGGTTCGCTCCCGGGGTCAAGGAATCGGCCGGTAAGCAGAAGGGCAACGGCTCGACCGGTCACGGGACCGGGAGCTGAAGAGAGCCAACGAAATTCTCAAGCGCGCAGCGAGTTTCTTCGCCGGCGGTGACTCGACCGCCAGCACAAGAAGTAGCCGCGTTCATCGACGCCAACCGCGACGACGTCGTCGCGGGCCGGCGTCTGGGGGTCGAGCTCATCTGCACCGTGCTGCAGGTGGCCCCGAGCAGCTACTACGCGTTCAAGAACCGACAACCATCGGCCAGAGCTCAGCGCGACGAGGTGATGGCGCCGGTGGTGAGGCAGTTGTGGGAAGACAACTACCGCGTCTACGGCGCCCGGAAGATCTGGAAGGCCGCGAGAAGTGGTGGCCACGACATCGGCCGCGATCAGGTGGCCCGGCTGATGCGGGCCGCCGGCATTGAGGCCTGTCTTGCACCGATTTAGTGACCCAGTCGCTCAAGTAGATCGCGGACCTCGCTGGGGATCTTCGGTTCGGCCGTGATGGTCTGCCCGGCGACGCTGATGGTGATTTCCCGTAGGGGCCGCAGTGTCGTGACGAGCTTCTTGATGCTGACGCCGGCGAGTTGTTGAAGATGACGTGCGATCGCGAGGGCCGCGAAGACGATGGTCAGGTGGGCCTCGATCGCCTCGCGCTTGTGGTGGAACATCGGCCGGGCGCGCAGGTGAGTCGGCCTGGGGCGCGGTGCCGAGGTTTCCCTCGGTCCGTCTCCCCAGGCCGCTCGCCGAACCCGGCGTGCGCCTCTCAACGCACCGGGCTCTCCACGGCATCTGCCATCAGGGTGTTCATGCAGCGACCCAGGGGTTGGGGATCGAATAGCCCCGGTAGCGGTACCGAGTGATCGGCACGCTGTTCGGGGACACCAGCTCGATCCCGTCCGCGTGAATGGGTCTCCAGCCCCCGTTGGGGCCGGCGAGCCAGCGGCGGACAGCATGCCAGTTCCAGCGATGCCGTTGACGCATCATCCGCACGAGCCGCCACCAGATGAAGTGGTGGAGTCGGTCGAACGTGTGGGACGCCACGGCGTGCCGGAAGTAGGTCGCCCAGCCGCGCCAGAACAGATTGATCTGCACCAGCACGTCCTTGAGGGGTCGCTGTGATGTGCGGCGGGTCCAGGCACGGATCTTTGCCTTCGCCTGCCGGATCGCCCGGTCTGCGACGAAGGTGTAGACGTACCACTTGTTCGTTCCTCGCTTGCGGCGCCACTGGATGTGGAACCCGAGGAAGTCGAACCCGTCTTCCATGTGCACGACCTTGGTCTTGGTCTGCGACAAGCGCAACCCCAAGGGTGCGAGCACATCGGCTATCTCGTCCTGCAGTGCCTCGACGTGGCCTCGCTCGCCATCGACCAGCACGACGAAGTCATCCGCGTAGCGGATGACTCGCCAGTTCGGCCGGGGATCGCGGCGTGACCGTCGTCGCTGTTGACGCTGAGCATGGGTCGACATCTCGCCGCCAGGTTGCCACCCTGCGTGCAGGTGCTCATCGAGCGCCGACAACGCGATGTTGGCCAGCAACGGCGACAAGATGCCGCCTTGCGGTGTGCCGGTCGGGGTGTTCATCTCTTCGCCGAGCTCGGTGAGGATCCCGGCCTTGAGGAACGCCTTGACCAGCCGCAGCACGCGCTTGTTCTTGACCCGACCACGCACACGTTCCATCAGGGCTGTGTGGTCGATCGAGTCGAAACATGCCTCGATGTCCGCGTCCAGCACCCAGCGGTAGCCGTGGGTGCCGAACCGGTGAATCTCGGCGATCGCGTCGTGTGCTCTCCGGTTGGGCCGGAACCCATAGGAGACCGACAAGAAGTCGGCCTCGAAGATCGGTTCCAGCACCACTTTCAGCGCCGCCTGAACGACTCGGTCCGCAACTGTGGGTATCCCAAGTCGGCGGACCTTGCCCGATCCACCCGGTTTGGGGATCTTGCGCTCCCGCACCGGCTCGGGTCGATACGTTCCCTCCTTCAACTGGGAACGTAGGTCGTCCAGGAAAGGGGCCACTCCGATCTCGGTTTCGATCCGGGCCACGGTCAGCCCGTCCGACCCCGCGGTACGGGCCCCCTTGTTGCCCTTCACGCGCTCCCACGCCGTGATCAGCGTGTAACGGTGATGGACGAGATTGAACACATCGTCGAACCGGCGGCCAGGATCGGCCACCGCCCAACGGTGAAGTTTGACCTGCATCTCCGATACCCACTCGGTCCGGGTCAGCGCCCGACCCGATGGAGCGTCGCTGTTCAGCGTCGCGTCTTTCGGCATTGCAGCCTCCAATCCTTCTCGATTCCGCTGCCGCCCTTCCCCATGTGTCCGGCTCTCCCGGACTCGGAGTACTACGACGGCTCCGCCCCATCCCGACCCGATCAGCCGACGATGAGCCCAGCCGACAAGTCACGCTGGCCGCGCGACGTGCCCGGCAGGGCCGGGATGGTTCCCGTGTTCACTTGCTGTTCGCTCGACGAAGGAGGCACCCGACTTTGTCCCTGCGGCTTCGCTGTGGCTATCCCGCAGCACTTCGCCACAGCCTTCCCCTCAGACCGATCAGACCTCCGGGAAGTTCCTCATCCTCACGGTCAAGGACAAGAACGCACCGCTCCCGGCCCATATCCACCAGGTTCGAGCCGGTGTCCATTAGAGGGACGTAATCACGCCGGTTGCTCGCGTATACCTCTTCGTCTCGCTCACCTCAGCCCGCGCCATCTGGCAGTACTGACACGTCTGGGCTTCCTCGGGGCCGCTTGCCGCCCAGCCCGGCATCTCCCGGGTCAGGCTGCCCCGCCGCTTCAACCGTCGTGCTGCGACACAACGGCGGTGTAGGTCTCTCACCTCCACTCAAACAACAAGCGCCTCACGGCGCACGGTCGGTCTTGGACATCCGGAACGACGCCTCGACCTGCCACAGGGCGTGGTAGCTCGCGATGACCTCGCGTGCGTCCATGAGATCGGCCTCGATGTTGGTGACGTAGCCCTTCAGCCCGACCAGCCCGCGGGCTCTGGCCAGGGACGCTTCGTCGAGCACGCTCGCGCCGTTGCGCGCCTTCACGAACCGTGGTGTCCGGGCGGCCTTCTCACCGGCCACGACCGCACGGGCCTTGTTCTCCTGCAGCGTCAGGGTCTTGTTGTCACGCACCGCCCGCTTGGTCGAGTAGGCCCACACCGCACGCCACGACTTCGCATGCACGCTCGGGTCCCACACCGGCTCAGCCCGCACCATCGGATCCGAGGCCTTGACCGCGGTGCCCCGCTGATCGCGTGGGGTGATGGTGTCGATGACCTGGCCGTCGGTGAAGGCGGTGCCGTGCCAGCGGAAGTGGGACTCCAGATCCTTCGGCGCTTTGGTCACCCGCGATCCGACGATGAACCGCAGGCCCGCGTCGTCGAGCTCGCGCAGGTTCGACGAGCTGAGCATCCCCGCGTCGGCGACCACGACCATGTCCGCGATGCCGTGCCGGGCCTGGAACTGCTTCACGATCGGGACGATCGTGGTCGTCTCGGCCTTGTTCCCTCGAAGCAGCCGATCTCAAGGGGGAACCCGTTGCGGTCGACCAACAACCCGACCACGATCTGCGGGTCGACGCGGCGTTCCTTGGAGTAGCCGACCTTCCTGAGGGCGTCCTCCTTCTCGGTCTCGAAGTACAGCGTCGTGACGTCGTAGAGCACCAGACTGACGTCGCCGTTGGTGGCGGCATGGGCGAAGCACGCGGCTGCAATCTGGTCGCGGTAGTCCCGTGCTCCGGCACGGCGCAGCGTCGCGGAGAAGGTGTTGCGGTGCGCCGGCGTGAGGCCGAGCTCGCCCAGCACCCGGGTCGCGTCGCTCATCGAGGTCGGCTCCACGATCCGCGCCAGAACGAGTTGAGAGAACGCCTCGTCGGCGATGACGTCGAACCCGAGTCGCTTCCACGCTTCGCTGACGACGTCGATCAGCAGCCGGGAAACCTGGTCCTCCACGATCGCCCGGCTCGGCCTTGGTGCCGACCCCAAGCCAAGATCGAGCTCGCTTTGGCCTGCCTCGATCTTGGCGCGTGCGGCGGCGACCAGCGCAGCAACCTCAGCATCGCTGTGAGCGGAGCCGAGATGTTCCATGACGACGTTGCGGCGGTCCACCTTACGGGCGATCTGGACAGCCGTTGCCCCCGAAGCCGTCTTCACCTTCCGCACGAACACCACCAGCGAAATCTAGCCGGTTAGTGACCCACAACGACACACCACAAGCCGCTGACCTGCGACGATGCCGAGAATGAACCCAAAACCAGGCCCCACCTGTGCAAGTCAGGTCGGACGCCGGGGTCCAGACCTTGCCCGGGACGAGCTTGATCGCGTCGCGGATCTTCTCGGTGATCGCGAATCCCACCGAGTACTCGACCTTCCGGCCACGGACCCTGCCCTGCTCGGTGAGCCAGTCCAGCAAGTCGTGCGATGCGCCAGCGCCATCGGAACGGATCAGCAGATCCTTGCGGCGAGTGCCGGGGATCTGCGCGATCGCCTCGGTGAGGACCTCGATGTGATCGTTCGCCGTGTTCGACCCCGCTCGACCGGTGCGCAGCATCGCTGCGAGGAACTCCTCGGTGTTGTCGCACCACACGCCGAGCGGGTGGAACCCGAAGGTCCGCTTGAACGTCGGCGCAGCCTGTTCCTTCTCGCTGTGTGCGATCACGATCGTGGCATCGACATCGAGCACCACCGTCGAGCCGAGATCGGTCCCGGCGACCTTGCTGGCCGGCAGCCCGCCCGGCAGCTGTGCCCACACGTGTCGCCGAGTCCGTGCCCGCGCGATGGCGATCTTCTTCAACCGACCGGGCGTGACTTCGTCCAAGGTGCGCCACACCGTTGGCGGCGATGCGACCGGACCCAGCACCCCGGACTGATGGCGCAGCACGTCGATGTCGGCGATCGCCTCACCACCATCGGCGAGCATCACCGCGACATCGACCAACACCCGGCCCCGGTCATGGACCGGGGAGAACGAACGCCGCGTCATTGCCTTCCACAGTTCAGCCGTGAGGCCGGTCCGGTCGGCCAGGAGGCGGAGTCCGACGCTGCCCGCGTGGGCAACCACGCCGACACCATCAGCGGAAACGGACAAGCCCGTAGACCACGAAGTACGCTTCACCTGCAGAGTGCCTTCCGGTTGGAGATCTTGAGTCGTCGCAAACCCAAGTTTCCCCTGCTGGCCAGGCACTTCTGTGCTTCTACGCGCCGATCACGCCGCGAACTCGTGAACGATCCGGGCTAGAAGTGTCCCGGTCCTGAGAGGTCAAATCCTCGTCGTGTAAGGATCAACCGCTCCAATGCCATAAATGCAGCGTTTAGAACATACCCCAGCATGCCGATAAGGACCACGCCGGACCACATGTCAGCGAAGGAAAACGTGCGCTGAGCTTGGATGATAAAATATCCGATCCCCTCCGTGCTCGCCACCAGTTCGCTGACCACGACCATAATTAGGCTGAGGCTCAAGCTCGTTCGAGCCCCAGCGAAGATCCTCGGCATTGCTCCGGGCAACAAGACCCAAATCACCTTGGCCCGTCCGCGGATACCGAATATCCTCATGGAATCAAGAAGAACGGGATCTATCCCTCTGATCGCGCCAATGGTATTCAACAGAACCGGCCAGACGCAGGTGAATGCGATCAACGCGATCTTTGCACTTGCGCCGATTCCCAACGCGACTACGGTGATCGGGATCAGCGCGGTTGGCGGGATTGACCGGAGGAACTCAATGAGCGGCGCGGACGGGCGCCGGAGGAGACTGAATGACCCAAGTGCCACTCCAGCTACGATGCCGATAGCGAGTGCGATGAAGTATCCCGAAAACATCCGAGCCAGGCTGGGAACGATATGGTTCTCCCAGCCAGCAGACAGCCAATTTCCGCGGAAACTTGTTCCAACGGCCGACAGGTCTGGGAAAAATGGACTTGGTCTAGTTTGCGCCATCAACTCCCACGCTGCCAAGGCTGCGACTACCGCCACACCACCTATAATAACGTGCATGCGCCGTGAAGGTTGCGTAATCATTTCGTCGCCCCCCCAAACTCGTCGGACCACGGTAGCCATCGGTCAAATAGCCACAGAGAGGCAAGGTTCAATAGCACTCCGATCACGCCCGTCGATATTATCAAGCCATACATCTCCGGGAACGCCCCCGCATTCGCCGAGTGAGTGATACTGTTCCCCAGTCCGGGAGAGCCGATCACGATTCCCGCCGTAATGGTCAAAATTAGAGCGATAGCCATCGATAGCCTAATTCCCATGGCAATGAACGGCGCAGCTGACGGCAGCGTAATCACTGCAAACTGCCGCGATCGAGATAGCCCGAACACCTTGGCCATGTCCCTCGTAACCGGATCAACCGCGTGAGCTCCATAGACGCTATGGATCAATACCGGCCAGACCGCGCCGAGCGCGGAAAGGATGTACGCGCTGGTGAATCCCGTTCCATACAGAACCACCACGACGGGAATTAGCGCGACTGTAGGGATGGGCCGCAAGAATTCCACGAGGCCGCCTAGGCCGGCACTTACCCATTGGCTGGCTCCCATCGCCAGACCGACAATGACACCAAGGAGCGTCCCGATTGAGAGTGCCACAAACCAGATACCAAGCGTGTCCAGAACATCTCTCCAAAACATTCCAGAGCCGGAAAGCTTCACGCAAGCCCCGACAACAGACGAGAGTGGTGGAATATATGAACTGTTCACTACCCCAACCCGGGGGCCCATTTCCCAAGCTACGAAAACGGTCAAGTAAAGACCTGTCGCAGACCACAGGAGTTTGAAGTTAAGGGTTTGCATGACCTGACCAATCATAAATGGCGGGAGAGTCGGTGTTGATCCTTAAAGTTCAACGGCTCTCAACAGCGTTGAAGTGCCGCTCTCAATGATTTGCTTTTGTTCTGCACGGGCTTCAATGAACAAAGGGTCATTGTGGTACTTTTCCCATATTTCGTCGCGAGAAGACGAGTCATCAAATCGGAGCATGAAGGCGAAAATCCTGTCTGATTCGGCAGATGTCCACGCACCGACAACCTCACCTCCATATCTCTCGAAGAGCGGCGCTGACACCGTCTTGAATCGTTTGATCATGCGATCACCTTGCCCCGCCGAAATCTCATAAAATCGGAGCTCAAACAATACCTGATCGGACTCTTTCATACATCCTCCTTTAGACCGCTTAACCTCAGGCTACAAATGGTACGCGACGGACTGCCGAAACTCTCGAACCCCAGCGCCTCCCCGCTCCCGTCCATAACCAGAAAGTCCAAACCCGCCGAATGGTGCTCGCGGATTAAAATCGCCACCATTGATGTACACGCTTCCCGAGATGACTTGGCGGCCAATCGACATTGCCTTCTCAGATGTAGCTGCCCAGACTGAATTCGAGAGCCCGTATGGCGTCGAGTTTGCGATTTCAATAGCTTGTTCCTGTGTATCAGCGATCATCACGCTGAGCACGGGTCCGAAGATCTCCTCCTGCGCGATTCGCATCGTTGGCTCAACATCCCAAAAGACAGTTGGAAGCACGAAGTAGCCATGGGCCGGCAAAGCGCTCCGTGCCGCGTACGTCAACGGCCGCGCCCCTTGACAAGCGGCAAGGCCCAAGAACTCCTCGACGCTTGCCTTTTGTTCAGACGAAATCAACGGGCCAAGATGCGTTCCCGGGTGCCGCGGGTCACCGACAATGGCCTCCTCTAGGAGACGCTTCAGCATCCGTTGAACATCCCCGGCACTCGCTCTCGGGATAATCATCCGCGTCGTCGCAGCGCAGGTTTGACCGGAGAATGCCATGCATCTCCAGAACGTGTCCTGCACGGCTCGGGCCAGATCACATCCGTCGGCAAGTAGGGCAGCGCCCTTCCCCCCGAGTTCAAGAGCACACTTCTTCACACCCACAGAAGCCAGTCTCGCGATCGTCTCACCCGTCGCCTTGGAACCAGTGAATGACACCATCCGCATGGATGGATGTCGGACCAGCGCCTCTCCGACTGGGGTGCCGCGCCCAGTTACGAGATTGAACGTCCCAGGGGGAAAACCGGCTTCATCGATGTACCTAGCCAACGCAAACGCAGTGAAACTGGAGAGTTCGCTTGGTTTGAGAACAACTGTGCAACCGGCGGCGAGCGCGGCGGCAACCTTCAATGACGCCTGATAGAGCGGCGCATTCCACGGAACGATGCACGCCACAGGCCCGATTGGGCGCTCCTCGACTTGCGAATTTCCTACGGTGTAATTGGCTGATTCATGAGCGATGAACTCGGCTGAGTCCTCAAACGCAGAGGCAGCCATCGCCACTTGCATTGGGTTTACCGCACGCGAGGGAACCCCAATTTCAGAAACTAGTTGATCTGCCAACAACTCCTCATCCGCGCGTATGGAACGGGCGACGAGGCGAAGGTACTCTGCCCGCTCAAGAGCACGGGACCTCGACCATGATTCTTGGCTCGCCTGAGCCGCGATCGCGGCGTCGTCAACGTCTTGGGTGGTCGCGGAAGGGACGCTGCCGATCACCGATTCGTCAATCGGACTCCGCACCAGGATGGACTCACCCCCGTCAGCATCACGCCATCGTCCACCTATATAGAGTTGACGGTACTCGTGAACAGGCCTCACAAATCCACCTCGACGAAGCGACAGCCAACGCGGTCTGAGTCGCGCCAGTATGATCTCATCAACATCCTTCAACACCCCTTGTCGGGCGAAGCTGGTCGACAAGAAGGTGCCATGGACTCGGCATAGCGCCAACCGGAACTTCTATCAGCGTTGGGGCGGTTTCCCCGCTTAGCTCATTCAACGCACCGGCTAGGGATCCGGGATCTCCTATTCTCAAAGAGGAGATTCCAAACGCTTCACCCAAGGCAACAAAATCCGGATTCGTTAGGTCTGCACCGATTATGTTGCCGAACTCTGTTTCCTGAATACGTTTTACATTCCCGAAGCAGTCATCGTTGAAAACAACTGTCGTAAGTCCGATACCATACCGTTTAGCCGTCGCAAGTTCTTGCAGCGCCCATCCGAACCCGCCGTCGCCAAGAACCGCGACGTGCATCCTTTCCGGACGGCTAAGCCGCGCACCCAAGCCAGTTGGGAACGCGTACCCCAGCGTGCCCTGGTATCCCGCCGTCACGAAGGTGTCAGGCTCATACACCGGATACCCGGCCGCCGCTAGATAGCCGACTTGGGTGAGGTCGTTGATTAGCACTCCGTTGTCGGGAATACCAGCTCTCAGGGCCTTCACCCATTCGGCTTGCGGCGTTACTGCTTCGATCTGGCGCCGACACCAGTCACGCACTGAGTCAAGAGTTGAGGACTCCCAGTACCTAGTCCCCGCGCCACTCAGCTCGCCTGCCAACGCCTTCAAGAACTCCTTCGCGTCGGCGCACACTGTCATATCTGCCTTTCGCGGCGGCCCAAGGTCTGCGGAGTCGATATTGACCAGGATCACTGAGTGGCCTGGCGCAGCCGCTCTCGGAGCGCCAGAAGCGGTTAGAAATCTTGTACCAACGCAAAGAACAAGATCTGCCTCCTCCAAGAGCGCGTCTGCTGCAAACGCGGGGAATGCCAAGCGGTGTCGATCCGATAGACTTCCTCGGCCATTCCTGCTCATCACAACAGGTGCGTTGAGTGTTTCGGCAACTCGCTGAAGATCACCGGTTGCCTCACTCGCTTGGACACCCCGTCCGACGTAGATCAAGGGCTTTCGCGAGGCCCGAATTCGTGCTGCGACCCCCACCACTTCTTCTGGCGCGGGGCGCAATCCGGCTTTGGTGCGCTTGGGCTCACAAAGATCAGCCTCGCCAGACGCTGCCAACACATCCATCGGAACCTCGATGGCCACCGGCCTCGGGCGCCCCGACAGTGCTACCGAATAGGCCTCGTTCACCAGGGTCGGAATCTCTTCGACGGTCCGAGCCAAGGCGTGCCACTTGGTAAGGCCCCTTAGGAATCCTGTTTGATCCGGGATCTCATGGAGCAAGCCAAGGCCGCGACCCAACGCGTGACGAGGCAACTGTCCAACTATGCCCACCACAGGAGACGAGCATGCATAGGCCGTCGCCAAGGCAGCCCCCACGTTGAGGGCACCCGGGCCAGGAACGACCATGAATGTGCCCGCGCGACCTGACGTCCTCGCGTAACCGTCTGCCATATACGCAGCGCCTTGCTCGTGTCGCGTTGTAAGGAACCGCAATCCACGATCTTGCTTGGCCAAACCATCCAATGCATGATCCAGTTGGAGTCCGGGAACACCGAAAACGTCCGTGACCCCCTCGCGAACCAACTGTGCACCCAGAATCTCGCCGCCAGTGCCCTGCATACCAACTCCAATCGCTCAATGCTGCACATCCAGGGATTCTCAGAAGACCAGCGGTATCAATCTCGATGGTCCGTGACAGGCCTGACCTATTCGTCATATATCAAAGCAAAGATCGAGTCATAATCCGGAGCAGAGTTCAAACTTCCTCGTTCAAGCATTTCGTCTGCAATCGCCACCACGCCACTCCGCGAAATGGATGTGACCAACACTGGAAGCGCCATCGCATTGGCAGCGGCTTCAGGCACCTTCGTGTACATGCCCACTATCGACCGGACCTCTTCAGGATGCTCAGCCGCGTAGACCGTCGCGCGGTCGACAACTTCACGGAACTTGTCGACAACGGCAGCGTTCTCAGTCGCAAAATCTGCTGTTGCATAGTAGGCGCCGATTGGCAGGCCCGGCCTGGCTTCCACCCAGTTGTAGAGCACCGGACTCATCCCCGCAGCTTTTGCAGCTCCAAGGAAGGGTTCGACCACCCACGCAGCATCCACTCGACCGGCCTCAAGCGCGCCGATCATCTCCGGAAGACCCAGTTCAATAAACTTGACGTCATTCGGGTCGAGTCCCAGCTCCCTCATTGCAAGGCTTATTGTCAAGTCACCGACGCTGTGCAACCCGTTTACGGCGATCGTTGCACCTTGTAGATCTGCCGGGGTGTCGATGGGGCCGTCTTGAGGAGCGACAACAGCCGATGTGAGAAACTCAACGTCATCGACTGAATCAGCACTGACATTGTTGGCCGCCACCGCACGCAAGTCGATTCCATTCTGGGCGGCAAGTAGAGCGGATGGAATATTACTTGCACCAAAATGCAACTCCCCATTTAGCATAGCGGGAATAATGGCAGCTCCCCCGGAGAGCACCTCAAGTGTCACATCGAGACCGGCCTCCTCAAACCAACCCTTTTGCTCTGCGATATACAAGGGTGCGTGAACAGTCAGTCCGGTTGTCCCGACCCTGATCTTGGTCACCCCGTCGACTTCTTCGAGTTTCTGGGAACCACTCCCCCCACACGCCGTGGTCATCAGTGACAACGCGAAGGCCAGCGCGAGAGCCAGTTTCCAATTCATTTTACGCATTCTTGAAGATTCCAATCACTAATTCTAACGAAACTCCAGGGGTAGGCAAAAACAGAACCACGACTCAGTTGACTTGCCTCCATTCCCATGGGTTGGACTCGGTCACTCTCAAGTGTCCACGACGGACCAGTTCCGTCATATGCGCGTGGGCAGTGGTGTAGGAACTGACGCGACGCGCATATCGAGGCCAGTGTTTCGCCATGGCACCGACAACGAACTCGAGTGACAGGCCGTCCTTCTTTTCTCGGGCCAGAGAAAGAAGAAAGTCATCAATCTCCCCAATCAAGTTTCGAGATTCACGGATGAGGAAACGCAACTGATCTCTGTTACATAATCCGTGGTGCGCAGTTGCGGTCCATTTTGGATTCAACTCCTCGTAGAGATCAAGAAGTGCAGAATATCGCGCCACGTCAGCGTACAGAGGAAAGGAGTCCTGTCGCCGAGAGAATGGGTGGCCACGCGCGATGAGCGAGTCGCCTGTGAAGAGAACGTCGGCTTCGACATGAAGGACTGCAATGTGTCCCGCACTGTGCGACGGCACTGAATAAATCCTTAGAGTATGCCCGTCTCCGATATCGATTACATCTCCGTCAAGAAGATGCCGATCTACACTCTGGTCCCCCCCCTTGAGTCGTCGCGCACGTTCCAAGAACGCTTCATCTGGGTTGTAGAGTGGCCGGTATCCACAATAGTTTTCTTCAAGGAATACGGAAGTGTTTTCGATCCATCGAGCCTCCGCTTGCGCCGCTGCGATCTCTAGGCGAGGGTTCGCGGAACGCAGTTCTGTGAGCCCTCCGATGTGATCGTGGTGCGCATGCGTCACCACGGCAAGCTCAATGTCCGACAACGAGCGACCGAGTTTGGCGAGCGCGGGAGCTATGTGTGCCTTCGGTGTATCTACAACGCCTGCATCAATGACCGTCAATCTCCGGCCTGTGATCACGTAGGCGGTCAGTGGCGCATCCTCAAAGGGGGCGTCAATTGCGTAGAGACCTGGCTCAAACTGAACAGTTGGGCCGAGGGCGACCTCAAAGTGACTCATCGTACTCCATATCTTTGCGGCTGACAGACGAGGATCTCGTTCGTTTATGCGAGATCCGCACGAATTCGTGATCTGAGTTCTGAGAATCGTTGCATCGACTTGGTCGCAATCTGATCGCGTTGATCCGGAAGTTGCACTTCGTATTCAGCACGAATGGTAGTCGGATTCTGACTTAACACCATCACGCGGTCGCCGAGATAAATCGCCTCGTCAATGTCATGTGTTATGAAGAGAATTGTCATACTGTGGTGCGCTCGCACCCTGAGGATCAAATCCTCGAGATCCTCTCGTGTTTGTGCGTCGACGGAAGCGAATGGTTCGTCCATGAGAAGAATACTTGGCTGAAAAGCCAAGGCACGCGCGATCGAAACTCTTTGCTGCATCCCACCAGACAACTGACGAGGGAACTTTTCAGCTGCGCCTGCCAGTTGAACCTCTTCCAAACTGGATCGAACGCGAAATTCGACCTCACCTCTGCTGAGCCCTTTGGCGCGGAGGGGAAGTGCGACATTGTCCCAGACGTTGAACCAAGGCAGTAAGGACCGTCCGTATTCTTGAAACACGATCGCCAAGCTGGGGATGGGGCCATTCAGCACTTTCTCATTGAGTGCGATAGATCCACTTGTCGCCGGTATCAGCCCAGAGATACACCTGAGCAACGTCGTTTTGCCACATCCGGATGGTCCAACGATGCAGAGGAACTCCTGATTCTTCAGCGTGAGCGATAGTCCTTGAAACACAGGCGCTTGACTCTCGGCATACGCCTTGCTCAAGTTGTCGACCCTCAGCATAAATACCTCGCCTCGTGTTTCGCCGTCAGGAACCAGGCCAGCCCACCGAGAACTGGGTCATACGGAGAACCTTGACGCAGTTGATCCATTTATCGGACGTCAACGTTCATCTATTGATGAATATAGTCACTGGTGCTTGGCAGGTTGTCAAGGGCGATGGGCAATCACTTCGGTCGCGCACCTCGAGGCCGAAGCCCACTTCCCTAGCGCCTTGTGGACCCGCTGTGAGGCTCGTCGAGGTGCCATGGGTGACCCGGAGTCATTCCTTCGATCCGCTGCATGGGTCTGAACCCCGTTAGGGCCAGTCTTCTCGGCACCTCGTGGGTGGCTGCGTGACCGACTATCGGTGTGATCGACAGGAGTGACCAAAGCCACCCGATCTCGACCCTAGGCCGGAAGGTTCACCATGGCTCCCTACGTGATCGAGTTCGATCTCCACAGCCGCATCCACGTCGTGGCAGCAGGCGACCAACACATACGATGCGTCGCCAAGTACGAAGCCGGTGCAGCGCCCGTCAACTGGCCGAACTTTTGGCTCTCCTGACACATCTGTGGGTGTCTGAGCGCGCCTGAACGGGCCGCACGCCGCCTCCTGTCTAGGTTTCTGAGCTGTCAAGGAACAGGAACCAGGTGCACAAGGAGAGCGGCGTGCGTGATGTCAGCCTATGGCGGGGTCTGCTCGGGGTCGAGAAGACGGTGATCGAGAGAGTCGAGTACGACGAGGAAGCGCGGGTGTTGGTCGCTCACGTCCGGCCCACCAGCAGGCAGCGGGGCCGGTGCGGGATCTGTCGGCGTCGGTGCCCCGGCTATGACGCTGGGCCGGGACGGCGTCGCTGGCGGTCGCTCGACCTCGGTACGACGATCGCGATGCTCGAGGCCGACACACCTCGGGTGAAGTGCCGTGACCACGGGGTCGTAGTCGCGCATGTGCCGTGGGCTCGACACGACGCCGGGCACACCCTGGCCTTCGACGACCAGGTCGCCTGGCTCGCGACGCGGGCATCGAAGACCACCGCGACAGAGCTGATGCGGATCGCGTGGCGCACCGTCGGGGCGATCATCACCCGCGTCTGGGCCGACATCGACGCTCAACACGACCGTCTGGCCGGGCTGCGGCGGATCGGGATCGACGAGATCTCCTACAAGAAGGGCCACAAGTACCTGATGGTCGTGGTCGACCACGACACCCGACGGCTGGTCTGGGCCGCACCGGGCCGCAACAGTGCGACCGTCAGGGAGTTCTTCGACCTCCTCGGCGCCGAACGCTGCGCCCAACTCACCCACGTCAGTGCGGATGGAGCTGACTTCATCGATTCGATCGTCGCCGAGATGTGTCCCGGCGCGGTCCGGGCCGCTGACCCGTTCCACATCGTGAAGTGGGCCACCGACGCCCTCGACGAGGTCCGTCGCGAGGCGTGGAATGACGCCCGCCGCAAAGCCAGGAACGAACCCAAGCGTGGCCGTGGACGGCCACCGGCTGACGCGCCACCACGGCCCGGCAGCGAGCGGGCCAAGTCGCTGAAGGGTGCCCGGTACTCGTTGTGGAAGAACCCGAAGACCTCACCGAGAACCAGCAGGTCATGCTCGCCTGGATCGCAGCGACCAACCCGAGGCTGTATCGGGCCTACCTGCTCAAGGAAGGGCTCCGGATGGTGTTTCGGATGCCCTACAAGGCCGCCATCACAGCACTCGACCGGTGGATCAGTTGGGCACGACGCTGCCGGATCCCCGCGTTCGTGAAACTGCAGAAGAGCATCGTCAAGCACCGAGCCCGGATCCTCGCAGCGATCGAGCACGGCCTGTCCAACGGGCTCATCGAGTCGACCAACACCAAGATCCGTCTCATCACCCGCATCGCCTACAGATTCCACTCCGCCGACGCCCTCATCGCCCTCGCCATGCTCAACCTCGGCGGCTACCGCCCAGCCCTCCCCCGGCCGAAACTGACCCACAGGTATGTCAGGAGAGCCGAACTTTTTGACTGGATCAGCAGCACCGGCGCACAGGTGGTCGCCGTCGAGGTCGGCAAGGACCACTGACTTGGGCTGGCCAGCCTTCTCCTCGCCGCGGGTCGCACCGTAGGGTTCAGCCTTTCTTCCCCCTTCGCGCAGACATTCGAGAGATGCCGCAGATCCGACACCTTTTGTTCACGTTGCACATCTGGTCAGTCGACTCCATCAAGCGGAAACGTCATGCGGAAGGTCGTCGTGCGTGTTGGAACGGCTTTCGAATCGGGTTGCCTTGACCAATCCGGAGAATGGCCCTTATAGGCACTCTATCCGGTGCCTGGCTGGCGGTAACCCACCCTGTGAGAAGTGTGCTCAAGCCTCGCAACTGGCCGTTCTCTTCGTGCCGATGGAACCGACGCCAGGGCTCTCGGTCGGGCGGCCGGACATAGACGAGAACGCAGCCAACCTACTGCATGGTTTCCCTCCGTTTGGCCGGTGTGTGCCCACGCAATGTCGGCGGCTCAATCGAAAGCACGGATATACGCCCAATCCTGCCACGGTGTCAGGCGGAGCCCCGAGCCTCCTGTCGCGCGGTGTCCCACGCCACAACGGCCAGCGCGAAGTCGGCAACGCTGTGCAGCAGCCGGGCCAGCACGGCCAGGCTGCTCGCGGCCACCAGGCCGGTCGTCGGGGCGAGCAGGAGAACGAAGGTGGCCTCGCGAGCACCCAACCCGGCCGGAGCCAGCACGATCACCACCCCCGCGGCGTACGCCAGCGCGAAGGCGGCCGTCATCGCGGCCAGGTCGGCCGGCGACGGGTCCGGAGCCAGTGCCAGCAGCGCCAGCGAGTACGCCGCCCAGGCCAGCGCCATCAGCACGAGCACCACGCCCAGATCGGCCCAGGTGAGGCGCACGCCGGGCGTGATCGGAGCCGCGATCCGGTTCACCACCGGCGGCGCCATCCCGACCAGCGCGACCGCGATCCCGGCCACCAGCAGCCAGGTGGCCAACCGGGTGTCGACTCCCCCGCCCACAGCGATCGCGCCACCGAGCACGATCGCGGTGGCGACATGGAAGCCGAGGAAGACCAACCCGGTGCCGACCGTCGCCCGCAGCGGTACGTCGTACCGGCGGGCCAGCTTCGCCTGGACACCGATCGACCAGACCGAGCCGGGCACGTACTTGCCCAACTGGCCGGTGAAGAAGACCGAGAGGCCGCCGCGCACCGGCACCCGGTGCCCGTGCGCGGCGAGCAGGCGCAGCCAGACGAAACCTGTCGCCACCAAGCCGGCCAGGACGAGCGCCAACCCCGCCAGTACGCCGCCGACCGAGGTCGCGGCCAGCGCGTCGCCGACCTCTCCCCACCTTCCCCGCAGGCTCCACCAGGCGAAGAAGCCGGTCACGGCCACGAAGGCGACGCGCCCCAGGTTCAGCCAGGTGGCCCTGGTCATCGCTCGGCCGGCTCGGGCACGGAGAGCAGTGCGGTGCGCGTGGGGTAGGGCAGCGACGGGGTCCGGCCGCGGGTCCAGGTGGTCGCCACCCGGTCCCCCAACGCGGCGATCGCGTCGCGGTAGCGCTCGCGGTCCACGTTGTCGAAGACGATCAGGCCGCCGGGGGCCAGCCGCTCCACGGCCCTGGCCAGGCACGCCTCGCGGGCCCGCCCGTCGATCACGACCAGGTCGAAGTCACCTGGGACGTCGTCGATCGCGGCGACGTAGTCGGTGAAGTCCAGCCCCTCGAAGCCCGGCTTCGCCGAGGCCTGGTCGCCGGCACGCAGTCCGCCGGGGCGGCGGACGGGCTCGACCACGGTCAGGGTGGCGTTGTCGGGCAGCACCTCGCGCATGGTCGCGGCCCAGGCCGCATCGTGCTCGACCGAGTGGACCTGGCCGGCACGCTTGCCGAGCCAGACCGTGGACGCGCCCGAACCCCACTCGAAGACCCTGGCACCGGGGCGGGTGGCGAGGAACCACTCGACCTGGTCGGCGGAGGCAAAGGTCCACCACGGGGTGTCGTGGGGCAACAGGTCGGCCAGGTCATAGATGGAGAACCAGGAGCGCACCCACATTCCGGTGCGCGAGCGGGCCGCCCACCGGTCGAGCAGGCCGAGCAGGCCGAGGGTGGCCAGCACCGAGCGGAGTGCGCGCAACCCCGCGACGTACACCCGCTTCATCAGGCGCCGTTCGCGCTCGGTGCGTGCTGGTGCCCGGACCGGGTCGATTGCCGGTCGCCGTTGGTGTTGCGGGCGTGGACGACGAGTTCGGCGAGCAGGCCGAAGAGGGTCAACTGGAGCCCCACCAGGACGAAGAGGACCCCGGCAAGGAGCAGCGGCCGGTTGCCGATGTCGTTGCCCAGGGCCAGCTTGTCGATGGTCAGGTAGACCAGCATCGCCAGGCCGAGCAGGAACGTGACGATCCCGACGCCGCCGAAGAGGTGCGAGGGACGGTTCTCGTAGGAGAGCAGGAAGCGCACGGTGACCAGGTCGGCGAACCCGCGCCAGAAGCGGGCGATGCCGTACTTGCTGCGACCGGCCATCCGGGCGTGGTGCTGGACCGGGACCTCGGCCGTCGCATGCCCCATCCCGTGGGCGATCACGGTCAGGTAGCGGTGCATCTCCCCATAGAGCATCGGCGAGATGTCGGCGGCGACCTCGGCGGTCATCATCTTGAATCCGGAGTTGAAGTCCTTGCCGGGCGTGCCCGACATGGTCGCGGTGACCTTGTTGTAGACCTTGGAGGTGTTCCGCTTGATGAAGCGGTCGTTGCGCTGCAGCCGGGCACCGGTGACCAGGTCCGCCCCTGCCTGCAGCCGCTCCAGCAGCCGGGGCAGTTCGGTGGGGTCGTCCTGGCCGTCCGCGTCCATCATCACGATGGTCTCTGCGCCCTCGTCCAGGGCCCGGGCGAAGCCGTGCTTGAGGGCTGCCGCCTTGCCGACGTTGCGGCGCATCGTCTCCAGGCGCACCTGCGGGTGCACCGCCATCAACGCGGCCATCACGCCAGCGGTGTCGTCGGTGGAGCCGTCATCGACGACCAGGACGCGGCCCTCGGGCTCCAGCGCGATCACTTGCTCGAGGATCCTGGGCACCAGGACGGCCAGGTTCTCTGCCTCGTCCAGGGCTGGGACCACCACCCACAGCGACATGTTGCGGATCAGTCCCGGTTCTCGTCCTGCGCCCGGCGGGCCGCGTCACGGATCTCGAAGAGCTCGGTGGCCAGGCCACCCAGGGTGCGGGCCACGTCGCGGACGGCACCGGTGATGATGCCGCCGACCTGGCCGACCGCGTTCACCCCGGCCTCGACCGAGTCCTGGAGGGCGTCCTTGCGGATCTCGGCGTGGCTGATCTGGTCCCGACCGGCGACCTGGTCGCGGGCAACGGGCTCCCTGCTGTCCTGGCTCATGATGGTCCCAGTCTGTCACGCATCCTCACGCGTCGGCGAGCCTGTCCCCGGAGGTCTCCGCCAGTACGTCGCGCAGCGCCGGGATCCGGGCGCACAGCTCGGTCACCGCCTCGGAGGTGAAGTGGACGACCTCCAGCGGGGTGGCCGCCACGACCGTGGCGGTCCGCAACCTGTTGTTGACGATCGCCATCTCGCCGACCACGTCGCCGGGGCCCAGGCGGGCCACCTCGACGTGGTTGCGCTGGATGGAGACCTCGCCGGAGACGATCAGGTAGGCCTTGTCGGCAGGGGTCCGCTCCCAGATCAGGGACCAGCCCTGGGGCACGGTGACCCGTGTCCCCTGGGCGTGGACCTGCTCGAGCTCGGCGCGGGTGAGTCGATCAGCGATGTGGCTCATCTGGCTCGGTTCCTTCGTTCGGGGCGTGTCACGCCGCGGAGGCGGCGTACTCACCAGCCGGGGCCTTGGCGGCCTGGGGACGGGTCGGCTTCTCCTTCTTCGGGGGCAGCGCCATCCGGCAGATCTTGGCGAAGACGCTGCCGAGCTGCTTGTGCAGCGGACCGGTGTTGTAGGGCAGGCCGTAGCGCTCGCAGATCTCGCGGACCTCGACCGCGATCTCCGGGTAGCGCCGGGCCGGGATGTCCGGGAAGAGGTGGTGCTCGATCTGGTGGGACAGGTTGCCGCTCATCAGGTGGAAGAGCGGGCCGCCGGTCAGGTTGGCCGAGCCCAGCAGCTGGCGGTAGTACCACATGCCGCGGGACTCCTGGCCGTCCTCGTCAGCGATCTCGTCCTGGGTGAAGGTGGCCACCCCGGCCGGGAAGTGGCCGCAGAAGATGATGTTGAAGGCCCAGATGTTGCGGACCAGGTTAGCGGTCGCGTTGCCGGCGAAGGTGAGCGGGAACAGCGGGCCGGTCAGCGCCGGGAAGAGCAGGTAGTCCTTGAGCGCCTGCCGCTTCACCTTGCGCATGATCCCGGCATGGAGCGCCTTGTTCTCCTCCATCTTGCGGGTGCCGTTGACGATGTTCTCCACCTCGAGGTCGTGCAGCGCAACGCCCCACTCGAAGGCCACCATCAGCAGGAACGCGTAGATCGGGTTGCCCAGGTAGTAGGGGTGCCACTCCTGGTCCTCGTCCATCCGCAGGATGCCGTAGCCGATGTCGCGGTCCTTGCCGAGCACGTTGGTGAACGTGTGGTGGATGTAGTTATGGGAGTACTTCCACTGGTCCGAGGGGCAGACGTTGTCCCACTCGTACATCCGCGAGTTGAGGCCGGGGTCGCCCATCCAGTCGTACTGCCCGTGCATCACGTTGTGGCCGATCTCCATGTTGTCGAGGATCTTGGAGATGCTCAGGCTGGCCACGGCCAGCGGCCAGGCCGGCGGCAGGTAGAAGAGCGCCCGGCCGGCGACCTCGAAGCCGCGCTGGGCCTTGACGACCTTGCGGATGTAGTTGGCGTCGTCCTCGCCGAGGTCGGCGATGATGCGCTGGCGGATGGCGTCCATCTCCTCGCCGAACGCCTTCAGCTGCTCAGGGGTGAGGGTGATCTTGTCGCTCATGGTGCAGGTCCTCTCAGAGGTCGATGGTGCAGTCGCCCTCGGCGGCTGACACGCAGATGCGGATGTCTTCGTCGGGCAGGGAGGAGGTCTCGCCGGTCAGCACATTGGTGACCGTGCCCTCCTTCTTGGTCGCGGTGCAGGAGAAGCAGATTCCCATCCGGCAGCCGAACTCCGGCTTGAGGCCGAGCGCCTCGGCCTGCTCCAGGAGCGTGGCGCCGGTGTTCTCCCCGACCGCGCCGGAGCGGGAGAAGCTGATCTCGCCCTCGGCGTCACCGGTGCTGCGGGCCGGCGGCTGGAAGAACTCCACCTGGAGCGCCTCGGAGTCGCCGTACGCGCCCTTGACGGCGTTGATCAGGCCGGCGGGGCCGCACGCCCAGGTGGGGATGTCGCGATAGCCGGGCACCAGCCGCTCCAGCCAGGCGGGGCTGAGGGCGGGGTCACCGAGCTCGGGGTGGAGCAGGTGTACGTCGACGCCGTAGCCGGAACGGGCCACCTCGGCCAGCTCGTCGGCGAAGATCTGGTGCTCCGGAGACTGTGCGTAGTGCAGGAAGGTGATCCGGCCACGGTGGGTGCGGCGCTGCAGCGTGCGCAGCATCGACATCACCGGGGTGATCCCGGAGCCGCCGGAGATGAAGATGATGTGCTCGGGCACGTGCTCGGGGAGGACGAAGTCACCTTCGGCCTGGGAGAGGTGGACCATCTGCCCGCGGGTGGCCTCGGTGGCCAGGAAGCGGGAGACCACGCCGTCGGGGTTGGCGCGCAGGGTGATCGTGAACGGCTCCCCCGGGCCGGCCTCGTGGGAGGAGACCGAGAAGACGCGGGTGGTGCGCCGCGCCCCGTTGATCTCGACGCCGAGCTGGACGTGCTGGCCGGCCCGGTGGCCCGCCCAGGTGCTGGTGGGCTGCAGGGTCAGCGTGGTCACCGGCGGGTGGCCGGGCACGTCGACCTCGCGGTCGATCTCGATGATCCGGGCGCGGACCTCCCTGGCCGCCCACATCGGGTTGACCAGTTCCAGGTAGCGGTCGACTCCGTGGGGCGAGGTCAGGGCCTCGAGCGCCCGGGAGCCGAGAAGGGTCTGGACGATGCTCATGACTGGGTTCCTTTCAGTGAACATCCGTACACCGAAACTGTAACGCCGTTTCCCCGTATCGCGTCAACGTCTCCGCCTGTGACGGTGCCCACCCCGGCAACACTCGTGCACTGTCATGGAAACCACCTGTTCACTGAATTGTCGTCGAAACTCCCCTAGACTGCAGGGGTGAGCATCGAGGGAGTCGCCGGGGAGAGCCGTGCCGAGCGCAAGGAGCGCACCCGTCGCGCGATCCTCGACGCCGCACTGGACCAACTCGCCGAGACCAGCTTCGACTCGCTCTCCCTGCGCCAGCTGGCCAAGGCCGTGGGGATCGTCCCGACCGGCTTCTACCGCCACTTCGCCACCCTGGAGGAACTCGGACTGGCCCTGGTCGAGGAATCGTTCGGCACGCTGCGCGAACTGATCCGCGAGGTGCGCCGCAGCGACCTGGTGCCGGACCTGCTCATCGACCGCTCCGTGGAGGTCCTGGCAGAACAACTCGACGCCCACACCGCGCACTACCGCTTCATCGCCCGCGAGCGCTACGGCGGCTCGGCCGTGATTCGCGACGCGATCCGCCACGAACTGGGCCTCTTCGAGCGTGAACTGGTCACCGACCTGGCCCGGATGCCGGAGATCGCCCACTGGGGCGCCGCCGACCTGCACGTGCTCGCCTCGCTCTTCGTCGACCTGATGGTCTCCGCCTCCGGTGAACTCGTCGGCCCTCGCGCCGAACAACCCGGTCGCCGACGCGAGGTCATCGAGACACTGCGCAACCAGGGCCGGATGATCGTGGTCGGCGCGGCCGGCTGGCAACCGCTGTCCAGCTGAGCCCGGCTCAGGACACGAAGAGGTCCCCCTGCTCCTCGACCCGCTCCAGCACCTCCTCGAAGCGGCACTGCTCCAGCGCCAACGGGTCGTCGGCGCCGGCCTCGACCTCGGCCCAGGTCCGTGGCGTGGCGACGTACGGACGGGACCTGCCGCGCAGTGAGTACGGCGAGACCGTGGTCTTCGATCCGGCGTTCTGCGACCAGTCCAGGAAGACCTTCCCGGCGCGCCTCGCCTTGGTCATCACCGCGGTGACCAGCCGGGGGTGCGCGGCCTGGAGTTCCTCGCCTACCTCCCGGGCGATCGCGGTCACCTCGGTGCTGTCCAGCGAGGCGTCCAGCGGCGCATAGAGGTGGAGGCCCTTGCTGCCGCTGGTCACCGGGAGCGCGGCCAGGTCCCGTTCGGCAAGCTTGTCGCGCACCATCAGCGCCACCTGGGCACACTCCGGCAGGCCGGCAGGCTCCCCCGGGTCCAGGTCGATCACCAACCGGTCCGGGTTGCGGGGCCGCCCGGACGCGTCCACCTGCCACTGGTGCACGTGCACCTCCAGGCTGGCCAGGTTGACCAGGTAGGTCAACGCCGCGAGGCCGTCGATGACCGGGAAGACCAGTTCGTCGCCGTGGCGCGACGCGCCGCGCGAGCCGGTGGTCGGCACCCGCACGGTGCGCAGCCACGACGGGGCACCGGCCGGCACGTTCTTCTCGAAGAACGACGCGTCTGCGACGCCGTGCGGCCAGCGGATCCGGGTCACCGCCCGGTCGGCCAGGTGCTCCAGCAGCACCGGCGCGATCCGCACGTAGTAGTCGAGCACCTCCCCCTTCGTCGTGCCGGTCTGCGGATAGAGCACCTTGTCCAGGTTGGACAGCTTGAGCCGGCGGCCCTCCACCTCGGTCCAGATCTCGCTCATCGCTGGTCCCTTCCGACCAGGTCGTCGGGGTCCAGGTCGGTGCGGAGGCCGCGGTACGACGGCTGGCGCAGGCGCCCCTGTGGGCTGAGGCCGAGTGACTCCACGTCGATCACCAGCAACGGCTCCACCCACCGGGCACCCGCCGCGTCCACCGGGGGTACGGCGTCGAACGGGCTCTCCGCCCGCGCCAGCGGCCCCAGCAATCCGGCCAGCACCGGGGTCGCCTTGCCGGCGACGCCACTGCCGACCCGGCCCCGGAAGACCAGGCCGTCCGGGGTCGGCTCACCGATCAGCAGCGCTCCCAGCCGGTGTTCTGCATCGACTTCGGGGCGCCAGCCTCCCACCACCCACGACGTACGCCGTCGATGGACGAACTTGCGCCAGTGCGGGCTGCGGGTGCCAAACGCATAGCGCGAGGAGAGCCGCTTGCTGACGATCCCCTCCAGTCCCTGCTCCCCGGTGGCGCGCAACAGCATCGCCCCGTCGTCGTACGCCGGAGGGACCTGGACGCGCACGTCCGCCAGGCCCAGGTCCGCCAGCGCGGCACGTCTGGCCTCCAGCGGAGCCTCGGCCAGGTCGCGCCCGTCGAGGCGGAGCAGGTCGAAGACCAGGAACGTCACCGGCTGCACCTCCACCAGTCGCGCGGCCTTGCGGGCGTCGCGCACGTGCATCCGCCGGCCCAGTGCGGAGAAGCTCGGCGCCCCCTCGTCCAGGGCGACCACCTCCCCGTCCAGCAGCAGGTCACGCCCGGCCAGGGACTGCAACTCGGGAAAGCTGGCCGTGACATCGTTCTCGTTGCGGCTGGTCAACCGCAACCGGCCCGGACCGGCATCGGCCAGGATCCGCATCCCGTCCCACTTGACCTCGTGCGTCCAGCCAGCACCGTCGGGGACGTGGTCGCCGCGGGTGGCCAGCATCGGTCGCATGGACACATCTTGTCGGAATCTGTGGTGAGATTCCCGCATGTGGATCTGGTTGGTGGTCGCCATCGCCTGCGAGGTCGCCGCCACCTTGTCCCTGCGCGCCTCCGAAGGATTCACCCGGTTGCTGCCATCGGTCGTGGTGGTGGTCGGCTATGCGTTCGCCTTCTACGCCCTCTCCCAGGCCCTGGTCCGAGGCATGCAACTGGGCCAGGCGTACGCCGTCTGGTCGGGGCTGGGCATCTCACTGATCGCACTGCTCGGCATCGTGGTCTTCGGCGAGCAGATGACCCCGGTGCAGCTCTTCGGGCTGGTCCTGGTCATCGCTGGCATCGCCTGCCTCGAACTGGGCGCCAGCCACGGCTGACCCCGGACGCGTGCGTCCTTGGCCGGGGACGGCAATACTGGTCGCATGCGTGCGATCTGGAAGGGTGCCGTCTCCTTCGGCCTGGTGAGCGTCCCGGTGAAACTCTATGCCGCCACGGAGAGCCACGACGTGTCGTTCCGGCAGGTCCACGCCAAGGACGGGGGCCGGATCAAGTACCAGCGGATCTGTTCCCTGGACGGCGAGGAGGTCGCCTACGCCGACATCGCCAAGGGATATGAGACCGAGGACGGCGAGATGGTCATCCTCACCGACGACGACATGGCCGAACTGCCCTCGGCCTCCTCGCGCGAGATCGCCGTGGAGAAGTTCGTGCCCAGTGACCAGATCGACCCGATGCTCTTCGAGAAGTCCTACTACCTCGAGCCGGAGAAGTCCGGGGCGAAGCCCTACGCCCTGCTCCGCCAGGCCCTGCAGGACGCCGATCGGATGGCCGTGGTCACGGTCGCGCTGCGCCAGCGGACCACGGTGGCGGTGCTCCGGGTCAGGTCCACCGAGGCCGGCGACGTGATCGTGCTGCAGACGATGATGTGGCCCGACGAGATCCGCACCCCCGACTTCTCCGTCGAGGCCGGCGAGGTCAAGGACTCCGAGGTCACGATGGCCCACATGCTGGTGGAGACCCTGGCCGGCGACTTCGACCCGACCGAGTTCGAGGACGACTACGCCGGCGCGGTCGAGGCCCTGGTGAAGTCCAAGGTCGAGGGCGGCGAGGTGAAGCTGACCCCGACCACGACCAAGTCCTCGGGCGAGGTGGTCGACCTGCTCGCTGCCCTGCAGAAGTCGGTCGCCGCCGCCAAGGAGGCCCGCGGGGAGGACCCGGCGCCCAAGGCGGAGCCGAAGCAGGACCGAAAGTCACCGGCGAAGAAGAATGCTGCCAAGAAGGCCCCTGCAAAGAAGACGACCGCCAAGAAGACCGCGGCAAAGAAGTCAGCAGCGAAGAAGGCGACCAAGAAGGCCAGCTGACCTCAACCCTTAGGCAGGGAGACGGTGAAGACGGTCTCTCCCGGTCGGCTGGCCAGGTCCACGGTGCCGCCGTGCGCGGCCACGATCCCCTGGACCAGGGAGAGTCCCAGTCCCGCTCCCCCGGGGTGCGCGTCGCGGGTGCGGGCGGTGTCGCCGCGGGCGAACCGCTCGAAGGCGCGCCCGACCAGGTCGGCGTCGAACCCGGCGCCGTCGTCGGCGACAGTGACCACCACCTCCTGGCCGCGCTCGCGCACCGCGGTCCGGACCGTCGTACCGGGGGCCGTGTGGCGGCGCGCGTTGCCGAGCAGGTTGGTCACCACCTGATGCAGGCGGCGCTCGTCACCGCGCACCTCGACCACCTCGTCGGGCAGGTCCAGTTGCCAGTGGTGCCCAGGGCCGAGCACGCGTGCATCGGCCACCGCCTCCAGGAGCATCCGGGTCAGGTCCACCGGGTCGGAGGCCAACGGCCGACCGGCATCCAGGCGGGCCAGCAGCAGCAGGTCATCGACAAGGGTGCCCATCCGGGCCGCCTCGGACTCCACCTTGCCCAGCGCATGCAGCATCGAGGCGGCATCCTCGGGACGCCGCCGCGCCAGCTCCGCATATCCCTTGATCGTGGCCAGCGGGGTGCGCAGTTCGTGCGAGGCGTCGGCAACGAACTGGCGCACCTGCACTTCACTGCGATGCCGCGCGTCCAGGGAGGACTCGACGTGGTCGAGCAGCCTGTTCAGCGAGTCGCCAACCTGGCCGACCTCGGTGTCGGCGCGGGTGAGGTGGGCAGGCACCCGCGGCAGGTCGCCGATCTCCCCCTCGGCCAGCGACAGGCTGCTGACCCGGTGTGCCGTGTCGGCGACCTCGCGCAGCGGCGCCATCTGGCGGCGTACCACCCAGGCGCCGGCAACACCGCTGAGCGCGACACCGAGCAGCGTGGCCAGGACCTCCAGGCGCACCAGCCCGGCCAGGGTTCGGTCCATCTCCTCCGTCGGTACGCCGACCGCGACGCGCTCACCGTCTGCGGTGGTCGCCGCAAGCACCCGATAACTGCCCAGCCCGGGCAGGTCGAGCGTGATCGGCTGATCGCCCGCTCGGGCCAGGACGTCCAGCTGCGCCCGGGTCAGCGGGGTGGCCGCGGCCCAGCCGTCGTCGCTCTCGGAGAGCACCGTCCCCTCGGCCAGGGCCTGCGCCGACCCGCTCCCCCGGGCCATCACCGTGCCGACGCCCTGGCCGAGCACGCCGTCCATGCCCTCCGGCGGTCGTGGCGCCCGGTCGTCGGTGTGCGGCCCCGGCCCCTGGGCCCGCATCAGGGTGGCCTGCACCTCGCGGGCGAGCTCGGCGGTCAGCGTGGAGCGCATCACCACCGAGGTCGCGGCGGCGATCAGGATGCCGGTCACCGCGACCAGCGCGACGGTGATCGCGACCAGCCGCCAGGTCAGGCTGCGCCAACGGAACCGGGACCCGCGCGTGGTGGGCATCAGGCCGGCTTCAGGACGTAGCCGGCACCGCGCATGGTGTGGATCATCGGGTCACGGCCGTGGTCGATCTTCTTGCGCAGGTAGGAGATGTAGAGCTCAACCACGTTGGCCTGGCCCCCGAAGTCGTAGTTCCACACCCGGTCCAGGATCTGTGCCTTGGAGAGCACCCGCCGGGGGTTGCGCATCAGGTAGCGGAGCAGTTCGAACTCGGTCGCCGTCAGCGCGATCTCCTCGCCACCCCGGCGTACCTCGTGGCTGTCCTCGTCCAGTTCCAGGTCACCGACCACCACCAGCGAGTCGGTCCGCGCCGCCGCGGCGCCGGCCCGGCGGACCAGCGCCCGGAGCCGGGCGATCACCTCCTCCAGGCTGAACGGCTTGGTGACGTAGTCGTCACCGCCGGCAGTGAGGCCCGCGATCCGGTCCTCGACCGCGTCACGGGCGGTGAGGAAGAGCACCGGTACGTCGTCACCGGAGCGGCGCAGCCGGCGCAACACCTCGAGCCCGTCGAGGTCAGGAAGCATCACGTCGAGGACGATGACGTCCGGGGCGAAGGACCGGGCCTGGCTGATCGCCCGGTTGCCGGTATGGGCGACCTCGGCCGTCCACCCCTCATAGCGGACCGCCATCGCCACCAGTTCGGCAAGGTTGGGTTCGTCGTCGACCACCAGCACCCGCAACGGGGAGCCGTCGGGGCGGGTCAGGGTGCTCTGGTCGGCTGCTCACCCGAGCAGTCTGACCCATCCTCCCGGCGATGGCCTGTGCGCTTGCTGTGAACGACCTGTGAGTCCGGGTCAGCGCCGCGCGGCGGCCGAGTCCGGGAAGCGCTTGTCGAAGGCCGCGAACAGCCGGTCACTGAGCCGCGGCGCGACCAGGTTGAACACCTCGCCGAGCGATCCGGCAACGGTGTTGATCGTCAGCGGCCTGTCCTCCAGCGCACGGACCACCTTGGCCGCCGCCTGCTCCGGGGTCTCCGCCGGCGCCTTCGCATAGGCCTCGGTCGGCGCCACCATCGGCGTCCGGACCAGCCCGAAGCGGATGTTGGTGAAGGTGACGTTGTCCTCCCACGCCTCACGGCCCGCGATCCGGGCGAAGGTATCCAGGGCAGCCTTGGAGGCGATGTACGCCGCGAACTTCGGTGCCTTCATCTGCACACCCCAGGTGACCACGTTGACCACGTGGCCGAACCGCTGCTCGCGCATCGCCGGGAGCAGGCCCATGGTGAGCCGGACCGGTGCGAAGTAGTTGATCGCCATGGTCCGCTCGAAGTCGTGCATCCGGTCGGCAGAGAGTTCCAGGGACCGGCGGATCGAGCGGCCGGCGTTGTTGACCAGGTAGTCCACCGGCCCCTCGGCGAGCAGTTCCTCGACGAGCCCCTCCACTGCGCCGGCATCGGTCAGGTCGACGGCGTGCGCGCTCGCCTGTCCGCCGTCGGCCCGGATCGCTGCCACGACGCGCTGGAGTTCCTCGTCCCGCCGGGCAACCAGCTCGACCCGGGCGCCGCGGCGGGCCACGGCGTACGCGCTGGCCTCGCCGATCCCCGACGATGCCCCGGTGATCACCACCCGTCGTCCCTCGAGCGGGCTGCGGTCGGAGCGCAGGGGTCCCAGCAGGTGGCGGCGGACCAGGGCGATCGGGGTGAGCAGCAGGGAGGTCACCCGGACAGCCTAGGCATCCCAGCGGAAGAGCTTCGCGGCGATCGCGGTCAGCACCGCCGCGAACGCGAGCAGGATCAGCATCGGCACCACTGCCGTGGCCGGACCCTCGCCCCGCACCATCACGTCGAGCATCGCGTCGTTGAGGTGGCGCAACGGCAGCGCCTGCGAGATCGCCTGCAACCACTTCGGCGTGCCGTCGAGCGGGAAGAACGAGCCGCTGAGGAAGGCCATCGGCAACACGATGAAGTTGGCCATGTTGACTGCCCCCTCCGTCGTCTTGGCCACCGCCCCGGAGAGCAGCCCGATCGCCATGAAGGCCAGCGTGCCGCAGAGCACCAGCGGGATCGCCATCCACCACGACCCGGTCAGCGACAACCCGAAGGCCAGCGTGCCCAGCCCCAGGAAGATCGCCGTCTGCACCAGCGCGATGAGCATCGTGGTGGCGACCCGGGCGCTGACCACGGTGGCATTCGGCACCGGGGAGAGCTGGATCCGGCGCAGCAGCCGGCTCTGGCGCCACCCGTTCAGCGTCGCCGCCGCCCCGAAGGCCGCGCTCATCGCGATCGCCCACCCGAGCAGGCCAGGGGTGACGAAGTCGATCATCTGCATCGAATCGTCCTCGACCTGTTGCGCCTCGAGCTGGAACGCCGGCGGCTGCCCCGACGCGGCCAGGTTCGCGTTGTCCACGAAGGCGCGCAGCATCCCGTTGACCATGGCGGCCTTCACCTGGTCGGTCTGGGTGTAGTGCGCGATCACCGTGTCGCCCTGCTGCTCCAGCGCCAGGTCGATGTCGCCCTTGCGGACCGCCTCGATCGCTGCCTGGCGGTCCTCCACCTCGGTCACGTCGAAGGCCTGGTCGAAGGCACCCCGGGCGTCCTCGGGCATCGAGTCGATCAGGGCCACCTCACCGATCACCCGGGTCTCGATCTCGGAGGCGTCGGTGTTGGTGAGGATCCCGCCGAAGAGGACCAGGAACATGAGCGGGAACAGGATCGAGAAGAAGACCGAGGCCTTGTCCCGCATGAAGCCCTTCAGGATGGCGAGCGCCACCGCCTGGAACGCCCTCATGCCGTGCTCTCCCTGCGCGATGCCTGCGGTGCCTCACTGCGGCACACCTCGTTCCTCGGCGTACCTCCGTTTCTGCTCCTCGCCCTCATGCGCGGTACTCCCGTCCGGTCACCTCGAGGAAGACGTCCTCGAGCGTCGCCGCCCGGACCTGCAGCCCGTCCAGCAGGTCGTCGGCGGCCAGGCGGGTCAACACCTCGGCCGGGGCCCTGGTGGTCAGCACCAGTCCGTCCGGGCCCTCCTCCACCTCGTCCACCCCGTCCAGTGCGGCGGCGGCCTCGGTGTCCAGCCCACCGGCGGCGATGGAGATCCGCACCGGTGCGTCCAGGCCGCGGATCAGCGATGCCGGGGAGCCCAGTTCGAGGACCTTGCCGTGGTCCATGATCGCCACCCGGTCGCAGAGGACCTCGGCCTCGTCCATGTAGTGCGTGGTCAGCACCACGGTGCGGCCCGAGTCGTTGAGCCCGGAGAGCAGGTCCCACAGGTTGCGCCGCGCCTGGGGATCCAGTGCCGCCGTCGGTTCGTCGAGGAAGACGATCTCCGGGTCGTGGACCAGGGCGCAGGCGATCGCCAGCCGCTGGGCCTGGCCGCCGGAGAGCTTGTCGGCGCGGATCCCGGCCTTCTCGACCAGGCCGACCCGTTCCAGCCACTCGTCGCCACGCGCCCGCGGTACGCCGTACATCGCGGCGAACGTGTGGATCTGCTCCCGGGCGGTCAGCGCCTCGAAGAAGGCCGATGCCTGGAGTTGGACACCGATCCGGGGCAGCAGGCCCGCATTGCGTGGGTACGGCGCCTGGCCGAGCACCGTGATCGACCCCGAGTCCGGCTTGCGCAACCCCTCGATCATCTCCAGGGTTGTCGTCTTGCCGGCCCCGTTGGGCCCCAGGATGCCGAAGAACTCACCTTCCCCGACCGTGAACGAGACCCCGTCGACGGCACGCAGGTCGCCGTAGGCGAGGGCAATGTCGACGACATCGATGGCTCCCATCAGGCACCGCCCAACAGGCCACGGACGACGCGGACGCCGACCGAGACCCGGGCCAGGTCCGCTTCGTCGTCGGAGCAGATCTGCTCCAGGGTGGCCGCTGCCCGGGCGATCGCCTCCTGGTCGCTGTCCTCCCAGGTGGCCACCCGCACCGGCGCCGGCACATCATCCGGGGTGCTGGCCAGCACCTGGGCGGTGAGCTGGGCATGGACGGCATGCAGGTCGTCGCGCAGCGCCGCCCGCGCCATGGTCTGCCACCGGTCCTCGCGAGGCAA
Organism: Nocardioides sp. AE5; assembly: GCF_031844485.1. NCBI lineage: Bacteria > Bacillati > Actinomycetota > Actinomycetes > Propionibacteriales > Nocardioidaceae > Nocardioides > Nocardioides sp. AE5. Next base: position 72,624 of record NZ_JAUZVI010000004.1, read on the forward strand.
CTGGACGATCCGGGCCACCAGCAACGGCACCCCGAGCCGCTCACCCAGGGCAAAGTGGAGACGCGCCACCTCGACCGGGTCCAGTCCCAGCCGGTCGGCGGTGTCGACCACCGAGAGCAGCCCGTACGCCGGCGGCAACACCGCAACCCTGGTCGCCAGGTCCTCGCTGACACCCGCCTCGAGGAGCGCGTCACGGCGCTCGGTGAACGCGTCGAGATCGCGTCCGGTCATCAGGCCCGGCAGTTCCGCCATCACCTTCTGCACCGGCACCGAGAAGAAGTCCACCGTCGCCTCGGAATCCTCCGAGGTGCGGCGCTCGGTGACCAGCCACCGCGACGCCCGCTCGACGAGCGTGCGCATCTCGACCCGCATCCGGGTCTGCACCTCGGCAGGCAACCGGTTGTCCCACGCCGCCACCTCGTCGCGCAGGGCCAGGGAGCCGAAGATCTCCCGGGCCACGAAATTGGCCCGGGTCAGCTCGGCGGCCGATGCCCCGGTCTCGCGTGCCAGCCGTGGCCAGTAGGTCATCCCGGCACCGTTGACCAGGTCGTTGACGACCTGGGTCACGATGATCTCCCGGCGCAACGGGTGCTGCTCCATCTGTGCCCGGTAGTCCTGGCGCATCGCCCGCGGGAAATAGCTGAACAGGTCACTGCGCAGGTAGGGGTCGTCGGGCAGGTCGGAGTCGAGCAGTTCGTCGGCCAGCACGATCTTGGTCCAGGCCATCAGCACCGAGAGTTCCGGCAAGTGCAGCGCCTCACCTGCCGCGAGTCGACGGCGTACCTCCTGGCTGGACGGGAGTGCCTCCAGGTCACGGTTGAGCACGCCGCGCTCCTCGAGCGCCTTCATCCAGTCCTCGTGCACGTGCAGCAGCGGCGCCGCATGGGCCACGGCATTGGCCAGGGCGAGGTTCTGCTCGTAGTTGTCGCGCAGCACCAGGTCGGCCACCTCGTCGGTCATCGAGGCCAGCAAGGTGTTGCGCTGCTTGGTGGTCAGGTCACCGTCGGTCACCACCCGGTCCAGCAGCACCTTGATGTTGACCTCGTGGTCGGAGGTGTCCACGCCGGCGGAGTTGTCGATGAAGTCAGTGTTCATCCGACCTCCGGTCGCGACGTACTCGATCCGTCCGCGCTGGGTGAAGCCCAGGTTGCCGCCCTCGCCGACGCACCGCACCCGCAGGTCGGCACCGTCGACCCGGATCGCGTCGTTGCCCTTGTCACCGGCGTCCGCATGCGACTCCGAGGAGGCCTTCACATAGGTGCCGATGCCGCCGTTCCAGAGCAGGTCCACCGGGGCCCGCAGGATCGCCTGCATCAGTTCCGCGGGTGCCATCGACTCGACGGAGGCGTCGATGCCGAGCACCTCGGCGACCTGGGGCGTGATCGGGATCGACTTCGCCGCCCGTGAGTGGACCCCGCCACCAGCGGAGATCAGTGCCGGGTCATAGTCGCGCCAGGTGGAACGGGGCAGGTCGAAGAGTCGTTTGCGTTCGGCGTACGACGTGGCGGCATCGGGATCCGGGTCCAGGAAGATGTCGCGGTGGTCGAAGGCGGCCACCAGCCTGGTGTGCTCGGAGCGGAGCATCCCGTTGCCGAAGACGTCGCCCGACATGTCCCCGATGCCGACGCAGGTGAAGTCCTCCGTCTGGGTGTCGATGCCCATCTCCCGGAAGTGGCGCTGCACCGAGACCCACGCCCCACGAGCGGTGATCCCCATCCCCTTGTGGTCATAGCCGACCGAGCCGCCGGAGGCGAAGGCGTCGCCGAGCCAGAAGTCGTAGTCGGCGGCGACCTGGTTGGCGATGTCGGAGAAACTGGCCGTGCCCTTGTCTGCGGCGACCACCAGGTAGGAGTCGTCCCCGTCGTGGCGGACCACGTCGTCCGGCGGGCGCACCACCCGGCCCCCGTCTGCGTCGACGAGGTTGTCCGTCACGTCCAGGAGCCCGGAGATGAAGGTGCGATAGCAGGAGATGCCCTCGGCCATCCACGCCTCGCGGTCGCCCGGGTCCGGCAACTGCTTGCAGACGAAGCCGCCCTTGGCCCCGACCGGCACGATCACCGTGTTCTTCACCATCTGCGCCTTGACCAGGCCCAGCACCTCGGTGCGGAAGTCGTCGCGCCGGTCCGACCAGCGCAGGCCGCCGCGGGCCACCGCACCGAAGCGCAGGTGGACGCCCTCCAGGCGCGGCGAGCAGACGAAGATCTCATAACTGGGACGCGGCTCGGGCAGGTCCGGGATCGCCGACGGTTCGATCTTGAAGGCGATGTAGTCGCGGGTGCCGCCCTCCTGGAAGTAGTTGGTGCGCAGTGTCGCGTTGATGATCGTGCGGTAGGCGCGCAGGATGCGGTCCTGGTCCAGGCTCGCCACCTGGTCCAGGGCTGACGAGATCCGGGCACCGATGGCATCGGTGGCCGCGGTCCGGTCGTCGCCCGCGAGCCCGGCGAAGCGGGCCGGGTCGAAGCGGGTCTCGAAGAGGTCGACCAGCCCGCGGGTGATCTCGACGTTGGCGCGCAGGGCTTCCTCGATGTAGTCCTGCGCGAACGGCGAGCCGCCCTGGCGCAGGTAGCGGGCCAGCGCCCGCAGTAAGGTGGCCTGGCGCCAGGACAACCCTGCGGCCAGGACCAGGGAGTTGAAGCCGTCGACCTCGTTGCGCCCGTCCCAGATCGCGCGGATCGCCTCCTGGACCGGCTCGCGGGCGGCGTCCGGCATGGCACCGTGGCGCAGGCTGAACTCGTAGATGAACGTACGCCGGCCCAGGCCCTCCAGTTCGTAGGGTCGCTCGTCGACGACCTCGACCCCCATCGAACTGAGCATCGGCAACACCTTGCTCAACGACAGCGGCTCGCCGATTCGATAGACCTTCAACCGCGACTCGTCACCGGCTGCGTCGGGGAGGGTGTGCAGGCTGAGGTCCATCCCGGCATCCCCCTGGATCGCGTCCAGGCGGCCCAGGTCGACGGCCGCGACGGCAGGGGTGAAGTCCTCCTTGTAGCCCTCCGGGAACGCGTCGGCATAGCGACGTAGCAGGTGTGCGCCGTCGGACTCGCCGTACTCGGCCAGCACCGCCGAGGTGAGGTCGTCCTCCCACGAACGTGTCGCCTCGACCAACCGCCGCTCCAGGGCGGCCTGGTCCACCTCCGGGATGCTCGCCCCCTTCGCCGGGCGCACCACGAAGTGGGCCCGGGCCATGCTGGACTCGCTGATCCGCACGGTGAACTCGACCGATTCGCCGGCCAGCCACTCCTCCAGGATCGCGGCGATCCGCTTGCGGATCGTGGTGTTGTAGCGATCCCGCGGGAGGTAGACCAGGCAGGAGAGGTAGCGCCCGTAGGCGTCGCGGCGCATGAAGAGCCGCAGCTGGCGCCGTTCGCGGGTGTACATCACCGCCTCGGCGATCTCGCTGAGCTGGTCGACCGGGGTCTGGAAGAGCTCATCGCGCGGATAGTTCTCGAGAGTGTCGAGCAGCGCCTTCCCGGCATGGCTGCGCGGGTCGAGCCCGACCCGGGCCAGCACCTCGGCGGCCTTGTCGCGCAGCAGCGGGATCCGGGTCAGCGACTCGGTGTATGCCGTGGAGGAGAAGAGCCCGAGGAAGCGCCGCTCCCCCACCACCTCGCCGCCGGAGAAGACCTTCACCCCGACATAGTCCAGGTAGGACGGCCGGTGAACGGTGGCGCGCGAGTTCGCCTTGGCCAGCACCAGGAGCACCTTCTCCCGTGCCTTTGCCTTGACCAGGTCGGGCAGCCGGTCGAAGGAGCGGGAGAGGTCCGGGTCGGCGCGCAGGATGCCGAGCCCGGTCCCGGGCACGGCACGGAGCACGTCGTCGCCATCCACCTCGTCCAGTCGGTATTCGCGATAGCCGAGGAAGGTGAAGTGGTCCTCGGCCAGCCAGCGCAGCAGGTCCCTGCCCTGCTCGAGTTCGCGGGCATCGACCGGTGGCGGGTCTGCTTCCAGTCCCGAGACCACCTCGGTCACCTTGGCATGCATCCGGGGCCAGTCCTCGACGGCCTCACGCACGTCGCGCAGCACCGTGGTGAGGCGTTGCTCGATCGCTGCCAGTTCCCCGGCGTCGGTGATCCGGTCCAGTTCGACGTGCATCCACGACTCCCGGACCGCATCGTCCCGGTCCGGCTCACCTGCCTCGTCCGCGACGGCGACACCCAGCAGCGTGCCCGTGATGTCACGGCGTACGTCGAAGTGCGGGTGCACGATCACGTGCAGGTTGCGCTGCTCCTCGGCAAGCGCCATCGCCACCGAGTCGACCAGGAAGGGCATGTCGTCGGTGACCACCTCCACCACGGTGTGCGCGTGGGCCGACCAGCCGTGCTCGGCGACGGTGGGCGTGAAGACCCGGACCCGCTCGGTGCCCTGCGGCCGGGACTGGGCCAGTTGCCAGTGGCTGGCCAAGGCGCCGTGCAGGTCGACGTCACTACGCTCGAGGACGTCCTCGGGTGCCATGTGGCGGTAATAGGTGGTCAGCAGCGCGCCGGCCTGTCCGGAGGGGACTCCGCTGTTCCCCCGGCCGGCGGCGGCCAGGTCCGTGGCCTTCGCGAGCAGGGCTGTCTTCTCGTCATCGAGGGTGTTCGACACGCCTTCGACGATAGGGGTGGCGTGTGATCAGGACAACAAGCGCGCGCAACGCGGCGCGAACGTCACCGAAACGTTAGGACGCACGGCGTCACTGCTCGCAGTCGGTGACCTTCCCGTTCTCCGGGCCCGCATAGGAGAAGACCTGGTACGGCGCCCCCTCGATGCTGGCCAGGCTGATCGAGCGCAGGATCGGCAGGCGATGCGGGCTGGCGATGGTCCGACCACCCTCGACGATGCTGGTCCGGGCGACGTTGATGCACTGTTCCACCACCACGGCAGTGCCGCGCTCGTCGCTGGTGACGCTGCCCGCCCGCGACCAGAGGATCTGGACCTCACCGACCACCTTGACGCCACGCTCCTCGTATCCCTCCAGCGCCGTCTGCATCGCGTCGGGAGTCATGAAGAACTCCTCGAAGAGGGCCAGCGAGTCGGCCGTGGCCTTGCCCTCGCGATAGATCGGGGCCGCCTTCTCCTGGTAGTCCTCCCACCGGGCCAGCGCGGCGGCGTACTCGTCGAGTTCGGCCTCGGCGAAGTCGTCCTGCCACGGTCCCGGCCCGACCGTCTCGGTCGGGGTCGGCGCAGCCATCTGCTTCTTGTCCGGCAAGGTCGGGGCCCGGTCCGCACACCCGGAGACCAGGACCGCGCCGACCAGGAGGGCGGCGATCAGGACCGGGCGGAACATGGGAACCTCACTGGCGTCTCGGGCGGAAAGTGCGTGCTTCTGGGCGAAACAATGGCATGCGCGGACGGACATCGGCCATGATGACCACCATGAAGATCACCCACTCGGTCAGATATGACGCCTCCCCCGACGAGGTCTACGCGATGCTCACCGACCCTTCCTTCCGGGAGAAGGCGTCCTGGGCGCAGTCCGTGGAATCGGTCGAGGTCAGCGTCGAGGGCGCCTCGGTCCGCATCGACATGGTCCAGCCCAACACCGACATTCCCAAGGCGCTGCGCACCTTCGCCGGCGCCTCCACCCACGCCATCCAGGCCGAGGCATGGGATGCCGCCGGGCGCCAGGCGGAGTTCTCGGTGACCACCCCGGGCAAGCCGGCCGGCATCACCGGCACCCGCCGACTGGTGGCGGACGGGTCGGGCACCCTGGACCAGTTCGAGGGCGAGGCCAAGGCCAAGGTGCCGCTGATCGGCGGCAAGATCGAATCGCTGATCGCACAGAAACTGAAGGATGGCTGGGACATCGAGCACGGCCTGGGCGCTGCGTGGTTGGGGGGCGAGCGGTGAAGAAGATCAACCACACGCTGGTCTATCCGGGGGCAAGCCTCGACCAGGTCGTCGCGATGGTCTCCGACCCCGCGTTCCGTGAGGCCGTTGCCGACTACCAGGGCGTAGTACGCCGATCGGTGTCGGTGACCGGCGAAGTGCCGGCGAAGCGGATCGAGGTGGAACTGGTCCACGGCACGGAGCGGGTGCCCTCGTTTGCGAAGAAGTTCGTCGGTGACGAGATCCCGATCGTCCAGGTGGAGACCTGGACCAGCGACACCGCGGCCGACGTCGAGGTGACCATCCCTGGCAAGCCCGGCGAGATGGTCGGCTCGGCAACCCTCACCACCTCCGGCGACGACGTCGTGGAGACCATGGAACTGGAGGTCCGGGTGAAGATCCCCCTGGTCGGCGGCAAGATCGAGGACCTGATCGCCGGGCTGCTGGTCAAGGCCTTCAAGGCCGAGAACAAGGTGGGCCTCAAGTGGCTCGCGGGTGAGTGGAACTGACGGAGTCGTCGGGTTCCGCGGCGGCAGCCTCGGCCGCTTCCTCGGCCAGGTCGCGCCGGCGGACGAACCAGACCACGATGCCGAGCACGATGAACGGGCCGAAGGCGAGCGCGTAGACGATCAGGTGCTCATAGGCGTGGAGCTGGCCCATGTGCTGGGCCAGCACACCGGCGATCGCGAGGACGTCCAGGTCGAGGTTCATGGCGCCCCCAGTCTCCCACTGGGGGCGCCATCGCTGTCACTCGGCCTCGGGTGCCATGTGCGGGTAACGGTGGTCCACCGGCGGCACGAACGTCTCCTTGATCGAGCGGGGCGAGGTCCAGCGGAGCAGGTTGGAGGCGGCGCCCGCCTTGTCGTTGGTCCCCGAGGCCCGCCCGCCGCCGAACGGCTGCTGGCCGACCACGGCCCCGGTCGGCTTGTCGTTGATGTAGAAGTTGCCCGCGGCGAAGCGGAGTTCCTCACTCGCCCAGGCGATCGCGGCCCGGTCCTGGGCGATGATGGCGCCGGTCAGGGCATAGGGGGAGACCGACTCCGCCTTGCGGACGACCTTCTCGAAGTCACCGTCCGGATAGACGTGGACGGCCAGGATCGGGCCGAAGTATTCGGTGGAGAAGATGGCATCGCCCGGGTCGCTGCCGAGCACCACGGTGGGCCGGACGAACCAGCCCACGGAGTCGTCGTACGTGCCGCCGGCGACGACGTCGAGGCCCTTGGTCCGCTTCGCCCGGGTGATCGCCGCCTTGTGCTTGGCGAACGCGCGGTCGTCGATCACCGCGCCCATGAAGTTGGACAGGTCGCTGACGTCGCCCATCGGCAGTGCGTCGACGTCTGCCAGGAACTGGTCCTTGAGCTTCTCCCACACCGATCGGGCGATGTAGGCGCGGGACGCGGCCGAGCACTTCTGGCCCTGGAATTCGAAGGCGCCGCGCAGCATCGCCACCCGCGTCACGTCGGGATCGGCCGAGGGGTGGGCGATGATGAAGTCCTTGCCACCGGTCTCCCCCACCACCCGGGGATAGGAGCGGTAGGTCGCGATGTTGGCGCCGACCGTGCTCCACAGGTGCTGGAAGACGGGCGTGGAGCCGGTGAAGTGGATCCCGGCGAGGTCAGGGTGGGCCAGCGCCACCGAGGAGACGTCGGCGCCGTGGCCGGGAAGCATGTTGATCACCCCGGGCGGCATGCCGGCTTCCTCGAGGAGTTCCATCGTCAGTGACGCGGCCAGTTGCTGGGTCGTCGACGGCTTCCACAGCACCGTGTTGCCCATCAGTGCCGGGGCGGTGGGCAGGTTGCCGGCGATCGCGGTGAAGTTGAACGGGGTGATCGCGTAGACGAACCCCTCCAGGGGCCGGTGGTCCGAGCGGTTCCAGACACCGGGGCTGTTCGCGATCGGCTGCTCGGCAGCAATCTGCCGGGCGTAGTGGACGTTGAAGCGCCAGAAGTCGAGCAGTTCGCAGGCGGCGTCGATCTCGGCCTGCCAAGCCGTCTTGGACTGGCCGAGCATGGTGGCGGCGTTGATCCGCTGCCGCCAGGGGCCGGCGAGCAGGTCGGCGGCCTTCAGCAGGATCGCTGCCCGGTCGTCGAGGGACATCGCGCGCCATGCCGGGGCGGCCTTCGCCGCTGCCTTGATGGCCGCCTCGGCGTCCTTCGCGGTCGAGTTCTTCAGTACGCCGAGCACATGCTGGTGGTCGTGCGGCTGGACCACCTTGATCTCCTCACCCCCGCCCTGGCGACGGCGGCCGTCGATCACGGCACGCAGGGAGTGTTGCTTGCGCTTGATCCTGTCCAGCTCGGTGACCAGCTCGGCCCGTTCGGGGCTGCCGGGTGCATAGGACAGGTTCGGCTCGTTCGTGGGAGCCGGGGGAAAGGTGATTGCGTCCATTCCGCGATGGTGTCAGACGGTGACGCCGGTCTCAACGCCCCGCGTGTCCCGGGGCAGGTCCGGTCCAACGCTGGCTTCAGAGGAGGTCGCGGATCTCCTGGACGGCGAACCAGGCGAGTTCCTGGTCGTCATCGGGTGCGTGGTCACTCGTGTCGACGTGGAGCGCAGCGAGGTTCTTCCAAACCACGTCGTGCTCCACCCGGACCAGGGTCGGGTCCTCCCCCGGGCCATCGGGCCGTACGGCGTCCGCGGCCACGTCGGCAGCGAGCACGTGGCGGCGTGGGGCGTCGCCGACACCGCGCAGGTGCCAGGAGGCGTCAGCGGCTGCGGCCAGGGCGGCGTACTCGAGTTCCTCGTCATCGCCCTCGGGCCACGCCTGGCGGAGTGCATCGGTGACGGCGTGCGCCGCCAGCGGCGCCGCGACCCGGGCCTCGGCGACGAGTTCCTGCAGTCCGGCCGACGTCAGCGGGAGGTAGATCCGCACGGGGACCGCGCTCACTTCTTCCTCCCGGTGCCGCGCCGACCCCGCGGAGCCTTCGGCCGGGCACCGCTCGCGGTGTCCAGCAACTCATCGAGGGACTCGGTGACGCACTGCCCCAGGACGGTCACGTCCGGCAGTGCATCGCGGTCCGCGGTGATCCCGTAGAAGACCTTGCCGTCATAGGAGGTGACCCCGATCGCCAGCGCCTGCCCGGGCAGCAGCGGCTGGACCGGGTAGGTCTCCACCATCGGCGCGCCCGCTGCATAGAGCGGGAACTGCGGTCCGGGCACGTTGGTGATGGTGAGGTGGAATCCCTTGCGCTGGTGCTCGGCAGCCACCCGGGAGCCGAGCGCGTGGAAGGTGGTCGGGGCAAACCCGGCGATGCCGGCGAGCCGGTTCGCGGCCACCGCGGTGCCGGTCTCCTTGTGCGACTTGAACGCATAGGCCACCTGGTGCAACCGGATCACCGGGCTCGGCTCGCCGACCGGGAGGGTGACCAGGTGGCCGGCGATCTGGGTGCCCAGCGAGGTGGCCTCGAGTCCTTCGTCGATCACCGACATCGGCACCATCGCCCGCAGGCTGCGCATCGCGGTCGAGGAGGTGCCGCGGGCCATCAGCCAGTTGCGCAGTGCCCCGGTGAGCGTGGCCAGGATGACGTCATTGACCGAGGTGCCGTGCTCGTCACGGATCCTGCGGTAGTCCTCCAGGTCGGTGCGCACCGTGACCAGGCGCCGCTGCTCGGAGAGCTCGGCGGAGATCGGCGACTCGGGAGTCGGACGCCGGTTGGCCAGCGCATTGGCGACCGCACCGGCGCGACGCTGCGCCCCGGCTGCACGGCGTACGGCACCGTCGAAGGCACTCTGTCCGGTCGCGAAGAGCGTCGTCGGCGAGAGCAGGTTGTCGCGCACCGCACCGGCCGTCATCCGCAACGGGGACGGGGCCCGCCGCGGTTGCCAGTCGTCGTGCTCGAGCTGCTTCGGCTCCGGCTTGGTGTCCAGCAGCACCTGGCCGATGTCCACCGTGCGCACCCCGTCGACGAGGATCTGGTGCGACTTGGAGAGCACCGCGACCCGGCCCTCGGCCAGGCCCTCGATGAAGTAGATCTCCCACAGCGGACGGGCGGTGTCCAGCGGACGGGACATGATCCGCGCGGTCAGTTCCCGCAACTGCTCCATGGTGCCGGGACGGGGCAGGCCGGAGCGGCGTACGTGGAAGGCGAGGTCGAAGCGGTCGTCGTCGACCCAGATCGGGTTGGCCAGCCGACCCGGGACTTCCTGGATCCGCTGGCGGTAGCGCGGCACGAACGCGATCCGGTCGTCGATCAACTCGACCAGCCGGGTGTAGTCGAAACCGGATTCGGCCGGGTCGAAGATCTCCAAGGTTGCGTTGTGCATCGGCGTCGTACGCGACCGGTCCGCCAGGAAGAGCAGGTCCCGTCGCTTCAACCGCGTCACCACATCATCACCCCTGTTCCCCGCGACACTTGCCTCACATGGGATTCTTGCAGAGGAACCCAGCACATCCGGTCCGGTTCCATCGTGTGGAGGTGTCAGGAGAATCATGTCCCGCTCGCATCGGTCGTCCGTCGGCCTCGTCCTTGCCCTGGTTGCCCTGCTCTGCCTGGCTGCCTGCGGCTCGGGCGGAGACTCCCCCGGCGGCACCTCCGAAGTGGTCGACACGATCACGGTGACCATCTCCGGGGACGACATCGAGCCCAACGGCAAGCGGATCGCCGTCGAGCGGGGAGCACCGTTCCTGCTCAAGATTGATTCCGACGTCGCCGGCGAACTCCACATCCATGCCAAGCCGCAGGAGATGACGGTCGCGTTCGAGGCCGGGCAGAGCGAGCACACGATCACCTTCGACGCGCCGGGGATCTTCCCCGCCGAGTCGCACGCGCACAACAAGGTCGCGCTCCAGTTCGAGGTCCGCTGAGCGATGGACTACCTCGCCCACGGCGTGGGCGGCGCCAAGGACCTGCCGCTCCCCGCCGAGTACGCCGTTGCCGGGGCCAGCGCTGCACTGGCCATCTCCTTCATCGTCCTGGCCCTCGCCTGGCGCACGCCACGCTTCCGCAAGCCCGAGTACGACGGCACCCCGGTCCCCCGGATCGGTGCCCTGGTCGACTCCACCTGGTTCCGGGGGGTGGTCCGGGCCCTGGGCTTCGCCTTCTTCGTCTATGTCGCAGCCGCAGCGGTCTTCGGCAAGGACCTGCTGATCAACCCGGTCTTCTATGTCTTCTACGTGGTGCTCTGGGTCGGCATCGTGCCGGCCTCGCTCCTGTTCGGCCCGTTCTACAAGGCCGTCAGCCCGGTGCGCACCATCAACCTGGGCATCGCCAGGCTGGCCGGGACCGACCCGGACCGGGGCCTGTTCACCTATCCGGCCCGGCTCGGCTACTGGCCCGCGGCGCTGACCCTCTTTGCCTTCGTCTGGTTCGAACTGATCTATCCGTTCAACGCCGAACTGGGGCCCCTGCGCCTGTGGTGCGCCGTGTACGTCGCCGCGATGCTGGTCGGCGGTGCACTCTTCGGCAGCACGTTCCACGAGCATGCCGACCCGTTCGAGGTCTTCTCGACCCTGGTCGGGAGGCTCTCCGTGTGGGGACGGAACGCGGCTGGCGACCTGGTGGTGCGCAACCCGCTGGTCAACCTCGACCGGATGCCCACCCGCCCGGGCCTGCTGGCGGTCTGCGCGGTCCTGCTGGGCAGCACGGCCTTCGACTCGTTCAAGGAGGCCAACACCTGGCTGCGGTTCACCCAGGGCCTGGACTCGGGCATCAACACCGTCAACCTGCTCGCCCTGATCGGCTTCATCGTCGCGGTGGGCCTCCTCTTCGCGGTGGCCGCGATGCTGACCGGGGTCGCCGATGGCTATCGCCGTACGGCGCTCCCCGGGGACTTCGCCCACTCCCTGGTGCCGATCCTGGTCGGCTACACGGTGGCCCATTACCTGAGCTATTTCGTCGAGGGCGGCCAGCAGGCGCTGATCCTGCTCAGTGACCCGTTCAGCACCGGGGCCAACCTGCTCGGCACGGCGAACTGGGAGATCAACTACTGGCTCAGTTACCACCCCACCTTCCTGGCCACCACCAAGGTGCTGGGCGTGGTGATCGGGCACGTGGTCGCAGTGGTCGCCGCCCATGACCGGGCCATTGCCCTGCTGCCCCGGCGCCACCAGTTGACCGGACAACTCTCGATGCTGGTGGTGATGGTGGGCTTCACCGTCGGCGGGCTGTTGCTCCTCTTCTCCTCCTGAGCCCGCGGGACACCCTGGCCGAGGCCGGATCGAGTGCATCGACCACCTGGCTGATGCCGCGGACCAGGGGCGAGTCCCCCGTCTCGGTGAGGGTTCGGCCGGACACCAGCGCCCGGTCGGTGGCCGGGCGGTCATCGGGCAGGAAGTGGAGGGTGGCGACTGCGCCGAACCCGGAGACCATCGCGGCCACCTCCCGCTCGGTCCAGCCGAGCGAGGCCCGCATCCGGTTGACCACCACCCGCACCGGGCGGCCCTGGGTCAGCTCGGCGAGCTCGACCAGCCCGCGGGCCAGCCGGGCCAGTCCCACCGGGTCGGCATTGCCCACCACGACGAGTTCGTCGGCCACCTCGATGGCCTCCAGGGTCATTGCGTTGCGCCCGGTGCGCCCCAGGTGCTCGGCAGCCGGATCGCCCTCGAGGCTGAAGCCGACGTCGAGGATGACGTCGCCCTGCTCCCTGCCGAGCTCGACGAGCTCGGGCACCGTGCCGCTCCGGATCTCGGTCCAGCGGTCAGCACGTGGCAGGCCGGTCAGCACGCGGATCCCGGCGGCCCGTCGCTGCAGCCTCAGGAAGTGGCCGGGCAAGTCACCGTTGGCCGACGCGCGGGCACTGGCCAGGAGGCCGGAGACCTCTTCCAGGATGCCCAGGTGCTGGCCCACTGCGCCACCCCAGGGGTCGACGTCAAGGACCAGCGGGTCCCGTCCGCGCCGGCCCAGCTCCCCGGCCAGCCCGAGGGCGAGCGTCGTACGGCCCGGGGCGCCTGCTGGCCCCCACACCACCACGGCGCGACCTCCGGGCGCCTCGCCCTGCGGTGGAGCGTCCGCGGGCAGCGGGACTGCTGGGCCATGGGGGCCCTGACGCTCCCCGGGATCGCCACCACTCGCAGCATTCGGGTGGGGGCTGCCGGACGGTGCCTGGGTGGGAGCTCCGTGGAGGCCCGGATCGAGCGCCGCGCGTTGCACCAGTGCCGGCAGGTCGTTGAGCTGACTGCGGACGACCACGTGGTTGATCCCGAGGCGACGCAGATGCATCGAAGCGGGTTCGCCCGACTCGTCGGGCACCACGGCGAGCGGCTCCACCTGGTGACTGCGCAGGTGGGCGACTGCCGTCGCGTCGAGGCCCGGCACGTCCACACCGAGGACGGCCACGTGCGCCTGCCCCGTGGTGGCGGCCGCGAGCAGGTCGGTGACGTCGACACACCTCTTGAGGACGACGATGTTCCGGTCAGCCGCCAGGATCGGCAGCGCCGCAGGCTCCCAGGCGTCCCCTGCGCCGAGCACCAGCACGCAACTGCGTCGTGGACCATGCATGGTCAACCCCGCCTTGCTATCTGGATCCGTCCCTCCCGGGCTGCGGCCAGGACGATCCCGATCGCGTTCTCCTCCTCCGCGGGCACGGCGACCAGGACCTGCCGGTTCCCCACGTTGCCCAGCACGTCGTCGGCTTCCGGCGCCGCGACCACCAGCACGTCATCGAGCACCTTGCGCGCAGAGGCATCGGAGTCGTCCCCAGGGGCGCCGCCCGGGGCCGGCACCACGTAGACATCGATCCGTGATCCTCGTGCCAGGGTGGTCGGGATGTCCTGGGCCGGCGCCGAGAGCGGAACCTCGACGAACTGAGCGGCACCCGTGGCCAGCGCGCCAGCCGGGAGCAGTTCCCCGGCCCCCACTGCACGCACCAGCACGGCATCGTCCGGCAGCGCCTGGCTGGTGCTCAGGTAACGGTCCTCGTCGTCGTCGCTGAAGCGGACCCTGGCCGCGACCAGGTCATCCGCGGTGACCGCCTGACCGGCCGCCAGGTCCGTGCGGACCGCCCACACCTGGGTGGTGTCATCTGCCGCGCCCAGCAGGCGTGCCCCGACCAGCACGGAGCCAGCCACCAGCGCCAGTCCGATCCACAGCCGCGGATCACGCCATCCGTGTGCCCGGGCCCGCTGGGCGGCCGGCACACCTGTCTTCCCGAGATTGGTGCTCACGCGGACCATCATCACCGCAAAAACGGCATTTCGCATATCCGTTGTCCACAGGCGCCCCGCCGATGCGCACACGGTCGACCCGTTGATGGCAGAGTGGACCCCATGGCAGGCACCCCCCGATTCCTCACCCTCGCGGACGTGGCCACCGTGCTCAACACCTCCCAGGCCCAGGTGTATGCGCTGGTGCGGCGCGGCGACCTGCCGGCGATCAAGATCGGCGGGCGCGGGCAGTGGCGCGTCGAGGGCGACCAGCTCGAGGCCTACATCGAGCGGATGTACGCCGAAGCCCGCGATTTCGTGGAAAAGCACCCGTTCGCGGAGAACGAGGCAGAGTTGGCCGATCCCTCAGGCAGGGCCTGAGCCGGCCCGTCCTCACCAGGCCGGGCGGACGTCCGGAACGATCTTCTCCGAGACCAGCGCGCGCAACGGGGACCACGCGATCCCACCCTCCTCGGTGCGCACGGCCCCGACGATCGGCTCACTGGAGCGGACCACGACGGCGCGGGTCCCCGCAGGAAGGGTCGCGGCAGAGGCCGAGCCTGGACGCAAGCGCAGCCTGCCGGTGGCCTTCGCAGGATCACTTGCCCCGACGAACTCAAGGTCGGCAACGGTGGCCTCGCCGGTGGTGGTCAGCACGAGTCGGCGATTGCCCTGGTGCGGAACGACCGCTCCAGCTTCGCCCTGGAGCGGCGCAATGGCGCCCAGGTGTGCGAAGTCGCCGGCCACGACGACGCGGACCCCGGCGACCACGGGCTCGCTGGCAACCAGCCGCATCACGGTGTCCTCGTCCTTGACCAGTCGGGTCACTGCGTCGGGCAGTTCGGTCACCACGGCCTGGCCCGCTGGCACCTGGATCTCCTCGAACCCCTCGGGAGTGAACTCCGCCTCGACGCCGACCACCGACAACGAGACGCGCGACGCGTTCTCGCCGGGATTGGCCAGCACGAGGGTGGCCTCACTGCTCTGGCGGGGGAAGGCAGGAATGAGCAGGTCGGTGGCAGGCGCCGCACTGGCCTGCAACGCATCGACACGCCCACTGCCTCCACGCGGGGTGTAGGCATCTCGCACGGTGGCGGCCAGTCGCCCACGGCCCACGCTGACACGCACCGCGAGCTCCTCCCGTGTCGGCACCAGCTCGGCCAGGTCCAGGACGACCCGGGAGTTGCCCTTCACCGTGACTCCGCGCAGGTCGGAGGCTTCCACCTCGCCCGTGCTCGACCAAGCGGTCACATCGGCCACCGCAGGGCCGTCGTCAGGGTTGACCAGGACCAGTTGGGAGGTGTGGAGGCCGCCTGCCCCCGCACCGGTGAACCAAGTCTCCGGGGCGGGGAGGGTGCACTCGGCGGCAGCCTTGGGCCCCTGGGTCCGCACCCGGGCCCCGAGCAGGGCCCGGGCTGCGCTCCCCTGCCCGGCAAGGATGGTGGGCACGTCACCGACGCCGACCGTGGCGACGGTGCCTGCCTCGATGGTCACCGTCGTGCCCTCTCCCCCCGTCGCGGGCCGGGTCGACAGGCTCCCCTCCCCGGGTTCAGTCAGGGAGCCCACCAGGAGCACGGCATCCGCGCCGAAGCTGGCCGGGCACGACAACGCCTGGCTGGTGACCGGGCTGTACTGCGCCTCCCGCACCGCCTCGGGTGCGCCCTGGTCCGACCCCCGCATCCCGGCGACCGAGGCGGCGGTGACCACGACTGCCGCGATGCCCACGGCCAGGGTCTTGCTGATCCGTGGGCGCGACTCCAGCACCCGTCCCGCCATCCGGCGACCGCCCTGCACACCGCTCATGACTCTGCCTCCTCCTTGCGCGCCGGGCCGCAGAGCACGGCGACCACGACGAAGGCGATCATCTGGATGGCGACCAGCCACGGGTGCCAGGCCGGTCCGGAGCCGGAGATGGCGTCGTCAGGTGCTGCCCGGTCGAACTGCCAGGCACGGGTCGCGCGGTCGGTGCTGCTGGCCTGGACGAGACCCGGAGCGGCGTCCAGGGTGGCCGCGACCTGGCCATCGGCGGGTGCGGCCAGGACCACGTAGTCGATGCCCCGGTCCGGCAGTGAGGCGATCAACTCGGGTGTCGGGTCGGAGAGGAGTTCTGCCACATCCGCGTTCAGAACAGGGTCAGGCCCGGTCAGCGCCAGCACCTCGTCCTCGCCCAGGGTGATCCCGTCTCCGCGGTAGACCTGCCAGGTGAAGCCGGTCTCGACGTCGCCCTCGAGCATCAGGACTCCGTGGCCCGGTGAGGCGTCGGCCCCCTGCGCCATGTAGGCCGGCACCGCAGAATCCGTCGGTCGCTCGAGGAGGTTGTCGCCATCGAAGACCCACCAGCCGAGCCCCCCGACCGGCACGACCAGGGCCGCCGCGGCAGCCACGCCGGCGACCGGCTGGCGCCACGAGAAGCTGGCACCGGAGAAGCTGGCCAGCAATCCGTGGGCAGCGATGGCAACCGCAGCGATGAGTGCCCCGCTGATCACCAGGAGCATGAAGCCGAGGCCGGGACGGGTGCTGCCAGCGGGCAGGTCGACCGTGATCCGGCTCAGCACGAGGGTCAGCACGGATGCGAGTGCGACCACCAGCCAGCAGCCGACCACCGCCATCCGGGTCCGGTCCCGGGCGAGTGCCAGCACCGCGGGGACCAGCAGGAGCAGTCCGGTCCAGTGCGGCGCCGAGGGCTCGGGGAACCGACCGGCGAGCAGGTCGACCGGACCGGGCTTGGCCAGCACCCGGCCAGCCTCCAGGAAGAGTCCGGCGATGTCGTGGCCCAGCATCCCGATCGCGCCGGGGAGCAGCAACAACGGCGGCACCAGCACGGTGACCACGATCGGACCCCAGACGCTGCGCCGCTGCGCCACGTCCCGGGCCATGGACCACAGCGCTGCCATCACGATCAGGACCAGGCAGAGAATGAAGGGCCAGGCCCCAGGGGTGAAGGCAGTCAGCAGGGCCAGCAGGAAGCCGGTGCGCCATCCGGCCCGCCAGCGCCGGTCGGCGTACGGCTCGAAGAGGCCCAGCGCGGCGTGCGCCAACCAGGGCAGGAGCGCCGCAGAGGCGATGAAGCCGAGGCGGCCCTGCCCCCAGGCGCCACTCGCTGCGGGCACGGCGGCGTAGGCGGCCGTTGCCCAGGCCAGGATCCACGGGGAGGCGGGTTGTCCCGAGCCGAGTTCCGCGACGACGCGGGTGAAGCGCCAGGCGCCCCATCCGGCCACCGGGACGGCGACCAGGAAGACCAGCGAGACCGCTGCCGTGGCGCTGTTCAGGAGCAGCGTGCCCAGGAAGGCGATGGGGAGCAGGTACGTCGGGGCCGGGGCGTCGGTGCCCTGACCGACCTCGTGCCAGCCCTCGGTCGCCAGTCGCCACAGTTCCCCGGCGGAGTCGGGCGCAGGGGAGAGCGCCCCACCCATGAGCGGGCCGAGTGCCTCGCGGGCCGCCCACAAGCTGAACAGGAAGACGGCGATGCCGGCGAGTGCCCGTGGGTTGGTCACCAGTCGGGCCAGGAAGGAGGTGTCCGGGGCGAGTTCCTCCGACTCGTCCGGGTTGGTCTCATGGACCACGACCCCCGACTCCGCCAGCCGGGCGGCCCGGCGGCGTTCGGCGGCGTCGCGGCCCTGGTTGACCACCGCAGTGCCGACGTCGGTGACGAAGTCGATGGCATGGCGGATCGGCAGCCACCATGGCGCAAGCAGGGAGCGGACGCGCTCTCCCCGCGGGTCACCCAGGTCACGGCGGGCACGTCGAGCCGCCACGATCCGGCCGGGATGGGCGTGGACGCCGAGCAGCGCGACGAGTTCGTGCCAGGCCGCGCGGGGCGAGCGGGCCAGCAGCATGCCCAGCATCCGGAACAGTGAACCGACCACGAGCCGGAGCCACTGCCAGGGCAGATTGCGCCCGGAGGTGTTGACGAGCATGGTGTAGATGCCAGCGCGCCGCTCGGCGAGGTGATGGTGCTTGCCCGTGGCAGCAGTGCGCCGCAGCCCACGGGTCGCGGCCTCGGCATGGAAGACGATTGCATCGGGCGCGACGATGGTGCGTCGGCCGGCACGAGCGACCCGCCACCCGAAGTCGACGTCAGTGCTGAAGACCGGGAGTTGCGGGTCGAACCCATCCAGTTCGACCAAGAGGTCAGTGCGGACCAGCATCCCGGCCGTGTTGACCGCCAGCACCTCACGGACCTTGTCGTGCTGGCCCTGGTCGTACTCGCCTCGCTCCAGGCCGGTCTCGCGCAATCCCTGTCCGGAGACGGTGACACCGACCTCGAGGAGGCGACGCAGGGACGGCCATTCACGCAGCTTGGGTCCGGCCACGTCCGCGTCGTGCCGCCGTGCTGCGTCCAGCAGCGCCCCGAGTGCACCGGGCGCCGGGCGGGAGTCGTCGTGAAGCAGCCAGACCCACTCGGTCTCGATGCCGGCCAGGGCATGAGCGACCGCTTCCGGGAAGGACCCCGGATGGGTGAGCACGCGATCGGCCCCGAATGCTTCGACGAGCAGGTCGACCGAGCCGTCGGTGCTCCCGGTGTCGACCGCGACGATCCGCTCGGGCGGATGTTGCTGCTCAGCCAGGCCGGCGAGCACCGCCGGCAACCATCGAGCGCCGTCGTGGTTGACCAGCAGGGCAGTGACTGTCACGCCGGCCAACCCTAGACGGAGACCGGTGGAGTGCCATCATCTGCCCTGGTGGCCAACCGCGTCAGCGGCTGGTCCAGTTCAGACAGCACGCTTCTTCAGTTTGCGGCGCTCCCTCTCGGAGAGACCGCCCCAGATGCCGAAGCGCTCGTCATTCATCAATGCATACTCGAGACAGTCGTCACGAACATCGCATGTCAGGCAGACCTTCTTGGCCTCCCGGGTGGAGCCACCCTTCTCCGGGAAGAACGCCTCCGGATCGGTCTGGGCGCACAGCGCCCTCTCCTGCCAACCGAACTCTTCCGCGTCGTCCCCGTCGAGGAGGAACAGTTCTCTCACAGCACTCCCCTTTCGACCCTGATTCCGGTGGCTGTCCACTGACCAAAGCACCTGCCCCGGCGATGAAACCCCGAGATCTTCCGGCCCGGCCGGTGTGAACAACACTATGGGAATTACATGCCTGTCGTGCCACGGAAGTCAAGCCCGGATCTGATATAACCACCCTCTCGGCACGCTTTTCTGCCGATCAGGCACGCTTGGACCATGGCAAACCCCCTCCCCCGCGCGATCACCGTCCTCTCCGGAGGCATGGGCGGCGCGAAGTTCCTCCAGGGCCTGCTCCACGGGATCCGGACCGGCACGGTGCCCGCATCCGATGATGCCGTGGTCACCGTAGTCGCCAACACCGCGGACGACCTGTGGATCCACGGCCTCAAGGTCTGCCCCGACCTGGACACCGTGATGTACACCCTGGGCGACGGCATCGACCCCGAGCGGGGCTGGGGCCGGCGCGAGGAGACCTGGAGCGTCAAGGACGAGCTCGCGACGTACGGCGTCGAGCCCACCTGGTTCGGCCTCGGCGACCGTGACATCGCCACGCACCTGGTCCGGACCCAGATGCTGGAGGCCGGCTATCCGCTCTCGGCGGTGACCACTGCGCTGTGCCAGCGGTGGCTCACCCCGGCGTACGGCGACTCGCTGCGCCTGCTGCCGATGACCGACGACCGGGTGGAGACCCACGTGGCGATCGCCGACGCCGAGGCTCCCTCGGGCAGGCGGGTGATCCACTTCCAGGAATACTGGGTGCGTCTGCGGGCCGAGGTCCCCGCCGAGGCGCTGGCCTTCGTCGGACTCGACGACTCCAGTCCCGCGCCCGGTGTGGTGGAGGCGATCACGGGCGCCGACCTGGTCATCGTGCCGCCGTCGAACCCGGTCGTCTCGGTCGGCACCATCCTGGGCGTCCCCGGGATCAGGGAGGCACTCCTGGAGACCACCGCACCGGTGGTCGGCCTCTCCCCGATCGTCGGCGAGTCCCACGTGCGCGGCATGGCCGAGCAGATGCTGACCTCGATCGGCGTCGAGGTCTCCGCCGCAGGGGTGGCCGGCCACTACGGCGCCCGGTCCCGCGGTGGCGTGCTGGATGGGTGGCTCGTCGACGAGCGCGACGCGGACCAGGTTGCCCGCATCGAGCAGGCCGGCCTGCGCGCCGCGGCCGTGCCGCTGATGATGACGGACCATCCGGCCACTGCCCGGATGGCGGCTGCCGCGATGGCGCTGGCGCAGTGACCAGCCTGCGTGTGGTGGCCCCCGACGGCGTCGGCGAGATCTCCGAGGGTGACGACCTGGGCCAGGTGCTGCTGGCCGCCTGCCGGGATGCAGGGGTCGAGCTTGCCGACGGGGACGTGGTCACCATCACCAGCAAGGTGGTCAGCAAGGCCGAGGGCCGCCAGCGCACCGGCGACCGCGAGTCGGCGATCGCCGGGGAGTCGGTCCGCGTGGTCGCGCGCCGCGGTCCGACCACGATCGTGCGCAACCACCTCGGGTTGACCATGGCCGCCGCCGGGATCGATGCATCGAACGTGGCCGCCGGCCAGTTCCTGCTGCTGCCGCTCGATCCTGATGCCACCGCCCGGCGGGTCCGCCAGGACGTGCTCGCCGGGACGGGGCGCAACGTCGCGGTCCTGGTCACCGACACCGCCGGGCGCCCGTGGCGCAACGGCCAGACCGACATCGCCATCGGTGCTGCCGGCCTGGTCGTCCTCGAGGAGTTCGCCGGCCGCATCGACGACTACGGCAACCCGCTCGCCGTCACCGCACCTGCCGTGGCCGACGAACTGGCCGGGCTCTCCGAACTCGCCTCGGGCAAGCTCGGCGGTCGCCCGTTCACCGTGATCAGCGGGCGCGCCGACCTGGTCCTCCCGCCCGGGGAGCACGGCAGCGGCGCCGGCGCCCTGGTCCGCGAGGACGGGGCGGACATGTTCGGCCTCGGCTCCCGCGAGGCCGTGGTCCGCGCCCTGGCCGGCACGGACGGGGCCATCTTCGGTGCCCCGGCCGTGGCGGCCGACCTGCATGCCGCCGCCGTGGATGTCTTCGGCCCGGCCGAGGTGATCGACGGTCCGGGCGGGGCGGCGCGGGTGGTGGTCCGGGGCGTCAGCGAGCCATCGGCGTACGCCGCACGGGCCCTGGCCCACGCCTTCGGCTGGCACGTACGCGTGACCACGGCCGCGGTGGCAGGGACCGTCGACGTGAGTTTCCTTCCCCCGACTCCGTAGACTCTGCCCCCGTACGCCTCGACATCGCAGAGAGAAGCCCGTTCCGTGGCCAAGAAGCCCAACAAGAAGGTCAGCCGGCGCGACGTCGCTGACCAGCTCCGCAACCAGCAGAAGCGCGCCGACCAACGCCAGGGCGCGGTGATCGTCGGTGTCTGCATCGTGATCGCCATCGCCATCATCGGCTTCGCCGCGTGGAAGCCGGTCAAGGAGTGGTGGGACCTGCGAGCGTTCAACGACATCGACCTGGCGGGCATCGGCGCCCCTGCTGCCGAGGCCTGCGAGGACGTCTTCACCAAGCCGGCCACCGGCAACCAGGAGCACCGGCCCGAGGGCACTCCGATCGAGTACGACGAGGTCCCGCCGGCCTACGGTCCGCACTGGGGCACCCCGGACACGATGGACCGCAAGCTCTACACCAGCACCGACCGTCCGCCGCTGGAGCGCCTGGTGCACAACCTGGAGCACGGATACACGTTCATCTGGTACGACGAGACCATCGCCAACGATGACGAGCAGATGACCCAGTTGCGTGCCATCGCGACCAAGCTCAAGGGCACCAGCAACCCGCGGCTGAAGTTCAAGGCCGTGCCGTGGACCTCCGAGGACGGCGACGCCTTCCCCGAGGGCACGCACATCGTGATCAACCACTGGTCACGCGGCGGCAAGGAGGTCGACGTGAGCGAGGTCGAGAAGCAGGTCGGCGTCTGGCAGCACTGCAGTTCCGTCTCCGGCGAGGCTCTCTACGACTTCATGCAGGAGTACGACTACTTCGACTCACCCGAGCCGAACGGGATGTGACGCCGGGCCTGGCCCGCCAGGCTCAGCGTTGCTCCCCGCAGCCGACCCGCTCGCCCTCGGCAAGCTCGACGCCATCACCGACGGTTGCGTCGTCACCCAGCGTGGCCCCGTCCAGGCGCGCGTTCTCGCCGACCCTGGCGCCGGGGCCGAGCACCGAGTCGACCACGCGCGCGCCAGCCGCAACGCTGGCGCCAGTCATCACGATGCTGCCGCTGACCTGGGCGCCCGGTGCGATCGCGGCGGCGGCCATCACGAGGCTGCCCCCGTCCACGGTGGCAGCCGGGTCGACGGAGGCGTCCGGGTGGATCCGGGCCCTGCCGTCACCCGCCTCGACCGCCGGCGTCGGCGCCACCCCGAGGACCACGTCACGCGACGCGGCGACCAGGGCTTGCGGCGTACCGACGTCGCGCCAGTAGGCCGAGTCGACGAAGCCGACCACCAGTGAACCGTCGGCGACCAGGCCGGGGAAGGTCTCCCGCTCCACCGAGACCACCTGGCCGGCCGGGATCCGGTCGATCACGTCGCGGCGGAAGATGTAGCAACCCGCATTGATCTGGTTCGTGACCGGGTTGTCCGACTTCTCGACGAAGTCCAGCACCCGTCCCTCGTCGTCGGTGGGCACGCAACCGAAGGCGCGCGCGTCCTCGACCTCCAGCAGGTGCAACGAGACGTCGACGCGCCGGCCCCGGCGCCCGGCCCGGAAGTCAGCGAGCTGGGCGGCCAGGTCATGGCCGGAGAGGATGTCGCCGTTCAGGATGATGACGGCACCGTCGGGATCGTCACCCAGCGCCGTGGCGACGTTGCGGATCGCGCCACCGGTGCCGAGCGGTTCCTCCTCCAGCACGTAGTCGAGGCGCACTCCCCACCGGCTGCCATCGCCGAGGACCGGGGCGAACATGTCCGCGTGGTAGGAGGTCGCCAGCACGATGTGCTCCACCCCGGCCGCGGCCAGGCGGGCGATCTGGTGCTCGAGGAACGGCACTCCCCCGACGTCGAGCAGGTGCTTGGGGCGCCGTTCGGTCAGCGGGAGCAGTCGGCTGCCGAAGCCGCCGGCGACGATCACCGCCTCGGGTGCTGCCAGTGCCTGGGGGGCCGGACCGGTTGCCTGTGGCGTCTGCGTCATGGGGCCGATCCTAGGCTGGGGGCATGGCTGCCACGTTCCCCGACCTGCTCTCCTCCCTCCTCGCTGCCGATCCGGGACGGCCGCTGGTCACGTTCTATGACGATGCCACCGGCGAGCGGGTCGAGCTCTCCGTGGCAACCTGGGCCAACTGGGTGGCCAAGACCTCGAGCCTGCTGGTGGAGGAGTTCGACCTGGAGCGCGGGGACCGCGTCCTCATCGACCTGCCCACGCACTGGCTGGGCCCGGTCTTCCTCGGCGCGGCGTGGAACGCTGGCCTGGCAGTCACCTTCGACGGCAGCGACGCGGCGGCGGACGCCGTCATCTGCGGACCGGCCACCGTGGTGACGTACGCCGATCGTGGCGGGTCCGCCCCCGTGCTCGCCACCGCCCTGCTCCCCCTCGGTGTCCGCTTCGCCGACCCGCTGCCGGCCGGCGTGCACGACTTCGGCGTGGAGGTCTGGGGCCAGCCGGATTCGTTCCTGCCCTGGGACCCGCCCCAGGCCGACGACCTCGCACTGCTCGCCGGTCCGGACGGCCCGGCCGCGACAACCCAGGCGGAACTGGTGACGCCCGCCACCGGCGAGGCCTGGGACCTCGTTGCCGGCGGCGGGCGCCTGCTGACCACGGCCAACCCCGCTTCCCCGACGGGGTTGGCCACTTTCGTGGCCCCACTGGTCAGCGGTGGGTCCACGGTCTGGGTCGCCCACGCCGACCCAGACTCACTGGAGCGGAAGTACGCCGCCGAGCAGGCGACGGGCCAACTCCACTGACCATGCTCCCTAGCGTGAGCTTCGGTTCAGGTGCAGGATCATGCTGTTCCCCTTGATCGCGATGATGTCGGGCTTCCCGTCCTTGTTGACGTCACCCAACGTGAACGGCAGGTTGTGCCCCGTCAGCACCAGGTCGGTGGTCACATAGGGCGCGAACGAACCGTCCCCCCGGCCCGGATAGATCGAGACCCTGGACGAACTCGCGTTGCGGACCACCAGGTCTGCCCGGCCGTCGCCATCGAGGTCGCCAGCGCCGGTGATCACGTTGAAGCGCGCCGTGTTCGTCATCACCTTCACCGGCGCACGCAGGTTGTAGTTCCCGCCGTTGGCGTGGAACCACAGGTCACCGTTCCGGTCCCGGCTCCAGATGTCGGGCAGCCCGTCCCCGTTTCCGTCGCCGATCCCCACCGTCAGGTTGTAACCGCTCCAGTTCTTGCTGAGCAGCACCTTCTCCTCGTACTGGCCCGGCACGCAACCGCCCTGGAAGATGTAGAGATAACCCGTCCTCGGATCACGTGCGACCAGGTCTGCACCCGCCGCCTGGTCGAAGTCGCCGACAGCAGTGATCTGGTCCATCCCCCTGAGTTGGGCGGTCACCTTGATGTGGTTGCCGAAGCGTCCGTTCCCGTCGCCCGCACGCACGGCCATGTCGCCCGTGACACCAGAGCGGATCACCACGTCGTCGAACTTGTCCCCGCTGACGTCTCCCGTGGCCACGACCGTGTCGTAGCGTTGCCAGCCGCCGGTGACCGTGTAGGTCTTGGTCAGGGCCTTGTCGAACTTGATCTCCATCGGCTTGGTGAAATACGGCGACCGGTTGGGCAGGTTCACCATGGTGTTGCCCTGGATCCCCAGCACGTCGATCCGGGTGTCCATGTCGAGGTCGGCCATCGTGAACGGAAGGGTCAGTCCGGAGGTCTCCAGGACCGGGCCGACGTAGGAACCGAACCTGCCGTCACCCTGGCCCTGGTAGATCGAGACCTTCCCTGAGTCGGCGTTGCGGACGACCAGATCGGTCTTGCCGTCCCCGGTCAGGTCGCCGCGGCCGGTGATCACGTCGAATCGGCTGGTGTTGCCGAGCGCCTTGACCGGCGCCTTGAGCTTGTTGTTGCCGGCGTTGGCGTGGAACCACAGGTTGCCGCTCGCGTCACGCGAGTAGATGTCTGGGCGTCCGTCGCCGTCACCGTCACCGATGCCGACCGTGAGGTCATAGGAGCCCCAGTTCGAACTCAACAGGATCCGGCTGCCGAAGGTGCCCGGCGTCGAGGCAGCCGGGTAGAGGTAGAGCCGGCCGGTCTTCGGGTCCCGCGCCACCAGGTCGGCACGGCCGGAGCCGTCGAAGTTGCCGACGCTGGCCAACTGGTCCATGCCCACGAAGGCGTTGGTGGTGCCGATGTGGTTTCCGTACCGGCCCTTCCCGTCACCGGCACGCACCGCCACGGCGCCGCTGACACCGGACCGGATCACCACGTCATCGATCCCGTCGCCCGTCATGTCGGGCGTGCCGAGCACGGTGTCGTAGCGGCTCCAGCCGGCACTGGTGGAGTAGCCCTGGTCAGCGCTCGGTCCGAACCACCAGTCGGGGTTGTCCGGACGCGTCTCCGGGCCGGGATCGGGCTCCGGTTGCGGATCAGGCTCCGGCTCGGGGCCGGGCTTGGGCGTGCCGATCGCCTTGGAGTTGAGGAAGCCTGTCATCTGGTTGCCGTTGACCACGACCAGGTCGGGCACCTTGTCCGCATCGATGTTGCCCATCGTGAACGGCAGCGCGTGCTCGGGCACTTCGAGGACCGGACCGATGTAGGAGCCGAACGTCCCGTTCCCTGCTCCCTTGTAGACCGAGACCCGGGTGGAGGCCGCGTTGCGGACCACCAGGTCTGCTGTGCCGTCGCCGTCCAGGTCGCCGCGACCAGTGATCACGTCGAAGCGCGCGGTGTTGGTCAGTGCCTTGACCGGGGCCTTCAGCTTGTTGTTGCCCGCATTGGCGTGGAACCACAGCACCCCGCTGCGGTCCCGGCTCCACAGGTCGGGCCTGCCGTCGCCGTTGCCGTCCCCGATGCCTACGGTCAAGTCATAGTCACTCCACGCCGCGCTCAGCTGGACCCGGGGAGCGAAAGTGCCCGGGGCAGATGCCGCCGGATAGAGGTAGAGGCGTCCTGTCTTGGGGTCGCGCGCGACGAGGTCGGCATTGCCGGAGCCGTCGAAGTTGCCCACCGCGGCGATCTGATCCATTCCGACGAAGGCATTCGTGTTGCCGACGTGGTTGCCGAAGCGCCCCTTGCCGTCCCCGGGTCGTACGGCGACGACGCCGGAGCTCGCGGAGCGGATGATGACGTCGTCGATCCCGTCGCCCGTGACGTCGGGCGTCATCAGCACGGTGTCATAGCGCCACCAGCCTACATTCGTGTCATAGGCCTGGCTGAACGCCGGCCCGAATTCGTTGATGCTGGTTCGCTGGGCGGCTGCCGCCCGGGACCTGATCGTGCTGATCTTCGCGTAGAGGTACTTGCCCGGGCAGGCGGTGGATCCGACGTCACGGTGGCCCTGGATGGCCGGCATCGTCTTGCTGCCGACCTTCACCGACATGCCGTCGGCCTTGACGTTGCCCAGCGCCAGTTTCCAGGCGAAGAGGTCCCCGTAGGCATTCAGCATGGCGGTGGTGGGCGCGACCTGTTCGAAGTTGCCGATCGCCGACATCGCAAACGCCTGGTAGTTGTATCCCGACGTGTGCGCACCGACGACAGGGCGGTCCACGCCGCCCCAGCGGCCTTCCCAGATCCGTCCGAAGCGGTCGACCAGGAAGTTGTAGCCGATGTCGCGCCAGCCCCGGCTCTGCGTGTGGTAGGCGTAGATGCTCCGCAGGATCGCCGGCACCTGCTCTGCGGTGTAGTTGTTCGCGTTCACCGTGTGGTGCACGAACCCGGCCTGGATCACGCCGTAGTCCGGGTTCGACTGCTCCCGCAGCTTCTCGTTCGCCCCCCACTGGGCCCTGGAATAGATCATCGGCTTCGGCGCGGTCATCGTCGCGGCCTGCAAGGAGATGGCCCCGTCGCTGGACTCCAGCTGGGTGCCCCCTGCGGACTCCTCGTTGCCGGCGTACTCAGCGTCGCTCGTGTCGATCTCCGGCGCTGCGAGCGTGGTGCCCTTCGACTCGCCCGAGCCGATCACTGCCAACTTGAGGTCGGTCGGCAGTTCGGTTCCCTCGGCGACCACTGCACGCGCCTGGACCTCGTCGACCTCCCCGACCAGGAGCGGCTCGGTGCCGGGACGCCCCTCTCCCTCACTGGACCCCTCGTCCGGGGCATGCTCGTCGTGGTATTCGACCGGAGTCCACTCGCTCCACTCTTCCCCCGAACGGGTGCGGACCAGGACGGTGAGGTCCTCCTCCGCGATGTGGACCTCCGGGGACCAGGTGACGCCGACCGCGGCGTAGCCCTCGGCGCCCTCTGCGCTGCTGATCACCTCAAGGCCCTCGGCCACGCCCTCGCCGGAGTCGGCTGCTACGGCGCCCTGCAGCGCCTTGGTGGTCTCCTCCGCCTTGGTGGCCAGTTCCTCGACCACCTCGGCGGTCAGGTCAGTGGCCAGTTCCGGAGCCGCGACCAGGGCATCGGCCGTGGTAGCGGCGTCCATCACGTACTCGTCGACGACCGGGTCCACGGGCGCAGTCTCGACCGGCGCCTCGTCGCCTTCCGGCTCAGCGGAACTCGGGACCTGACTCGGCGGCGCGCCGGTGATCACGTCCAGCGAGACCACGTTCGCGGCTGGAGCGAGGACGGCAATGACGGCACCGAGCACCAGCATCTGCTGGCAGGCGGTGATGTAACGACTCTTGAACGGGCGCATTTCTCGGACTCCAGTGCGGGGGAAGGATCACACGAGTACCAAGTTTCACACCAGTAACAGGGGTCACCGCAAGAGGAACTGAGTAACTACAATCGTGTAATTGCCACTCGACACGCCGCTCAAGGCTCAGATTGATGGATTTGTCCGCTTCTCCCGGGAGAAATGGCCTTCAGCAGACGGAGGCGAGGTCCTCGGACTGGTTGGCGGCGTACCCGTCCTTCTTGCTGCCCACCGAGCCACCGTTGGTGACGGGAGAAGCCGGGCTGGCCTGCTCCGGCCGGTCGGCCCCACCGGCAGGCTCGGGAGCCTTCTCCGGCGCGGAGTCCGGGTTGATCCCCTGCGCAACCATCTCCCGGATCAGTTCCAGGTCGGGGTGCGCCGTGTTGATCTGCGGCGGCACGATCGAGACCGTGCCGATCTCGTGCTTGCGGGCCTTCAGCGCCAGGTCGATGAAGTTGTCCAGTTCGGAGGCAGGGATGCTGGTCTCCATCATCGACGAACCCGCCTCGGTGATCTCCTTGAAGTTCATCAACACGGTCTGCGGGCTGACCTGGGTGGCGATCGCGTTCATCACGCACTTCTGCCGGGCCATCCGCGAGTAGTCGTCCGAGCCGTGCCGGGAGCGGGCGAACCACAAGGCGTGGTAGCCGTCCAGCTCCTGCAGACCGGGCTCGATGTAGCCCTTGACCGGGGTCGAGAACCCGCCGATCGGGATCGGGTCCATCACGTTGATCGTCACGCCTCCGACGGCGTCGACCAACTGCTCGAAGCCCTTGAGGTTGACCATCACCCAGTAGTTGATCTTCAGACCGGTGATGCCCTCGACGGCCTCGATCGTGGCCTGGGTCCCGGCATGCTCGGCGTCGTCGAAGAGTTCGGTGTTGTCGCCGGCCCAGGTGGCCACGGAGTTGAGGTAGCAGTCGTCGCAGGTCCAGCCGTCGGGGAACTGCTCGGCCATCACCGAGCCTTCTCCGAAGGTGAAGTTCTGCAGGTTGCGCGGCAGCCCGATCAGCACGGTCTCGCCGGTCTCCTGGTCGATGCTGGCCACGTTCAGCGAGTCCGGGCGCAGGCCGAATCGGCCGTCCGCGGAGTCCCCGCCGATGAGCAGCACGTTGTAGCGCCCATGCGTCGCCTCGCTGACCTCGGTCGCGGTGAAGACCGTGTCGATGAAGTCACGCTGGACGGTGATCAGGTGGGCCGCGAAGAGCAGCGTTCCGGCTACGGAGAAGCAGAGGACGCCGTTGATGCCGACCATGGCCAACCGCTGGTTGCGGACCAGGGTGAGCGGCTCGCCGAGGCGCCACGCATCGATGAAGAGCGCCGCCCACCCGATCGCGACGAGCATGATCACGAAGCGGACCAGGTTCAGCACCGACGTGTTCGTCCCCGCCCACAGGGCGAAGGAGGTCGAGGACCAAGCCAGCAGCGCTACCAGCGCCACGGCCACGACCAGGCCCATCCAGATCCGGATCGCGAGGCGACCCACCTCACGCCGTCCCGCGACCAGTTGCGCCGAGCCGGGGACCACCAGGGTCATCAACATCAGGGTGATCGCACGGCGGAACCGGATCCGTGCAGCACGGTCAGGGGTACGCCGCCGGGTGACGTACCTGGCTTCGTGCGACCCGGGGGAAGTTGCGGGCGGCATCGAGGTTGCCTCTCTCCATGGGGAAGTGTGGAAAGTTGTTCACAGCCATATCACCAGCCACACGCGCCCCATCCGTGCATGACGCGCCGAAAAACTCCGGGTTCGTTTCCCGGTCAATCCCCGTTGCGGCCCGACTCGATCTCCTGTTTGCCGGCCAGGCGGTGTGCCCGGCGGATCTCCGCCTCGCGCCAGCGCCGCAGTTCCTCCGACGTCTCCGGGACGAGTCGCGGGACCTGGCGGGCCTTGCCCTCGCCGTCGATCGCGACGAAGACGAAGTAGGCCGATGCCACGTGCAGCGGCTGGGCCGTGGCATCCGTCCACGGCTCGGCCTCGATCCGTACGCCGACCTCCATCGAGGACCGGCCGGCCCAGTTGACCTGTGCGGTGGTCCGCACGATGTCGCCCACGTGCACCGGGGCCAGGAAGGCCATCTCGTCCAGTGCCGCCGTGACCGCCGGTCCACCCGAGTGCCGTTGGGCCGCGGCGCCGGCCGTGGAGTCGGCCAGCTTCATGATGTCGCCACCGTGGATGTTGCCCAGGAGGTTCGCCGACGTGGCATGCATCAACTGGGCGAGCGAGACACGCGAGTAGACCGGGGGATGCGCGGGGCGGGATGCGGCTTCCATGCCCAGAGACTAATGCTCCCCGGGTACCGTTCCCCCATGGCTGACCGTCCCCAGGGCCCCGCACCGGGCACCCCCGAGTATGAATGGCTCTACGGCAAGGGCTCCGACTCCGACGACGCGACCCGGGTCCTCGGGCAGCCGGCGTACCAGCAGATGCCCCCGCCGGGGACCCCGGAGCGCACCCGGGCACTTCCCACCGGGGTGCCGCCCGCACCCGGACCGCCTCAGCCGCCCCCCGGCCCCCCGCCCGGCTACGGCCCGCCCAGCCAGTACCGCGGCAAGGGCGGTGGTGGGCGCAGGACGCGGCGCCGGCTCCACCCGTTCCGGTGGCTCTTCCTTCTGCTGGTGCTCTGGCTGGCCTTCCTCCTCGCGGTTCCCTTCATGGCCCTGGGCAAGATGAGCCGGGTGGATGCTTTCCCGGACGGGAGCCGACCCGCCGACCAACCCGGTACGACGTACCTGATCGTCGGCAGCGACTCCCGCGCCGGCCTCAGCAAGGAGGACCAGCGTCGCCTGGGCACCGGCAGCGAGGTCGGCGAGCGGACCGACACGATGATGCTGCTGCACGTGGGCGACGGACCGGACCTGCTCATGTCCATCCCGCGCGACTCGATCGTGGAGATCCCCGGCCGCGACCGTAGCGCGAAGATCAACGGCACCACCAACCCCGATGCGTACGACGGCGGTGGGACCAAGCTGCTCATCGAGACCATCGAACTCAACACCGGGATCCGGATCGACCACTACGTGGAGATCGGCTTCGGCAGCTTCGTGGACCTCGTCGACGCAGTCGGCGGGATCGAGATCTGCCCGGAGGAGGACATGAAGGACAAGGACGCCCACCTGGACATCAAGGCCGGCTGCCAGGAGGCCGACGGCCTGACCGCGCTCGGGTTCGCGCGCTCTCGCAAGAGCAGCGCTTCCTCCAACGACCTGACCCGGGCACGCAACCAGCGCGCGGTGATCGGGGCGATCGGCAAGGAGATGGTGAGCCCGATGACCGTGATCAACCCGTTCCGCTACTGGGAGGTGAACATGGCAGCCGCGCAGGCAGTCCGGGTGAGCGAGGGCACCGGCGTCCTGGACCTGGCCCGGTTCGCCCGCGCGATCACCAGCCCCGACCTGACCTGCGGCGTCCCCATCGCCGACCTCGAGGTGCACTGGGACTCCGAGCGGTCCGGCCAGATGTTCACCCACATCATCAATGACGACACCGCCGGCATCCCCGACGACCTCTGCACCGCGACCGGCTTGCGGGAGTAACGACCGCAGCACCGAAGCAGATCGCCGCGACACGCCGTGCGTACGGCGTGTCGCGGCGATTTCCTGCGGCGTTCGGGTGGCTGTGGATGACGGGATGCGCCAGGCGAGCGTCCTGAGCAGACTGGTCGCATGGAGCCAACCACGGCCGTCGAGGCCCTGAGCCGTCTCGGCGGCATCGCGACCACGGGTGACCTGCTCGCCCTGACCACGCGTGCCCGGCTCCGTTCTGCGTTGGCCCGCGGCGAGGTGGTCAGGGTGAGCCGCGGCCGGCTTGCGCTGCGGCTGGTGGCGTCCTCGCTGCGCTCAGTGCAACTGGCCGGCGGTCACCTGAGCCATCTCAGCGCCGCGCTGCACCATGGCTGGAAGGTGCGGGAGATGCCCGAGGTTCCCCAGATCGTGATGCCCCCTGGGGCCCGGGTTCCCGATGGCACGGTCGGCTTCCTGGCCGACGTTCATCACCGGGAGTTGCGCGCCGGAGAGAAGTCCGGGTGGGCCACCTCGCCCCTGCGCACCGTCCTGGACTGCAGTGCCGACCTTCCACTGGCCGACGCGCTCTCGGTGGCCGACTCGGCACTGCGCTCGGGAACCCTGTCCAGCACGGAGTTCCGCGCGGCTGCCGGGCCCCGGCACCTCCAGGTCGCGACGTACGCCGATGCACGCGCCGCCAACCCGTTCGAATCGACCCTGCGCGCATTGTGCATCGAGGTCGGTCTCGAGGTGGTCCCGCAGTACGAGATCACCTGTGGCGAACTCACCTTCCACCCCGACCTGGTCAACCCGCTGCTCGGGCTCGTCATCGAGGCAGACTCCTTCACCTTCCATGGCAGGCCCACCGCCTTCGAGCGCGACGTGGTGCGCTACAACGCGCTCACCGCCCATGGCTGGACGGTGCTCCGGTTCACCTGGCACCAGGTGATGCATCGCGCCGACTACGTCAAGGCGACGCTGCTGCAGTGGATCGCCCAACCGCAGCGCTGAAACAGATCGCCGCGACACGCTGTACGTACGGCGTGTCGCGGCGATTTCCTGCGGCGTTCGGGTGGCTGCTCAGAGGCTGGACTGCACCCCGGCCAGCAACTGGCGGGCCATCACGATCCGCTGCACCTGGTTGGTGCCCTCGTAGATCTGGGTGATCTTCGCGTCGCGCATCATCCGCTCGACCGGGTAGTCCCGGGTGTAGCCGTAACCGCCGAGCACCTGGACCGCATTCGTGGTGACCTCCATCGCCACGTCGGAGGCGAAGCACTTGGCGGCGGCACCGAAGAAGGTGAGGTCGGGGTCGTTGCGCTCGGAGCGGCCGGCGGCGGCGTACGTCATCTGGCGGGCCGCCTCGACCTTCATCCCCATCTCGGCGAGCAGGAACTGCAGGCCCTGGAACTCAGCGATCGACTTGCCGAACTGCTGGCGCTCCTTGGCGTACTCCAGCGCGTAGTCCAGCGCACCCTGGGCGACACCGACGGCCTGCGCGGCGATGGTGATCCGGGTGTGGTCCAGCGTCTTCATCGCGATCTCGAATCCCTGACCCTCCTCGCCGATGATCCGGTCGGTGGGGATCCGCACGTTGTCGAAGTAGACCTCGCGGGTCGGCGAACCCTTGATCCCGAGCTTCTTCTCCGGCGCGCCGAAGGAGACACCTTCGTCCGACTTCTCCACCACGAAGGCGGTGATCCCCCGCGAGCGCTTCTCCGGGTCGGTCATCGCCAGCACGGTGTAGTACTCCGACTCGCCGGCGTTGGTGATCCAGCGCTTGACGCCGTTGAGCACCCAGTGGTCACCGTCCTTGACGGCGCGGGTCTTCTGGTTGGCGGCGTCCGATCCGGCATCCGGCTCGGAGAGGCAGTAGGAGAAGCCGCCCTCACCCGCGGCCAGCTTGCCGAGGTACTTCGCCTTGAGCTCCTCGCTGCCACCGATCTGGACCGGGAGCGAGCCGAGCTTGTTCACCGCGGGGATCAGGGAGGAGGAGACGCAGGCACGGGCGACCTCCTCGATGATGATCACCGTCGCCAGTGCGTCCGCGCCGGCACCGCCGTATTCCTCGGGCACGTGCGCGGCATGGAAGTCCGCAGCGCGGAGCGCCTCGGCCGCCTCGTGCGGGAAGCGGGCCTCCTCGTCCACCTCAGCGGCGTACGGCGCGACCTTGGCGTCGCAGATGGCCCGCACGGCCTCGCGCACGGCCAGGTGCTCCTCGGACAGGGCATAGAGAGGGAAGTCAGACATGGACCACATTCTAGGAAGTCCTAGTAAGCGACCGCTAACCGACGCCATGGGCTGGACACATCCGGTGGCGGTTACGGTGGAGGCATGAACGACTGGCAGAAGCCCGACTCCGTGAACTTCATGCTCGACGAGTGCGAGACCTGGGCGGTGGTCGGACTCTCCGGCGACCCGAGCCGCACGGCGTACGAGATTGCCGGAGTGCTCCAGGCGCACGGCAAGAAGATCGTTCCGATCCACCCTGACGCCCCCGTCGTGCTCGGCGAGCAGGGGTACGCCAGCCTCTCGGAGGTCCCGTTCCCGATCGACGTGGTGGACGTCTTCCGGCGCTCCGAGGCGGCCGGGGAGTTCGCCGACGAAGCGGTGAAGATCGGCGCCAAGGGCGTCTGGTTCCAGCTCCGCGTCATCGACGAGGAGGCCTTCGCCCGCACCCTCGACGCCGGCCTCCACATGGTGATGGACACCTGCCCGGCCATCGAGTGGGGCAAGCGGGGCGAATGACCGGCCGGGACCTGCGGGTCCCACCCGGCCCGGGCCTGCCCACCGGACTCGTGGTGCCCGGCGCCGAACTGGTCGAGCGCTTCTCCCGCTCCCCCGGCCCCGGCGGCCAGTCGGTGAACACCAGCGACACCCGGGTGGAACTGGAGTACGACGTGGTGCCCTCGGCAGTCCTTACCCCGGCCCAACGCGACCGGGCACTGGCCGCACTGGCGGCGCGCCTCACCGACGGGCGCCTGGTGGTGGTCGCCCACGAGCATCGCAGCCAGTTGCGCAACCGCAACGCCGCACGCGAGCGGTTGGCAGACCTGCTCCGCAGCGCGCTGGCTCCCCCACCGGCACCACGACGTCCGACCCGTCCCAGTCGCGGGGCGCAACGCCGACGGGTCGAGGCAAAGGTGCAGCGCGGCCGGATCAAGCAGTTGCGACGACGACCGGATGCCCGGGGCCAGCAGGAGTGATCCTGCGCCGGGTCTCAGAACCCGGCTCGTCGCGTCCCGGCCACGCTGTCCCGGACCACCTTGCCCTTGGCCTGTGCCGCGGCGCGCAGTGACTCCTGGAACTCGACCATCTGCTGCTGCAACCCGGGGTCGGACGCGGCCAGGATCCGGGCAGCCAGCAGCCCGGCATTGCGGGCGTTGCCGATCGACACGGTCGCGACCGGGACACCCGCCGGCATCTGGACGATCGAGAGCAGGGAGTCCATCCCGTCGAGGTGCTTGAGCGGCACCGGGACCCCGATCACCGGCAGCGGGGTGAGGGCAGCCAGCATCCCCGGCAGGTGGGCCGCGCCACCGGCGCCGGCAATGATCACCGACAGTCCGCGGCCGGCCGCGTCGCGACCGTAGGCGAGCATCTCCTCGGGCATCCGGTGCGCCGAGACCACGTCTGCTTCATAGCCGATCGAGAACTCGTCCAGTGCCTCGGCAGCGGCGGCCATCACCGGCCAGTCCGAGTCCGAGCCCATCACGATCCCGACACGGGGCGCCGGTCCGGACCCGGCAGGTGTGGAGTTGGTCATCAGGTCTCCCTATTCGCTCTCGTCACCAAGGTCGCCGCGGAACCAGTCGGCTGCGTGGCGGGCGCGCTCGAGGCAGTCCTCGAGGTCATCACCGAAGGTGTTCACGTGGCCGACCTTGCGGCCCGGGCGCCACTGCTTGCCATAGAAGTGCACCCGCAACTGCGGGTCACGGGCCATCGCATGCGGCAATCCGTCATAGAGCCGGCCGGGCTCGGTGTCGCCCCCGAGAATGTTGACCATCACGGTCCACCGGGCCCGGGGAGCGGGCGAGCCGAGCGGCAGGTCCATCACCGCCCGCAGGTGGTTCTCGAACTGGCTGGTCACCGCACCGTCCTGGGTCCAGTGCCCGGTGTTGTGCGGTCGCATCGCCAGTTCGTTGACCAGGATCCGTCCGTCCGTGGTCTCGAAGAGCTCCACGGCCAGGATGCCGGTGACATCGAGTTCACCGGCCACCTGCAACGCGATCTGCTGGGCCTGCGCGGACAACTCCGGCGCCAGGTCGGGCGCGGGTGCGATCACCTCGTGGCAGATGCCGTCCTTCTGCGTGGAGGCCACCACCGGGTACGCCGCGGCCTGGCCGCTCGGGGAGCGGGCCACCAGCGCGGAGAGTTCACGGGTGAAGTCGACGAGTTCCTCGGCCAGGATCTGCACCCCGGCGGCAGCGGCGGCCTCGAAGGCCTCACTGCAGTCGGCGGCGCGGCGGACCACCCACACGCCCTTGCCGTCGTACCCTCCGCGCGTGGTCTTGAGGACGGCCGGGAAGCCGAACGCCGCCACGTCCGCCACGTCTTGGACCAGGGCATTGCGGGGACACGGGACGCCCAGTGCCGCGAGCCGCTCACGCATCACGCCCTTGTCCTGGGCGTGGACCAGCGCGTCGGGGCCGGGCCGCACCGCGATGCCGGCGTCGGCCAGCGCATGCAGATGCCCGGTCGGCACGTGCTCATGGTCGAAGGTGACCACGGCGCAGCCCTCCGTCACCTCGCGCAGGGTGGCCAGGTCGCGGTAGTCGCCCACCGCGTGGTCGACGATGACCTGGGCCGCCGAGACGCCCTCGGCCTCGGCGAGCAGGCGCAGCGGGAGCCCGAGCGCGATCGCGGGCTGGGCCATCATCCGGGCCAGTTGCCCCCCGCCGATCACGGCAAGGGTCGGGGCCAGGGCGGGAACGCTGTCGGCAGGCACGTGGCGAACCCTATCGAGTCGGGTCGCACCAGCGGACGAGCGGCTCAGGCTCGACGTACCGTGATCGGCTCGACCAGGCCGAACCCGCGCAGCGGACGGGCCGGCAACTTCCGGGTGTTGAACTCGTCCTCAGGCAGGAGGTGGGCGGTGGCCTCGTCGATGATCACTCGGTTGCGCCGTGCGACGGCGGTCAGGCGGGCCGCGAGGTTGACCGAGGGTCCGAAGACGTCGCCCATCCGCATCACCACGCCGCCACTGGCCAGGCCCACCCGTACGTCGGGCATCCGGGCGTCGCGCCCGATCACCTGGATGATCCCGTCGGCGATGTCCAGCGCCCGGACGGCGTCGTCGGAGACGAAGAGGACCGAATCCCCCAGGCTCTTGATGACGCGCCCCCGGTGCGCCGCGACCACGTCGTGGCACCGCGACTCGAAGACCTCGACGAGGTCGCCGACGCGCTCCTCGCCGATATCGTTGGAGAGGGCACTGAACGCGACGATGTCGGCGAAGCCGACGGTCACCTCGCTGGTCTTCACCTCGTCGTCGGGGCCGAACTCCTCGGACCTCGCCGCGGCCGCCGCCAGGTGGCGCCGCCAGGCATAGACCATCAGGTGCTCGAACGACTGCCGGGTCTCCTCCAGCATGGCGCTCGCTGCCGCGACCCGGTCGCCCTCGACCGGTCCGAGCATCGGCCCCAGGGCACTGATCTCCCAGTCGGCCAGCCGGGACATGGTGCTGCCCAGGGCCCGGGTCAGGTTCATCGCCGTGTCGATGTCGATGGTGCCCTTGTCGACCGTCTCCTGGAGCAGGGTCAGGGCTTCCGCGTCGGCGCGGGTGAAGGCCACCTCGTCATCGCCGTACTCGGGGAAGCCCAGCGCCCGCCAGAGTCGCTTGGTGGTGTCGAGGTCGACTGCTGCGTTCTCGGCGATCTCGGCGGCGGTGAAGGTGGCGTCCTCACCGAGGATGCCGCGGACCAGGTCCTCCCGGCCCAGGGGGCTCCCCGTCGGTTGCTCAGGTCCCGTCATCGCTCTTGCCGTACAGCCGGTGCAGTTCGTCAGCCACCTTCAACTGGACCTTCTCCACGCGCGGGATGTCGTGCAACTCGACCCGGCCGGCCTCACTGGCGTCGGTCACCACCAGGGTGCCGCACCCGAAGAGGCGGTCGGTCAGGTCGATCTCGAAGTCGACGCCGCTGATCCGGTTCAGCGGGATCGTGCGCCCGCTCTGGGCGATGATGCCGGTCCGCTCCATGAAGCGGCGGTTGGTGAAGGTGTACGTCGTGGACCACCAGACCAGGAAGGGCCGGAGCACGAACCAGATGATGACCACGGCTGCGACGGCCCAGCCACCGATGGTCAGGGCCTTGCCCGTGGTGCCCTCGCCCACGGTGGTGAGGTAGCCCGCGCCAGCGAGCATCACCAGCAGGACGAGGATCGGCACGAAAAGCGCCTTGGCATGCGTCCGGGTGGAGACGATGACGGCTTCACCCTCGTTGAGGTACTTCTTTGAGATGGCCACCCCCTGATCATGTCAAATGATTCCTCAACGCACGTGGATGACGTCCCCTGCGCCGACCCACTGGGTGCCATTCGCGGTCTCCACGCCCAGCCGTCCGGACTCGTCCAGCCCGACGGCCAGGCCGGGCATCGACTCCCCCGACGGCAACTGCACCCGGACCTGGCGGCCCAGGGTGATGCAGGCATCGGCGTACGCGCGGGACAACGCAGTGGGGTCATCCACCAGCAGGTCCAGTGCCTCGTCCAGGCGGGCGAGGAGGTCGCCGAGGAGCGCTGTCCGGTCGGGTTCCTGGCCGAGTTCGATCAGCAGGGAGGTGGCGGTGTCGACCGGCCGTTCGTCCTCGGTGAGGCTGGCGTTGAGGCCGATGCCGATCACCGCCGCGGGTCCCTGCGGGGTCTCGATCCGCTCCACCAGGATGCCGGCCAGTTTCCGGGTGACCCCGTCGGTGGAGACGAGGACGTCGTTGGGCCACTTCAGTCCGATCCCCGGCACCTGGTCGACCAGCGCCGTGTGCACGGCGTACCCGGTGGCCAGCGGGATCCACGGCCACCGCGCGGGGGCCAGTTCGGGTCGGGCCAGGACCGAGAAGGTGAGCGCCGATCGGGGCGGCGTGGTCCACACCCGGTCGAGCCGGCCGCGACCGCTGGTCTGGTGCTCGGTGACCAACACGGTGCCGGTCGCCGCACCCTCCTTCGCCCTACTCGCGAGTACGGCATTCGTCGATCCGGCCTCGGCCAGGATCTCCACCCGGGACGGGAGGCGGGCAGGGTCGAGCGGATCCCGGCCAAGGGGTGGGCGAGCGTCGGGTGCTGGGGTCATGGGCACTACATTGGCCCACGGAAACCGAGGAGGCCAGCCAGACCATGACCACAGCCGAGAACCCGGCAGAAGCAACCGCCGAGATTGACATCCACACCACCGCCGGCAAGTTGGCGGACCTGGAGCGACGCCTCGATGAGGCGGTGAACGCCGGCTCCGCGAAGGCCGTGGAGAAGCAGCACGCCAAGGGACGCCAGACCGCCCGCGAGCGGATCGAGATGCTCTTCGACGAAGGATCCTTCGTCGAACTCGACGAACTCGCCCGCCACCGCTCCACCGCCTTCGGGCTCGAGGCGAACCGCCCGTACGGCGACGGCGTGATCACCGGCTACGGCACCATCGACGGCCGCCAGGTCTGCGTCTTCTCCCAGGACTTCACCGTCTTCGGCGGATCGCTCGGCGAGGTGTACGGCGAGAAGATCACCAAGGTGATGGACCTCGCCATCAAGACCGGCTGCCCGATCATCGGGATCAACGAGGGCGCCGGCGCCCGGATCCAGGAGGGCGTGGTCTCCCTCGGCCTCTACGGCGAGATCTTCAAGCGCAACGTGCACGCCTCGGGCGTCATCCCGCAGATCAGCCTGATCATGGGCAACTGCGCAGGTGGCCACGTCTACTCCCCCGCCGTCACCGACTTCACGATCATGGTCGACCAGACCTCGGCGATGTTCATCACCGGTCCGGACGTGATCAAGACGGTCACCGGCGAGGACGTCTCAATGGAGGACCTCGGCGGCGCCCGGGCCCACAACACCAAGTCGGGCAACGCGCACTACATGGCCGCCGATGAGGAGGACGCGCTCGAGTACGTCAAGGCGCTGCTCAGCTACCTCCCGCAGAACAACCTCGACGAGCCGCCGGTCTTCGACGAGGACGCGGTCCTCGAGATCACCGATCTCGACCGCTCCCTCGACACCCTGATCCCGGACTCGCCCAACCAGCCCTACGACATCCGCGACGTGGTCACTGCGGTGCTCGACGACGAGGAGTTCCTGGAGGTCCAGGAACTCTTCGCGCCGAACATCATCGTCGGCTACGGCCGGGTCGAGGGGCACCCGGTCGGCATCGTGGCCAACCAGCCGATGCAGTTCGCCGGCACCCTGGACATCGACGCCAGCGAGAAGGCGGCCCGGTTCGTGCGCTTCTGCGACGCGTTCAACATCCCGGTGCTCACCTTCGTCGACGTGCCCGGCTTCCTGCCCGGCACCGACCAGGAGTGGAACGGCATCATCCGCCGCGGCGCCAAGCTGATCTATGCCTACGCCGAGGCAACCGTGCCGCTGATCACGGTGATCACCCGCAAGGCGTACGGCGGCGCCTACGACGTGATGGGTTCCAAGCACCTCGGCGCCGACCTCAACGTCGCCTGGCCGACCGCACAGATCGCGGTGATGGGTGCCCAGGGCGCCGCGAACATCGTGCACCGCAAGACGCTGGCCGCCATCGAGGCTGACGGCGGCGACGTCGAGGCCAAGCGGGCCGAGTTGATCGACGAGTACGAGACCACGCTGGCCAACCCGTACATCGCGGCCGAGCGCGGGTACGTCGACACCGTGATCATGCCGCACGAGACCCGCACCGAGATCGTCCGTGGGCTGCGCCTGCTCCGCTCCAAGCGGGAGATCCTGCCCGCCAAGAAGCACGGGAACATTCCCCTGTGACTGAGAACGAAGACACCACCCCCGCTGCCCAGCGGCCACTGCTGAAGGTGGTCAACCCGGACGCCACGCCGGAGGAGATCGCTGCCCTGGTGGCGGTCTTCTCGGCCCTCGGCTCGGGCTCCGGCAAGCCCCCGCGCCGGCCCACCTCCGAGTGGTCGGCCAAGCACCGCCGGGTGAGGGCCAACTACTCGCACGGTCCCGGCGGCTGGCGCTCGAGCGGCCTGCCCCAGCGCTGAGGTCTCGAACGCATCATCGGGTGGACTTGCAGTCACCACATGACTGGAAGTCCACCCGATAACGCCTCCGGCCAGGGTCGCCCCGCCCCAGTCGACCGCCATACTGGGGCCCATGGCGAAGA
Source organism: Nocardioides sp. AE5 (assembly GCF_031844485.1). Taxonomy (NCBI): domain Bacteria; kingdom Bacillati; phylum Actinomycetota; class Actinomycetes; order Propionibacteriales; family Nocardioidaceae; genus Nocardioides; species Nocardioides sp. AE5. The sequence continues at coordinate 113,037 of NZ_JAUZVI010000004.1, forward strand.
ACTGCATCACTGACGTTCCCGGGATCCGGGTCGGCCAGGCGGAGCGCGTCCAGGACGGGTGGCTCAGCGGCTCCACGGTGGTGCTGACCCCGTCCGAGGGAGCGGTGGCCGGGGTCGACGTGCGCGGTGGTGGTCCCGGCACGCGGGAGACGGACCTGCTCGACCCACGCAACCTCGTCGAGCGCGTCCACGCAGTCGTGCTGACGGGTGGCTCGGCGCTCGGCCTGGCCGCCGTCGACGGGGTGGTGCAACGCCTCTTCGCCGCCGGGATCGGCTTCCCGATGGGCGGGCCCGGCGAGGTCGTCCCGATCGTGCCGGCTGCTGTGCTCTATGACCTGGGCCGCGGTGGAACGTTCGCCAACCACCCCGACGCCACCCTCGGGACGGCGGCGTACGACGCGGCCAGTGCGGCACCGGTCGAGCTCGGTAACCACGGAGCCGGCACCGGAGCCCGGGCCGGCGGGCTCAAGGGCGGCATCGGGTCGGCTTCCGCCGTGCTTCCGGACGGCACCACGGTGGGCGCCCTGGTTGCCGTCAACGCGGTGGGCTCCACGGTCGACCCCGAGACCGGGGAACTGTACGCCGCCCGGCACTGCCTGCCCGGGGACCTGCCGCTGCTCGACCTGCCCGACCCCGATGAGCTCGCCGCGGCCAGGGAACGGGCTGCCAACGACCCGGCGCTGCTCAAGCCTCCGCTGGCCACCACGATCGGGGTGATCGCCACCGACGCCACCCTGACCAAGGCCCAGTGCGCCAAGGTCGCCGGGATCGGCCACGACGGACTGGCCCGGGCGATCAACCCGGTGCACACCATGCTGGACGGCGACACCCTCTTCACCCTGGCCACCTGCGCCCGCGACCCAATGGACCTGCTCGGCTTCCAGGACCTGCTCGGCGCCGCCGCGGACTGCGTGACCCGCGCCGTGGGGCGCGCCGTCCTCGCGGCCGAGAGCGCCGGGGGCATGCGCAGCTTCCGGGACGCGTTCGGCTCCGCGCTTGCGCCATGATGATCCCTCGTTCCGTCCTCGACGGCGTCGTCGCCGGGAAGCTGGACCTGGCCTTCCGGCGCTGGACCCGACCCATGCACCGCGTCGGCGGATCGCAACGGACCGCCGTCGGTGTGGTCAGGTTCGACGAAGTGGACGTGGTCGACCCGGCCACGATCACCCACGAGGACGCCCTCCGCTCCGGTCTCCCCCTCGATGAACTCCTTGCCCGCCTGGAACACAAGGAAGGCGACGTCTATCGGGGCCGGCTCGTCTGGGCCGGCGTCGACGAACGCGTGGCGTTGCGGGAGCGCTCCCGACTCGGTCCCAGGCAACGTGCCGAGATCGTGGAGACGTTGGCAGCGATGGACTCCCGGAGCAAGCACGGCCCGTGGACCCGATCCCATCTGGAGCTCATCGATGCCCGCCCGGGCGAGCTGGCCGAGACCATCGCCGCGGACGTCGGCCGCACCAAGCTCCCGTTCAAGGCCGACATCCGACGGCTCAAGGAGCTCGGGCTCACCGAGAGCCTGCGCCCCGGATATCGCCTCTCCCCACGGGGTCGTGCGGTGCTGCGGCACTTGCGATCGCTGGACTGAACGGCGTCCAGGCGCCGGTAGGAGACGGAGAAGGTTGCATGCCCCGGTCTCCCGCGGTCCGGGCCCTAGACTGGCGCGGTGACCCAGCGCCCCGTCGATGCCATTTCCGATCAGTACGTCGCCGATCATGCGGCGCTCGATCCGCTCACTGCCACCTATCTGGGCATCGCGGGGCATGACCACCAACTCACCGACCTCTCCCCCGACGGCTACGCCGCACGGGAGGAGTTGACCCGCACCGCGCTGGCTGCGGCCAAGGACGCGACGCCGGTCGACGAGCGGGAAGCCGTCGCCCGCGATGCCTTCCTCGAGCGCCTGGGCCTGGACGTGGAATGCGCCGAGGCGGGCCTGGTGCGCAGCGACTTCTCAGTGATCAGCAGTGGCCTGCACGAATTGCGCCAGGTCTTCGACCTGATGCCGACGGAGGGCGAGGAAGCATGGAGCAACATCAACGCCCGCCTGGCCGGCGTACCCCGGGCACTGCAGGACTACCGGATCACCCTGGCCGAGGAGGCGAACAAGGGGCGCGTCGCCGCGGCCCGGCAGTACGCCGAGGTCGCCACCCAGGTCGAGGCATGGACCGGCGCGAGCGGCACCGGCGGTGACGTCTTCGCCCGACTGGTGGCCGGCTGCGACGTCGACGGTGCACTGGTGGGCGAACTCCAGGCGAACGCCCGCGCAGCGACCCGGGCGATGGCCGACTTCGCGATGTTCCTCACCGACGAGATGGAGCCACGCGGACGGAGCAACGAGGCGGTCGGTCGCGACCACTACGCCCTGGCGTCACGGCGCTTCCTCGGCGCCACGGTCGATCTCGACCAGACCTATGCCTGGGGATGGGACGAACTGCAACGGATCGTGGACGAGATGCGCACCGTCGCTGACCACATCCTCCCCGGCGCCGGCATCGACGAGGCCGTGGCGACCCTGGATGCGGATCCGGCCCGGCAGATCCATGGACGTGAGGAGTTCCGCACCTGGATGCAAGAACTCGCCGACCGGACCATCTCCGAGATGACCGGCGTCCACTTCGACATCCCCGAACCAGTACGCCGCATCGAGTGCATGCTCGCCCCGACCAACGACGGCGGGATCTACTACACCGGCCCCTCGGAGGACTTCAGCCGACCGGGCCGGATGTGGTGGTCGGTGCCGGACGGCATCGAGACGTTCTCGCCGTGGCGCGAGGTGACCACCGTCTTCCACGAGGGCGTGCCCGGCCACCACCTGCAGATCGGCCAGACCGCCTTCCGCAGCGACCTGCTCAACCGCTGGCAGCGGCTGATGTGCTGGGTCAGCGGCCACGGCGAGGGGTGGGCGCTGTACGCCGAACGCCTGATGGCCGACCTCGGCTACCTCGAGGACCCGGCCGACCGGCTCGGCATGCTCGACGGGCAGTGCATGCGCGCGGCCCGGGTGATCGTGGACATCGGCATGCACCTCGAACTGGAGATCCCGCGCGACAACCGCCTCGGCGCCGGCGGCGCCGCCTTCCACCCGGGTGAACGGTGGACCCCCGCGCTGGGCCTGGAGTTCATGCGCCTGCACTGCCGGATGGACGACCCGACGATCGTCTTCGAGGTGAACCGCTACCTCGGCTGGCCGGGCCAGGCGCCGTCCTACAAGGTCGGGGAACGGATCTGGCTCCAGGCACGCGAGGAGGCCCGGGCCCGCAAGGGCACCGACTTCGACTTGATCGCCTTCCACCGCCAGGCCCTCGACCTGGGCTCCCTGGGCCTCGACCCGCTGCGCGCCGCGCTGGCCCGGATCTGAGGCGCCATGACGACGCTGATCCTGGCCAGTGCCTCCCCGGCCCGGCTGACCACCCTGCGGCGGGCCGGGATCGAGCCGGAGGTGATCGTCTCCGGCGTCGACGAGGACGGCGTGGGCGACCTGGCCCCAGCCTCACTGGCCCAGGAACTCGCCGGCCTGAAGGCCGCCGCGGTGGCCGAGCGGGTCGCCGGGCGCGACGTGCTCGTGCTCGGGTGCGACTCGGTGCTGGAACTGGACGGCGAGGCGCTGGGCAAGCCCGGCACCCCCGAGGTGGCTGCGGCCCGCTGGCGGGCGATGCGCGGTCGCAGCGGCGTGCTCCACTCCGGCCATGCGCTGCACCACGTGCCGAGTGGCCGAGTGGTGGCGGCGACCGGGTCGACGACGATCCATTTTGCCGACGTCTCCGACGACGAGATCACGGCGTACGTCGCCACCGGTGAACCGCTGCAGGTTGCCGGCGCCTTCACCATCGACGGGTTCGGCGGTGCCTTCGTCCGTGCCATCGAGGGCGACCACCACAACGTGATCGGGGTGAGCCTGCCGCTGCTACGCCAACTGGTGCTGGACCTAGGGTTGTCGTGGGTCGGGCTCTGGGGAGGCTGACTCCTCGCCACGGGGTTCGCCCGCAGGCGCTTCGTCCCCCTCACCGCGGACCCGGTGGGTGATCACCTGGTTGCCGGGCAGCGGCAGCGTGCTGGTGCCGACGAGCGCGGCTGGAGCGTAGTTCTTCTGGCTGAAGATGACCTGGCGGAAGAGGTAGAAGCGGGCGATCGTGCCCAGCCCCAGGCCGACCACGTTGGCCGCGATGTTGTCCGAGTAGGCCGAGTCCAGGTCGAGGATGTTCCGGCTGATCCACAGGCACCCGATGGGCAGCGTCATGGTGGCCAGGTTGATCGCGACGTACGCCGTCAGGCCACCATCGGCCAGTGCGGTCTCGCGGTGCTTGAACGCCCACATCTTGGTGCCGCGATAACTGATCACCATGCCGATCGAGTTGGCGATCACGTAGGAGAGCGTCGGGTGCCCGTGCAGGGGCGGGTCGTCGAAGACGTAGAAGCCGTGGGAGAGCACGTTGAAGATGACAAATGCCACCAGCGTCGCCACCCCGCCGACGGCGAGGAAGCGCAGTGTCTCGTCGATGAGACGTCTGGCGCGCGGACCCATGGTCGACAAGGCTACTTCACTGCCTCGGCCACGACGGTGGGGCAACCCAACCAATGGTCCGCGCCATCATTCGACCGGCAGGCCGAGGCCGCGGGCGATCAGCATCCGCTGGACCTCGGAAGTGCCCTCCCCGATCTCCAGGATCTTGGCGTCGCGATAGAAGCGGGCCACCGGGTACTCCTCCATGAAGCCGTAGCCGCCGAAGACCTGGGTGGCGATCCGGGTGGCGGTGACGGCCGACTCGGAGGTGTAGAGCTTGGCGATGGAGGCGGCCTGCTTGAACTCCTTCGCCGACGGCCCGGCGCCGTCGACCATCGCATCGCGCATCGCGGCTGCCTTGTAGGTGAGCAGCCGGCCCGCCTGGAGCATCACGTCGAGGTCGGCGATCTGGAAGGCGACGCCCTGCTTGCGCCCGATCGGCCCGCCCATCGTCTGGCGGTCCAGTGCGTACTCGACGCACAGGTCGCGGCATGCCTGGACCAGGCCCACGGCCAGTGCCGCGATGGCGACCCGGCCGTCGTCGAGCGTGGCCAGGAACTGGGCATATCCACGGCCCCGCTCGCCGAGCAGGTTGGCCTCGGGGACCTTGGCATCGACGAAGGTGAGCGGGTGGGTGTCGGAGATGTGCCAGCCGAGCTTGTCGTAGCCCTTCTCGGCGGTGAAGCCGGGCGTGCCGGCCGGCACGATGATCGTGCTGATCTCCGGACTTCCGTTCTCGCGGGTGCCGGTGCGGGCGGTCACGGTGACCAGTGAGGTGATCGCGGAGCCGGAGTTGGTGATGAACTGCTTGGCGCCGTTGACCACCCATTCACCACCGACCAGTTCGGCCTTGGTCCTGGTCGCGCCGGCGTCCGATCCGGCACCGGGCTCGGTCAGCCCGAAGCCCGCCAGCCGCTGGCCGGCGACCAGATCGGGCAGCCACTGCTCCTTCTGCTCCGTGGTGCCGTAGGTGAGGATCGGGTTGATGCCCAGGCCGACCCCGGCCTCGAGGGTGATCCCGATCGACTGGTCGACCCGGCCGAGCTCCTCGATGGCCAGGCAGAGCGAGGTGAACGGGCCGTCCTCGGGGGCCAGGCCGGCGCCGCCGTACTCCTCGGGCGAGGTCAGCCCGAAGAACCCGAGCGCGCCCATCCGGTGCACCACGTCGACCGGGAAGTGGTGGTCGCGGTCCCACTGGGCCACGTGCGGCGCGACCTCGGCCTCGGCGAAGTCGCGGACCGATGCGCGGAATTCCTCGTGCTCACGGGACAGCTCGAAAGACATGACACCCCTTCGGGTCGGGCTCGGGTTCGGCGTACGCAGGCCATGGTCCTACGCTTACGTCAACGTAAGGCAAGGAGCGCAGCATGGCCACCTGGTCGATCCGCGAGCTCGCCGACGAGTACGCCGTCACCCTGCGCACGTTGCGCCATTACGAGGAACTGGGCCTGTTGCGCCCCGTCCGGCGCGGACAGGTGCGCGAGTACCACCAGCGCGACCGGATCCGGCTGGAGTTGATCCTGCGGGGCAAGCGGGTCGGCTTCTCGCTCGACGAGATCGCGACCATCGTCAACATGTACGACGAGCCGCCGGGCGAGGCCGGGCAACTGGAGTTCCTCATCGAGCAGAGCCGGCTCCGCCGGGAAGCACTCGAGCAACAACGGCGCGACATCGACACCACCCTGGCCGACCTGGACCAGATCGCCGCGCGCTGCCGCGAGGAGTTGCGGGCGATCAGGACGGGCCGGGAACGGTGAGGCCGAGCGCGAGCAGGTCTGCGGTCATCGTGACGAGTCGCTCCGGATCCACCCCGTCGGGGCAGTCGAAGACCGCGCGCATGCAGGCAGCCAGGGTGATCCCCATGGCGAGGTGGATCCTGGTCTCCCGCTCGGAATCACCCAGCTCCGGTGCGTGCTGGAGGACGAAGACCCGCACATAGCCGGCAAGGCGCTGCTCGACGTCGGGCAGCACGTTCTGGTGCGTGCCCATCGGCGACTCGCGAAGCAGGGCGCCGACGACCGCCGCATGCTCGCGCAACTGCTCGACCAGCGCATTGACCACGGCCCCGACCGCCTCCCGGCTGGGGAGCGGGGCGGTGGCCACCATCGCGGCCGAGAGCTCGGCCAGGATCCGGTCGTTGGTGCGTTGCCGCAACGCCTCCACCAGGGACTGCTTGTCGGCGAACCAGCGATAGAGCGAACCCACGCTCACCCCCGCCTCGGCAGCGACATGATTGGTGGTCAGGCCGCCGTACCCCCGCTGCTCGAGAATCCGAGCAGTCGCATCGAGGATCCGCTCCACGGTCTCCTTCGACCTGCTCTGGACCGGAGCATTGCGGGTGCGTTGCGCCATCTGGTCGCCTCCTGGATGCGAGTAGAAAACGAGCAATTACTCACTTTACTCTGTCTCCATGACCCAGGCCGCAGAACTCCACCCACCGATCGACCGTCCCGTGCCGAGCCGCTACCGCGCCGACCCGGCGTGGTCCGAGCGGGCCGCAGCCCCGCTCCGGCTCGTGGCAGGGCCGGGAGCCCGGCCGAGCCCGGAGGAGGTCGAGCAACTCAAGGCTGGCCTGCTCCGCCGTGACGAGCCGGCAGCCGCGCTGGTCCGCGCCGTACGTGAAGACCGCACCGTCACCATGAAGCAGATCCGCGCCGCCCTCGACGCCGGCGTCACCGACGACTCCCCGGCCGCCCTGCGCGACTTCTTCGACCACCTGGCACCGCGCCCCGCCTGGGTCCGCGACGACCTGCTCGAGCGCGGCGCCCGCGCCTGCCGGCGCCTCGGCGTCGACGGGCTGCGCGTGCTCGGCCTCGGCTCGCTGCTCGGCGGCTATCGCACGGCCGCTGCGCTCGAACCGCTGGTGCGCACCGGCAGGTTGACCGGCGAAGAGGGACAGCGCCGGCTCAACGAGACCACCGCCTGGTGGATCGCCGTGACTGCCCCGGGCGGCCTGGCGCCAGGCGCGGAAGGATGGCGCCTGTCGGTCCACGTGCGGATCATGCACGCCTTCGTCAACGACCAACTCGAGCAGGACCCCACCTGGGACTGGGACCTGCGCGGCGTCCCGATCAACCAGTACGACCAGGCCAGCACCCTGGGTGTCTTCAGCACCAGCTTCCTGTTGCATGCCCGGCTCTTCGGCCTGCGGGTCAGCCGCCGCGACAGCGAGGCGATCATGCACCTGTGGTCCTACGTCGGCTGGCTGATGGGCGTGGACGAGCAGTGGCTGCCGCGCACCGAGCGGATCGGGCGCCGCCTGCTCTACCAGTTCCTGGCCGGCGACCCGGGGCCGGACCAGAACACCCGGCTCCTGGCCCGGTCCCTGATCGACGCCGTCGACACCGGACCGGGCAGCCCGGCCGCCAAGTGGTTCGAGCGGGAACGGACCCTGAGCATCGCCACCGGACTCCTGGGCCCCGGCGCGATGCGCGACCTCGGGCTGCCCGCCCGGCCACCCTGGTTCACCCTGTGGCGCTGCGCGGTCAACCTGCCGCTGAGCCAGGTGCTGGGCCGGATCCCGGGTACGGACGGGCTGACCGTGCGTCGCGGCAACACCTCCATTGCCCGCGAGTGCCGGCGGATCTTCGGCGAGGAGGGAGCCTCCCGACACGGAGTCGGCCCGATCCCGGCCTGAGCGACCCCTAGTGTGGGGGCCATGTCCTGGACCGAGCCCCTGCCCTGGCGGGCCACCTTCGAGTCGGACACCCTCACCCTCGTCCTGCACGATCCCAGCGGATTCGAGCAGGCGCGCCTGCAGCCCCATCCCGATGCCGCCACCCGGAGACCGGCCCCCGGCCTCCTCGGGGACCTGGTCTCCGCCGTCGACGAGGGAGTCGACACCGCCGCCTGGCGCTCCGGGCGGGGCGTGTTGCGCCAGGGCGGCGAGCCGATCCTGGCCATCCTGGCCGACGGCACCACTGCGGTCATCGACAACGGCCGGGAGAAGGGCATGCGGCGTCGCTTCCGCACCGGGAGCATCCACTTCACCGACCGGTCCTACGAGGTCCGCCACGAGAGTCGTCGGCGGACCACGGTCCGGCGCGAGGACACCGCCCTGGCCACCCTGCGGCGTACGGGCGTCGCGATGCGCTCCTTCGCCGCCGACGCCGGTCCCACCTACCGGATCCGCTTCGCCGGCAACGCACACGACCACCGCGACGAACTCGCCCTGGTCCTGGTCGCCACCGTGCTCGGGCCGCCCGGGCGCCCCGGGGGCGGGTCGCGGTTCTGGCACTGGGTGCTCTGAGCCGCCATCGGGCGACCCGATGCGTGAGGCACCTTCGATTACCGTCCAGTAAGGATCCATGGACCGGAACCGGTCAACGCCGGGTCCGGGGCTGCCCCTAGACTCCGTGGGTGGCGCGCGCCGCGCGCGCCGTCCCCATCGCAGCAGCCGAGGAGTGTTCGTGCCCGAGATCAAGCCCTTGCAGAAGGTCCTCATCGCCAACCGCGGCGAGATCGCGGTCCGCGTGATCCGCGCATGCAAGGACGCCGGCATCGGGTCGGTCGCCGTGTACGCCGACGCCGACCGGGACGCCCTCTTCGTCCGCCTCGCCGACGAGGCGCACTCACTGGGCGGCGCCACCCCCGCCGACACCTACCTCGACATCACCAAGATCATCGACGTCGCGAAGGCCTCCGGTGCCGACTCTGTCCACCCCGGCTATGGCTTCCTGGCCGAGAACGCCGAGTTCGCCCAGGCCGTGCTCGACGCCGGGCTGATCTGGATCGGCCCCTCCCCCGAGGCGATCGACGCCCTGGGCGACAAGGCCAAGGCGAAGCACATCGCCGAGCGCGCCAACGCACCACTGGCCCCCGGCACCAAGGACCCGGTCAAGGACGCCGACGAGGTCGTCGCCCTGGCCGAGGAGTTCGGCCTGCCGGTCGCGATCAAGGCCGTCTACGGCGGCGGTGGCCGCGGCCTCAAGGTGGCCCGCACCATGGAGGAGATCCCCGAGCTCTTCGAGTCGGCGACCCGTGAGGCGGTCGGTGCGTTCGGTCGCGGTGAGTGCCTGGTGGAGAAGTTCTTGGACCGCCCCCGCCACGTCGAGACCCAGTGCCTGGCCGACCAGCACGGCAACGTGGTCGTGGTCTCCACCCGCGACTGCTCGCTGCAGCGCCGCCACCAGAAGGTGGTCGAGGAGGCCCCCGCGCCGTTCCTGACCGACGAGCAGGTCGAGCGCCTCTACGAGTCGTCCAAGGCGATCCTGCGCGAGGCTGGCTACGTCGGCGCCGGCACGTGCGAGTTCCTGGTCGCCGCCGACGGCACCATCTCCTTCCTCGAGGTCAACACCCGGCTCCAGGTCGAGCACTGCGTCTCCGAGGAGGTCACCGGCATCGACCTGGTCCAGGAGATGTTCCGGATCGCCGCGGGCGAGGAGCTCGGCTACGACGACCCGGAGATCATCGGCCACGCCATCGAGTTCCGGATCAACGCCGAGGACGCAGGCCGCAACTTCATGCCGGCACCGGGCACCCTGACCGAGTGGGCACCCCCGAGCGGCCCGGGCATCCGCCTCGACTCCGGCTACGAGAAGGGCGAGACCGTCCCCGGCGCCTTCGACTCCCTGGTCGCGAAGCTGATCGTCAAGGGCGTCGACCGGACCCAGGCGATCGCCCGCTCCAAGCGCGCACTGGCCGAGTTCCGGGTCGACGGCATGCCGACGATCATCCCGTTCTTCACCAAGGTCCTCGACGAGCCGGCGTACGTCGGTGCCTCCAACGCATCGGGCGAGGGATCGTTCGACGTCTACACCACCTGGATCGAGAACGAGTTCGTCAACGACATCGAGCCGTTCGCTGGCGAGGCCGGCGAGGCCGAGGAGCAGGGCGAGCGGCAGAAGGTCACCGTCGAGGTCGGCGGCCGGCGACTCGAGGTCGTGCTTCCCGGTGGCCTGGGCGGCCTGGCCGTCGCCGGCGGCGGCGCGGGCGCGAAGAAGCCGAAGCGGGCTGCCAAGAAGTCCGGTGCCGCTGCTTCCGGTGACGCTGTCACCTCCCCGATGCAGGGCACCATCGTCAAGGTCGCCGTCGAGGAGGGCGCGAGCGTTGCCGAGGGCGACGTGATCGTCGTGCTCGAGGCGATGAAGATGGAGCAGCCGATCAAGGCACACAAGGCGGGCACGGTCACCGGTCTCGACGCCGAGGTCGGCGGCACGGTCAACCAGGGTGCCGTGATCTGCGAACTCAAGGACTGAGCCATGCCCGACGACGGGTACATCGACACCGTCGATGAAGTCGTCGCTGCGCTGGAGCAGGACCCGATCCTGGTCCAGCAGATCGCCGGCAACGGCCACACCGACGAGGTCATCGCGTGGCTCCGCGAGCACACCGAGGACCTCGACTTCACGGTGTACGTCGCGCTCACGGGTGACCTCAAGGACCTGCCCGAGTCGGGCGCCAGCGACGAACTGGCGCGCCTGCTGCACGCCCGGCTGGATGAACCCGGCGTGTACGTCGTCTCCGCCGGCGGCCTGCCCACCGTGGTCACCTATGACGTCGAACTGGAGGCCCTCGACGTCAAGATGGAGGCCTCCCGGGCCAAGAACGAGGCGATGGAGGCCGACCGGCACTCCGGCCTGGCCCCGACCGGCGAGGCAGCACTGCTGGTCCGGGCCGCCGCACCGGACACGATCGGCCCGGGCGACCACGCCGCACTCCGCCAGGAACCCGGGATGGCCCTGGTCCGCCAGGACCGGGACGTCGACTTCCTCTGGCAGCCCCCGGACCCGTGGCCGCTGAGCGCGACCCCGATCATCGCTGGCCTGGTCGTCTGGGCCGTCGCCATGGTGCTGCTGCGTCCCGTGGCCGACCGGATCGTCCCCGGCCTTGGCCCCGCCCGTCGCCGCGACGCGGCCCGCACCGACGCACGGCAAGCAGAGGCAACGGCGCTCCAGGAGGCACAGTCCGAGGCCCGGACCGCCACGCGCCGCCTCTCCAAGGCCCTGCGCACTGCGGCGGATGCCGAGACCGAACTGCTCGCCCGGGCCACGCTCTCTCGCGACCTGGCCGAGGAGCTGGGCGACAGCGATGACCTGCTCGAAGTGATCGGGGCAGACATGCTGGCCACGACTGCCACCAGGCACCTCGCCGGTCGCACCGACTGGCGGCCGTGCTTCTTCGACCCCCGGCATGGCCGGGCGAACACGAAGGCAATGATTGCCAACCTCACCGTGCCGGCCTGTTCCCGGTGCGCCGGCCAGGTCTCGGAGGGCAAGGAGCCGGAAGGACTCCTGGTGCCCCGCGGCCAGCGCGGTGCCGGCACGTCGTACTGGAAGCAGGCCTCGGTCTGGTCGCGCACCGGATACGGCGCACTCGCCGATGACTTCGCCGACCAGGTGGCGGCCCAACGCCGGAACGGTGGTCGACGATGAGGGCCTGGCAGGTCTTCGGCGTCACGCTGCTGCTCGCTGCGCTTCCGACGGCACTGGCGGTCTGGGTCGGCCACGCCCTGGCCAGCCCGGTCGGTCCTCCCCATCCCCCGGCGCTTCCCGACAGCGACCGGATGCACGAGGTGATCGACGCCTTCGAGACCCGTCACGTGCACGTGCTCGACGACGGACGATCGATGGTCTCCGAGGAGCAACAGGCACAACTGGAGGAGGCAGCCGCCAAGGCCACCTGGCCGACGTACGTCATCGTCGGCCAGTTCAGCTATGACGCCGGGCTGCCCTCCCTGCACCTCACCGCGAGCACCCTGGGCTGGGAGCGCGAGGAGCGGGCGATCTACATCATTTGGCAGGGCCCGGACTCCGGGCTGGTCTGGGGCCACGGACTGCGCGAGGACCTGGACACGCCGTCGTTCACCGGGGACGTGACCACCCACGTGCTCGCCATGCTGGCAGAGCTGGAGGAAAACGGATCCGAGCCGTGGGACCGGAAGCCCGACGGCGGGCTGGGCTGGGGAGTCTTCCTCGGCATCGTGATCGGCCTGCCCGCGGCCGGGGTGGCCGCCTGGGGCACCAGTGTTGCTGCTCGCCAGGTCAGGAGGATCCGCGATGGAGGATGAACTCGAGGCCATCCACCAGGCGTTGACCGAGACCGGTCTCTACGTCGACGAGGGAATGCGCAAGCATGTCTCCGACGAGGAGATCGCGCAGATCGAGGCGAACCTGGCCGAGGTGGATGCACCGGTCCACGTGATCGCGGTGACCCTGGAGCCCAAGGACGTCTGGGCTGGCTCTCCCGAGGAACTGGTCACCCGACTCCACGATGCGTACGGCGATGAGGGACACTACTTCGTCGCCTCGCACGTCTTCGATGAACACTTCCGGCTCACCCATCGTGAGTACGACGTCCCGACTGGTGACCGGACCGAGCGGCTCGCTTGGATCGTGGACAACGACACGTCGGACGTGGGGGCCACGCTCGTGGACCTGACCGGGATCCTGGCCGAGGGGACCCTGGCGGAGCGCTACGAGGAGTGGTCAGCCCAGGTCAGTGCCCGGTCTGCGGAGATGCGAGCGGAGCGGGAGGCGGAGGATTCCGGCCTCAGTCCGGTGGTCACGGTCGGGGGCGGACTGCTGCTCCTGGTCGTGCTCTGGGTGCTGGTCCGCAAGGCATTCGCCCGACGCACGGTGCAGCAGGGGGCCTTCGTGCTGCCGGCCTCGGCCGTGGACCGGATCCGCGATGCGCGCGATCGCTCCCTGCAGCAGCGCGCCCGCGCGGACCTGCTCGCCCTGGGCGAGGCGATCGATGCGGAGGAGATCGCCGAGGGCGACGACCGGAGCGCCTGGCAGTCCGCACTGGACCACTACGAGGCGGCCGACAAGATCCTCTCCGCAGACCCCGGCATCCTCGACGTGGTCGGGGTGATCGTGCTCGCCGGGCGGGGCCACGACGCACTCGCCGCAGCTCGGTCGGGCAAGCCGCACGTCCCCTCCAAGCCCTGCTTCCTCAACCCGCTGCACGGCGCCGCGAGCGGCAACCACGCGGTCACCTCGGGATCAGCCACGATCACCGCACCGCTGTGCCGCGCCTGCCAGAAGGCGCTCGAGCGGGGAAGCACCCCCGAGGTCCTCGACGTACTGGAGGACGGCAAGCCGGTCCACTACTTCGAGAGCTCGGCCGAACCGTGGGCCTCGACCGGCTATGGCGCGCTGGAGACCGATCTGGTCCGCCGACTGCAAGGTGGACGCTGATGGGCCACTCCACACCAGTCACCGCCCCGTTCCTGGGCGTGGTGACCCCGCTGGTCACGGTCGGTGACCGCGTGCTGGCCGGGGACGTGCTGGCCAGCATCGAGGCGATGAAGATGGAGGCCGCCGTCACCGCGCCGTGCGCTGGCACGGTCCGCCGAGTGGCAGTGGTCGCGGGGAGCTCAGTCCAGGGCGGGGACTTGCTGCTCGAGATCTGACGCTGCCTGGTCCGTTCAGCAGCCCGTGCTGGCGAGTTCGAAGGTGAACCAGGTCGACTTCAGGCCCAGGGTCATCCGGAAGGTGTTGCCGGTGACGTTCACGTTGCCCTTGGAGCCCTGCAACGTCATCGTCATGACGCGCCCGTCCCATTCGCCGTTGCCGTCGCGGGTCTTGATCTGGATCGCCTTGAGATCGCCCAGCGCCGGCCAGGCCTTCTCGATGCGCGACACGTCCAGCTGGATGCTCCAGTCGTGGTTCGGGTTGCCGCTCCACCCGTCATAGGGATCCGACTTGGCGGGCATGTAGGGGACATTCGGGCTCGCTGAGGTCCAGCCACCGTTGCTGGAGCTGTACTGGGTGAAGGCGGGCTTGCCGTCGTGGGTCAGGACCTGACCGGCGGTGGCCCGGATCGCTGCAGTGGTGTTGGCGTGTTCTTTCGCGACGCCCCCGTACACCTGGCACGAGGTGGTGTCGCAGATGTCGTAGTGCGCCGTGAGCGGGGATTGGCGCTGACGGGCTGCGTAGGTACGTGCCGCGACTGCCTGCGAGCGGACCGCGTTTGCGTGCCAGGTCGCTGGCATCTCGCTGGCCACCACGCCCTGCAGGTAGTGGTCAAGGGGCAGGACATTGACCGTACGCCGTGCCGTGGTTCCCGGGTTGGTGATCGCGGAGCGCAGCGCCCCGCGATAGCGGACCGGCTTGCCCCCGATGTAGAGCTCCATCGAGTTGGCCGCGGTGAACTCATTGGTCCCGGGGCTGTTGCGCCACACCTGCCAGTGGTTGCTGCTGTTCAGGAACTCGATCCGGCTCACGCCGTTGCTGGCCGATGAGAGCCGCCAGCGCTTCGCCCCGATGTTGGTCGGGAGGGTCAGGGTCACCCCGGTGTCGATGTTGTTGACCTTCAATCCGCTGCGCGGTGCCACCTCGACGAAGCGGTCGGTGTCGGCAGTCAGCCAGACCCGGATCGATCCGGTGGCCGTGGAGAGGGTGGTCCCGGGGTAGTAGAAGGCGAGGATCTGCTGCCAGGTCCTCCCCTGCCGTGCTGCTCCCTCGGCGCCGTACTGGGACATGCCGTGGCCGTGCCCGAAGCCGTGACCGTTCAGGGTCACGGCGCCGGTGGCGGGCATGTTGTAGGTCTTGTTCACCGTGACGTCCGCCGCGACCGCGCTCGCTGCCAGTCCGACGACCCCTGCCACCGGGGCCCCGGAAGCAGCGGTGAGGGCGCCGGTGATGCCGAGGAGGAGGGCGCTGAAGGCCGTGCCGAGGGCAAGGGAAGTGCGACGCATGTGAATCCCAGGTGTTTCTGTGGCGGATGTGACTGGTGTGAATTGATTCCATCACGCCACGGCACCGGGGTAAATGGATCGGTTGAAACTACAACGATGTAATTGCGAACCGGACTTGCTAGCGTCTGCCCCATGCTCGGTTTCCTCAACCTGATCGCCCTGGTGGTCCTCGTCTCCCTCGCGGTCCACCTGGTCAACAGCCGCGTGGTCCAGCGCAACCGGCGCGCCGCCGAATTCGCCCAAGAACGCCGGGTGGTGGAGGCGGACGTCACCCGGTTCACCGAGGAACTGGACCGGCTCCACATCGAGACCCTTTCCACCGAGCTGGACACCCCGACGCAGCAGGACTACCAGCAGGCCCTGGACGCTTCCCGCCGCGCCAGCGACCTGCTCGGGAACACCACCGCCTCGGAGGATTTCGCCGAAGTCGCCCGGGCGCTCGAGGACGGCCGCTTCGCCATGACCAGCGTGGTCTGCCGGATGGGCGACCAGGAGCCACCTGAGCGTCGGTCCCCCTGCTTCTTCAACCCGATGCACGGACCGTCGTCGACGACGGTCACCTGGGCAAACCGGGAAGGCCGGCGGGTGCCGGTTCCGGCCTGCCCCGCCGATGCCGAACGGCTCACCGCCGGCGCCGAACCGGACACCCTCCAGGTCCGCCGAGGCAACCGGATGGTGCCCTGGTATGCCGGCGGCCCGACGTACCGCAACTACGTCGACGGCTATTACGGCACGTACGCCGCGAACCGGGCCTTCCCCGGCTTCCTGCTCGCCTCGATGATGGACGGCCTGTGGGAAGCCGCCGTGCTGGCCGCACCGTCGCGGCCGTCCCGACACCAGCCAGCGGCCCGGCCCGGGGATTCCTGACCCGACCCGGCTCAGGGACCGGTCTCGGCGTTCGCTGCCTCCAGCAGGGCCATCACGTCCTCGGCAGCGACCATGCCGCCGGACATCTTCACCACCCGCCCGATCGGGAACTGGAGCATCATCTGCGCCATCCCCTCCACGTCCTCGACCTCGCCACTGGCACCCTCGAACTCCGCCAGACCTGCCGCGACCAGCGGACCGGCCACCGGATTGGCGAGCACCTCGGCCACGGTGGACTCCAGGTGGAGTGGCTCGGCGATCGGCTCGGCCTGGATCGCCATGGAGCCGTGCAGGCGCAGGTCACGGCTCGAGGCGCCCAGGTGGACGTCGTACTCCCCCGCCTCGATGCGCCAGCCCAGCCCGGCGAACCACCGGGCCAGGTCGTCGCGGGCGATCCGGATCTCGACCGGCACCGTGCCTCCCGCCGGCACCTCGACCACGGCGACGCCGGCGAACTCGCGTGGTGGCCGGGCCAGGTGTGAGTCGGCGAGGCCGACATAGGCCTGGACCACCTCGCGACCATCGACGGGCCCGGTGTTGGTCACCTCGGCGCGGACCACTACCTCGTCGCCCTCGACGTCGATCCGCAGGCCGGCGTAGTCGAAGGTGGTGTAGGAGAGGCCGTGGCCGAACGGGTAGCGGACCGGCATGTCGCGGGCGTCGTACCAGCGGTAGCCGACGAAGACGCCCTCGCCGTGGCGCACCCTCAGGCGCTCGCCGCCGAAGTCCAGGAAGGCGGGGGTGTCGGCCAGCCGGAGCGGGATCGTCTCGGCCAGCCTGCCCGAGGGGTTCACCGCGCCGGTGAGCACGTCGGCCAGCGCGGAGCCACCGGCCTGGCCGAGCACCCATCCCTCGACGATGGCCGGGACCCGCTCGGCGAACGGCAGTGCCACCACCCCACCGTTGGAGAGCACCACCACGGTGCGCGGCTGGACGTCGAGCACGGCATCGAGCAGCGCCAGGTGCTCGGGCGGCAGGTCGATGTGGCTGCGGTCGAACCCCTCGGACTCTGCCTCGGGTGGCAGTCCGAGGAAGACCACGGCCACGTCTGCCGCAGCCGCCACCCGGGCTGCCCCGACCCGGTCGTTGCCAGCGGAGGTGACCTGCTCCGATCCCAGCGCGGCGACCAGGGCGTCGCGGGCGTTGTCGATCCGAGTGGGATTGATCCGCGAACTCCCGGCTCCCTGGTAGCGCGGATCGACCGCCATGTCGCCGATCACCGCGACCCGTGCACCGGGCTGCAGCGGCAGCAGCGGTGCACCGTCGGCGGGCTCGTTGCGGAGCAGTACGACGCAGCGTGCCGCGGCCTCGCGGGCCAGCGCGTGGTGGCGCTCGACCCAGTCCTCAGACGTTGCCGGGGAGGCATCGCGCGCGGCAGCGGCGCGCTGTACCAGGGCCACCACCCGCTCGGCGGCCCGGTCCACGAACTGCTCGTCCAGGCGCCCTTGCTCCACCGCGGCCACCACCTCGGCATCGGTGATGCCGCCACAGGCCGGCATCTCCAGATCGAGTCCGGCCGCGACACCGGCAACCCGATCCACCACGGCACCCCAGTCCGAGACGACCAGTCCGTCGAAGCCCCACTCCCCGCGCAGCACCTCGGTCAGCAACCACGGGTCCTGGGAGGCGTGCACTCCGTTGATCCGGTTGTAGGAGCACATCACCGTCCACGGCTTCGCCCGCCGTACGACGCGTTCGAAGGAGCGCAGGTAGAGCTCGCGCAGCGTCCGCTCGTCGACCTCGGCCGAGACCCGGAGCCGTTCGTGCTCCTGGTTGTTGACCGCGAAGTGCTTCAGCGAGGCGCCGACCCCGGCTGCCTGCAGCGCCTCGACGTACGCCGTGCCGAGCAGGCCAGAGAGCAGCGGATCCTCGGAGAAGTACTCGAAGTTGCGCCCGCACAGGGGTGAGCGCTTCAGGTTGATCCCCGGGCCGAGGACGACGGCCACGCCCTCCTGGTGGGCCTCCGCGGCAATGGCGGTGGCCACCCGGGCGACCAGGTCCGCGTCGAAGGAGGAGCCCATCGCCACCGCAGGCGGGAAGCAGGTGGCCGGGACCGAGTCACCGAGCCCGAGGTGGTCGACGCCACCGGTCTGCTTGCGCAGCCCGTGCGGGCCGTCGGTGAGCAGGATCGAGGACACCTGCGGCTCCCCGTCGCGCTCGATGCCCTGGGTGTTCCAGAAATCGGCCCCGGAGAGCAGGGAAGCCTTCTCGGCAAGGCTGAGCGAGGCCACCACTTCGGCGGCGGACGGGGTGGGACGGGACACGACGGCACTCCTGGGTCGGGTTCATCTGGACGGGGATCAGCGGACGGAACGGATGGGCAGCACCGTGATCCCGCCGGCCAGCGCGAAGGCGATCGCGACCGGGAAGAGCGCGGCATAGCTGAAGCCGACGACCACGGCGCCGGCCACGGCCGGGGCGATCGTCTGGGGCAGCACCTGGGCGATGTTGACCACGCCCAGGTCCTTGGCGAACGAGTCCGAGGAGGGCAACACCTCACTCATCAGGGCGGTGTCCACGGCCTGGAAGACGCCGTAGCCGAGGCCGACCACGAAGCCGAAGCCGATGATGCCGCCGACGGTGGCCCACAACCAGGGGATCACCATCGCGACGGCCACCACGAACGCACCGGCAACGACGAAGGCCTTGCGCCGCCCGATCCGGTCCGAGGCGGGTCCGGTGGTCAGCGTGCCGATCAGGATCCCGGCGACGCTGACCAGCCCGACCACGGGGACCAGGCCGACCGCCTCGGAGCGGGTCAGGCCGATGTAGTCCTGGAGCAGGTAGAGCTGGTAGGTCATCACGATGTTGAACCCGGTGTAGAGGCAGAGCCGGCTGAGGAACGCCCAGCCGAAGTCCGGGTGGCGCCGCGGGTTGACCCAGAAGGTGCGCAGGAAGTCGACCACCACGAACGGCGCCCCCGGCGCGGCAGCGGTCGACGGCTCCGGGTTGGCCACCACGAAGGCGACCAGGACCACGGCCACCAGTGCGGCCAGCACGACATAGCCCAGGCCCACGGAGTCCGCGAAGAGGGTGGCCGAGCCCTGGCCGAGCACCGTGCCGACCATCATGCCCAGTCCGATCAGCGCGGCGAAGCGGCCGCGGACGGCGCGCGGCACCCGGTCCGGCAGGATCGCGCTGAGTGGCCCCTGGGCGAAGTTGTAGACCGTCTGGACCGCGCACCAGGCAACCGTGGCCCAGACCAGGGTGTCGGCCAGGGCCAGGCCGACGAAGGCGAAGAACCCCAGCACGGCGGCGCCGCCGATCCACGGCGTACGGAGGCCGAAGCGCGAGCGGGTCCGGTCCGAGATGGCGCCGGCGACCGGTTGCGCGAGCATCGCGAAGACGGCACCGATGGAGGTGACGATCGCGAGGTTGATCTCCTTGCGGTCCGGGTCGAACGCCTCCACCTGGATCGGCAACAGCACGGCCAGCACCGCGCCCCAGACCGCGAACATGGCGATGTTGGCCGGGGTGGTCCAGAACATCAGCCGGCGCAGGGGTCCGGTGATCTCCACCGGGCCCTCGGTCGAGCCGTCGACCAGCTGTGGTGTGGCCATGGACTCCCGCCTTGAAAACCGAGTATCGTTCGGGATTGAGGGTGACACAGGTCACGCACTCCTGACAAGGTTCGTCTCCGAGGGGGTCCCGATGGCTCGCCGCGGCCCGTACGCCAAAGGCATAGCCCGGCGCGAGCAGATCCTCGACGCAGCGCTCTCCGTGATCGCCGAGCGCGGTTTCGGTCGGACCTCGGTGGCCGACCTGGCCGAGGCCAGCGGCTTGAGCCAACCCGGTCTACTCCACCACTTCGGCTGCAAGGAGGAACTGTTCACCGAGCTGGTGCGCCGCCGGGACGAGGTGACCGCGACCGGGCTGCGACCGGGTGAGGACCTGGTCGGGTTCTTCCTGCGCACGGTCGCCGACAACGCCCGGGTCCCGGGACTGGTCGAGCTCTACACGCGCCTCTCTGCCGAGGCCACTGACCCGGACCACGCCGCACACGGCTTCTTCACCGAGCGGTACGCCGAGGCGCGGGGTCTGTTGGGGGGCCTCCTCGAGGACCTGCGTGAGCAGGGCGAACTCCCGGCGTACGTCGATCCCGCGGCCACCGCCGCTGCGCTGCTCGCGCTGGCCGACGGGCTCCAGGTGCAGTGGTTGCTCGATCCGGACCTGGACATGGCCGGGGTGCTGGACGCTACCTGGCGCGCGATCCGCGGGCCCCGGTCCCCCTCCCCCGACCCCACCAACTCCCCTTGTAACGCGGGGTCATCGTCGCTTGAGTAGTGGTGCGACACGCTCCTTCGTCAACACCACCGCACAAGTGCATCGAGATCAGTGCAGCGGCGCCGCAAAGGTTGCGGAGCGTAGCAGGATCAGACGCGGTGCAATCTCCGCGCCGCTTCGGCGACCGAGCCGGAGACGGAGGGATAGACGGTGAAGACCTGGGCGAGCTGGTCGACCGAGAGCGACTCGCCGACGGCGATCGCCACGGGATGGATCAGCTCCGAGGCGCGAGGGCCGACCACGACTCCGCCAACGACGATCCCGGTGCTCGGGCGGCAGAAGAGCTTCACGAAGCCATCACTGACGCCCTGCATCTTCGCCCGGGGATTGCCAGCCAGCGGCAGGAGCACGCTCTCGGCCTCGATCTCCCCGGCGTCGACCGCCTGCTGCGACCAGCCGACCGTGGCGATCTCGGGCGCGGTGAAGACGTTGGAGGAGACCTTCTTCAGGTCCAGCGGGGTGACCGCATCGCCGAGGAAGTGCCACATCGCGATCCGGCCCTGCATCCCGGCCACCGAGGCAAGCATGAGTACGCCGGTGCAGTCACCCGCGGCGTACACCCCACGGGCAGAGGTCCGCGAGACCTTGTCCACGGCGATGAAGCCGCCCTCGTCCACCTCGACACCGGCCTCCTCCAGCCCCAGGTCCGAGGTGTTCGGCACGGAGCCGAGGGCCAGGATGCAGTGCGACCCGGTCACGGTGCGGCCATCGGTCAGGGTGACCGTGACCGTGTCGCCATCGCGGACCACGGACTCCATCCGGGACCGCGACAGCACGTTCATCCCCTTGCGCACCGCGACGTCCTCCAGGACGGCGGAGGCGTCGGCGTCCTCCCCGGGCAACACCCGGTCGCGCGAGGAGACCAAGGTGACCTCGATGCCGAGCGCCAGGTAGGCGGAGGCGAATTCGGCGCCGGTGACGCCGGAGCCGACCACGATCAGGTGCTCGGGGGCCTCGGACAAGTCATAGACCTGCTCCCAGGTGAGGATCCGTTCCCCGTCCGGTTGCGCCGTGGGCAGGGTCCGGGGTGACGCACCGGTGGCGAGTAGTACGGCGTCCGCCTCGAGGACCTGGCGTGCCCCGTCGGCATCGGTGACCTCGATCCGGTCCGGCGCGACCAACCGGCCGCGTCCCCGGATCACCCGGACCCCGTCCCGCTCCAGGCGCCGGGCGATGTCGGCGGACTGCTCGGCCGCGAGGCGGCGTACCCGGTCGTTGACCCGGGCCAGGTCGACCCGCAGGCTGGTCGCCGGGTCACCGCCACTGCTGGTGAGGGCGACGCCGAGCTCGCTCGCGCCGGCGACCTCGGTCATCACCTCGGCCGTGGCGATCAGGGTCTTGCTGGGGACACAGTCGGTGAGCACGGCGGAGCCACCGAGGCCGTCACTGTCGACCACGGTGACCGCGGCACCGAGCTGGGCGGCGACCAGGGCTGCCTCATAGCCGCCCGGGCCGCCTCCGATGACGACGACGTGGTCCGTGGTCACCGCCGCGACCTCAGAAGTTGATCATGTGGCCGGTGATGCCGTGCACTGCTTCCTTGACCGCCTCCGAGAGGGTCGGGTGGGCGAAGACGTTGCGGGCGACCTCGTCGGCGGTGAGGTCCCACTGCTGGGCCAGGGTCAGCACCGGCAGTTGCTCGGTGACGTCGGGGCCGATCATGTGCGCACCAAGGAACTCGTTGTGCTCGGCGTCGGCGACCACCTTGACGAAGCCGACCGCCTCGCCGAGGCCCTGGGCCTTGCCGTTGGCCGAGAAGGGGAAGGTCGCCGTCTTGACGTCGTACCCCTTCTCCTTCGCCTGGGCCTCGGAATAGCCGAAGGAGCCGATCTGCGGCTGGCAGTAGGTGGCCCGCGGGATCATGTCGAAGTCGATCTCCTGGGTCTCGGCCCCGGCGATCGTCTCGGCAGCGACGATGCCCATCGCCTCTGCGGCGTGGGCGAGCATGAACTTCGCGGTCACGTCGCCGATCGCATAGATGCCCTCGACGTTGGTGCGCCCGCGACCGTCGACGGCGATCGCGCCCCGGTCGGTGAGCTCGACGCCAGCGGCGTCCAGACCGTATCCCTCGACGTTCGGCGCGAACCCGAAGGCGGACAGCATCCGGTCGGCCTCGATCACCTCGGCGTCACCACCGGCGGCTGGGCTGACGGTGACCTTCACGCCCGAGCCGGTGTCCTCGACGCCCTCCACCTTGGTGGAGAGCAGCACCTTGATGCCGAGCTTCTTGTAGTGCTTGAGCAGCTCCTTGGAGATGTCCGCGTCCTCGGTGGGCACCATCCGGTCGGCGAACTCGACGATGGTGACGTCCACGCCGAAGTTGGCCAGCACATAGGCGAACTCGACGCCGATCGCGCCGGAGCCACCAATCACGATCGAGCCGGGCAGCTCCTCGTCGAGGATCTGCTCCTCATAGGTGACCACGTTCTTGCTGGTCTCGATGCCGGGCAGCAGCCGGGAGTGCGCTCCGGTGGCGATGATCAGGTTGTCGAACGTGTACGACGTGGTGCTGCCTTCGTCGTCGACCACGTCGATGCTCTTGGCGCCGGTCAGGGTGCCCCGGCCGTTGATCTCGGTGATCTTGTTCTTCTTCATCAGGAAGTGGACGCCCTTGACGATGCCGGCGCTGACCTGGCGGGACCGCTTGTGCGTGGGGCCATAGGACATGGTGGCGTCACCCTCGATGCCGAACTTCGCCTTGTCGTGGGTGAGCGTGTGCGCGAGTTCGGCGTTCTTGAGCAGCGCCTTGGACGGGATGCAGCCGACGTTGAGGCAGACACCGCCCCAGTACTTCTCTTCGACGACTGCGACGGACAGGCCGAGTTGGGCCGCGCGGATCCCCGCGACATAACCACCGGGACCGGCACCAAGGACGAGGACATTGAAGTGGGTCACGGGACCAGACTAACCATCCGCACACGACGGCGGGAGGGCGAGGCGTTCCGCCCGGCCGGTGGCGATGGCCTAACCTCGTCGGGTGACCTTGTACGCCGCCTACGGGACCAACCTCGATCCCCTCCGGATGGGCGAGCGCTGTCCCCACTCCCCCCTGCAGACCACCGGCTGGCTGACCGGCTGGCGCCTCACCTTCGGCGGGGAGGAGCACGGCTGGGATGGCGCCCTGACCACGATCGTGCAGGACCCGTTCGAGCAGGTCTTCGTCGCCGTGTACGACGTGACCCCACGTGACGAATCGGTCCTGGACGGCTGGGAGATGGCCGATTCCGGTCTCTACCGCAAGACCCGGGTGCGGGTCTCGACGCTGCTCGGCGAATCGGTGGCCTGGGCCTACGTCCTGGACGCCTTCGAGGGCGGCCTTCCCTCGGCGTACAACATCGGAGTGCTGGCGGACGCCGCGGAGGCCGCGGGCGCCCCCGACGACTACGTCGCGGGCCTGCGTGCGCGGCCATGTCGGACCACGGGGACCTGACGAGCTGCAGATGTCCACACGATTCTTCCCACGGCGCCCGGCATTGGTCGAGGTACTGAAGTTCCTCACCGTCGGCGCCGGGGCGACCATCGTCGCCCTGGTCGGGTTCAACCACCTGGTGCACGGGCTGGGGCCCGGCTCGGGACGCCTGCACGAGCGACCGATCGAGGCCTACATCCTGGCCAACCTGCTGGGTGGCCTGGTGGCGTACGCCGGCCTGCGGGCCTGGGCATTCCGTGAGCGCCAGGTGCGTGGTGCGGTCAGCGGACCAGTGGCGTTCTTCTCGATCGGCGCGGCGACGATGGTGATCCCGGTGATCTGCTTGGCCATCAGCCGCTACCTCCTGCGCCTGGACGACCCGCTCTCGGACAATCTCTCCGCCAACGTGATCGGGCTCGGCCTGGGCAATCTGGCCAGGTGGTGGGCCTTCCGTGCCTTCGTCTTCCTCGCCCCCGAGGGGCGGTCGGCATGAATGCTCCCGTCCTGCCCACCGAGACCCGCACCGACGGCCCGCGCCGCTCCTCGGGGCTCGATGCGGTGCGCACCCTCCTGGTTGCGTGGATCATCGGCGGCCATGCCGTCCTGGGGTATTCGGCCGTCGGCGGCTGGGCCTGGGACGAGGTGCAGGAGACCACCCTGCACCCGAAGGTCGAACTGGCCCTGGCCGCAGTGATCGGTCCCAGCGCTCTCTTCCTGATGGGCACCTTCTTCCTGATCGCGGGCCTCTTCACCCCGGCCTCGGCAGCGCGGAAGGGATCCCGGCGGTTCGCGACCGATCGGCTGCTGCGCCTCGGGCTCCCCTTCATCGTCTTCGCCCTGGCCGTCTGGCCGATCTGCATGTGGGTGGCCTATCGCTCGGCCGGCGAGAGGGTCGGCTATGCGTTCCTGCTCACCGGGCGGGACAGGTTCGTGGACTCGGGCGGCCTCTGGTTCGTCGAGGTGCTGCTCATCTTCACGCTTGGCTACCTGGCCTGGCACAGGTGGGGTCCGGCACCGACCTCCCTGCCCCGCCCCCTGAGCCTGGCCGCGACAACCCGGTGGGCACTGACCATCGCCGTGACCACCTTCGTGGTCCGCCTGGTCTTCTCCGCACGCGGCCACCAGGTCCTCGACCTGCACGTATGGCAGTGGCCGCAACTGGCCGGCATGTTCGCGATCGGGGTGGCAGGAGCGCGCCAAGGCCTTGCCGAACACGTCCCGGAGCCGTTGGGCCGTGCCAGCGGCTGGATCACCTTGGCCTGCCTGGTGACCGGTCCCGCGGTCGCCTTGCTCCTGGGCGTCGACGACCTCGATGCCGATGCCGGCCCCTTCCTCGGCGGCTGGCACCTGGAGTCCGCGCTGCTGGCCCTCTATGAGGGCATGCTCGTCGTCTTCGGGTCCTTGTTCCTGCTCCGCTTCGCGCAACGCCATCTGGACGGCACGGGCCCGATCTGGCGGCGCCTGCAACGCAGCTCGTTCGCCGCCTTCATCCTCCAGGGACCGGTGCTGATCGGGCTGGCCGTGGCCTTCCGTCCCCTGCCCCTGATCGCCGAGGTCAAAGCGGCGACCCTGCTGGTCACCGGCCTGGTCGCTTCCTTCGCGCTGGGCTGGTTGCTGGTCAGTCGGACCCGGATCGGCAAGATCGTCTGAGCGGCGACTGCTCAGGCGACCAACTGAGCCGTGATCACCAGGTTGTCCACGGCCGCGGAGCCATCGGGGCGCTGCTGACAGGTGATCACCACGAGACGCCCCGAACTCTCATCGAAGAGGTGCCCCTGGGCGCCGAGGTCGAACTTCGCCACCGTCAGGTCCCCGGTCACCAGCCAGGTGTGATCGCCGATGACGATCTCTGCCCCCTGCTCGAGGCGCGAGGACTGGGACTCGACGTCGATCAGGTGATTGCCCGGGCCCACCCCCCCACGCAGGGAGTGCATCACCACATAGACCGTCCCCTCGGCAGCTTCGTCAAGGGGCACACCGAGGTTGCGGACCAGGTATGCGGAGGTGAAGCCGGGCGGGTTGATCGTGTTGTCGACCACGTCGAGCCCACCGAGCGGGACGTCGAGGTCGGCCTCGGGGACGCGGAACCGCTCCCCCTCGTCATCGACGGCGCGCATCCGCTCAAGCTGGTCATCGGTGGGCACGGTCCCCGGCTCGAGCGCCACCGGATCGCCGTTCAGGTCCCGCGTGGTCACGTCGTCGTCGGGGGCGAGGAGACGCCAGGCACCGATCACGACCAGCAGCGCCGCTACCGCCGCGACGGCGATGGTGGCGATCCGTTCCATCCGGCTGCGACTCATGTGCTCACGATCTCACTGTGCGGAAACTTCCCCCGACGACATAGGTAAAGATACCCTAAGTTAGGTTGTACTCATCTCGGGATCCCGTCTCGTCATTCATCAAGGAGCACGCTCGTGGATTCGCACGCATCCCCCGCCTGGTGGAGGAGGTTTGCTGCCGCCCTCTCGGCCGTGGCACTCACCCTTGCTGGCCTGGCCCTCATGGCCCCTGCCCACGCCGCTGGCGGCTGGGAGACCACGGCCACCGTGACCGGTGCCTCCGAGGCCGACGGCCTCACCGTGGAGATCAACGGCACCAACTACACCAACCTGCCCGAATCCACGAGCGCAGGCCCGTCCATGGGCGTCTACGTCGCCCTGGTGCCCACCACCGCGACGTACGCCGACATCAATCCGCCGGCCACTCCCCCGGCCAGCGACTGGGTGATGTCCCTGCCCGGCGACGCCTTCACCAAGAGCCTCACCGCCCCCACCAGCTCGCTCTCCGCGGACAAGGACTACAAGGTCGTCGTCTGGCGCGCCCACGGCGACCTCACCGAGGGCACCTTCATCGACGAGGCACCAGTCAACCTCACCGACGAGCAGAAGGAAGCACTCTTCCCGGGCTCGACCGCTCCCGACCTCGAGACCACCGCTCGGGTGACCGGCGCGAGCCAGGCAGACGGGCTGAGCATCGAGGTGAAGGGCACCGGCTACCTCGACCTGCCGACGCCGACCTCAGACCGCGCCGGTGGCATCTACGCCGCGCTGATCCCCGCCGACGGGACCTTCCAGGACCTCAACGACCGGGCCTACCTCGCCGTCGCCGCCGTCTCCACGATCACCGACGGAGTCTTCACGGCCACCGTCAACGCGGCCGCGGCCAAGCTCTCCTCCGACGACGTCGCCTACAAGATCGTCACCTGGTCGGCACACGGCAACATCACCGAGGACACCTTCATCGACGAGGTCCCGGTCACGCTAACCGACGATCAGGTCGAGGCCCTCTTCCCGGCGCCTGCCAAGGAGCTCACCACCACGGCCACCGTGACCGGTGCCTCCGAGGCCGACGGCCTCACCGTCAAGGTCGACGGCACCGGCTACACCGACCTGCCCCCCTCCACCTCGGGCATGGCCGGTGGAATCTACGCCGCACTGGTCCCTGCCGGAGCCAGCCAGGCCGACATCAGCAACCGCAGCGCCATCCTCGACGTCGCAGCCATCCGTAGCCTCCCCGACGGCGGCTTCACCGCAACCCTCAACGCGACCCCCGACCAGCTCGACCCGAACACGTCCTACGAGGTCATCACCTGGGTCGCCCACGGCAACCTCACCGACGCAACCCACCTGGCCACCGTCGCGATCACCCTCACCGACGCACAACGCGCCGTGCTCTTCCCGGGCTCCGCGGAGGAGACCGACGAACTCGACACGACCGCAACCGTCACCGGGGCCGACGCCACCGACGGCCTCACCGTCAAGGTCGACGGCACCGGCTACTCGGACCTGCCCAAGGCCTCCTCCGGCAAGGATGCCGTGGGCATCTACGTCGCCCTGCGCGACACCTCGATCAGCGACGAAGAGCTCAACGCCGACACCGAGCTGGCCGCCAAGGTGAACTTCCTCTTCGGCCGGATGGCAATCACCAACGGCACCTTCTCCACGGACGTCATCGCCACCGTCGACAAGCTCGACAAGGATGCCGATTACGAGATCGTCGTCTGGGCAGCCCACGGCAACCTCACCGCCGACACCCACCTGGCCACCGTCGCGATCACCCTCACCGATGCCCAGAAGGACGCCCTCTTCGGGACCGAGGACGGCGATGGGGACGAGGACGGAGACACACCTGGCACCTCGGGACCCAAGGTCACCGTGAGCTCCTCGCAGATCACGGCCGGCGCCACCCTGACCATCCGGGGTTCGGGCTTCAAGCCCGGCGAGAAGGTGGCCGCCACCGTCCATTCCGAGCCGGTCTCCCTCGGCACGAAGGCGGCCAACTCGGCCGGCAACGTGGTCTTCACCTGGAAGGTGCCGACCGACTTCGAGGTGGGCAGGCACCGTGTCGAACTCGTCGCCGCCAGTGGCACCGCGACGCTCAACTTCACCGTCGCCGCCGCGGCCCCGACCGTGACCTGCCGGATGGAGACGGTCCCTGCCACCGCCGGTACGCCACACCTCACCTGGGGCGTGAAGTCCTCGTTCGTCACCTACATGGAAGGTGGCGTCGCCAAGGGTTCCATCAGCGTCTCCAACGGCGCGGCTCGCAGCGGCAACGCCTTCACCTGGGGCGCCGGCTCGGGTTCGCTGAGCTCGTCCGGCCGGGGCACCGTCAGCTTCCCGGGCACCGTCCACTTCACCGGCCACGCGGGAGCACTGAAAACCCGGCTGTCGAACCTGCGTGTGGTCAGCAGCGGCGGCGGCAACGGCACCATGGTCGCCGACGTCGTGTCGCAGGACATGGACGGCAACAACACCGGTGGCAACAACATCACCATCGCGGACCTGAAGTTCTCCAACGCCTCCAGCAGCGGCGCGAAGGCCTCGGCCACACTCACTGCAGCCGGTGCCCGCGCGTTCTCCAACTTCTACAACGCCGGTGACCCGTTGGACGCCCTGACCGTGTCCTTCTCGGGCGCGAAGGCCGCCTCGACGCAGGAGGTCTGCTATGACGCGGACGGCAACCGGGTCAACCCCGACGGTTCGGAGTTCACCGGGGAGGGCGCACTCAACGCCAACCTCGGCGGCCATGCCCTGGGCCAGGGTACGTCGGCCGGTGGCCTCGAGCTGATCGGTGCGGGGCTCCTGATGGCGGTGCTGCTGATGGTGCGCCGTCGGTTCAGCACTCTCTGATCACCGCACCACCTGATTGATCCCTCGGGGTGGGGTGCCGACTCATGAGTTGGCGCCCCACCCCGGCACCCGTTCCAGCGCGGCACCCACCGCAGGAGACCTGAGATGAAGAACCACCACCGCCTCGCAGCGGGCATCACCGCCGTCCTGATCCTCCTCGGCGGCTGCGCGACGACCGACCGTGGCACGGGACTCGAAGGCACCGAGGAGAACACCTCCACCGCAGCGCCGGCACCGGATGCCTCGAACGCACTGGAACTGACCGGGCCCGCAAAGGCGGCCACGATCCCCGACATGGCCCCCGTGGTCACGGATCCGCAGACGTCCTTCCCCGCGACGGTCACCGACGCCACCGGCAAGGCGGTCACCATCACCAGCGCCGACCGGGTGCTGGCCCTCGACCTCTACGGGACCCTCACCGACACGATCATCGGGCTCGGCCTGGTGGACCGGCTCGTCGGGCGGGCGAACTCCGACCTCAACCCCCTGATGGCCGACCTGCCCGTGATCACCTCGGGCGGGCACGACCTGAGCATCGAGGCGATCCTCTCGCTGCGCCCGGACCTGGTGCTCACCAACACCACGATCGGCAGCGAGGCCAACTATCGGCAACTCGAGTCGGCCGGCGTCACTGTCGTCCGCTTCGAGCTCGTGCCCAGCTTCGAGGCCATCGACGGCACCATCGACCTCGTCGCCCAGAGCATGGGCGCCTCCGAACATGCCGCGGAACTCATCACCGCCGTTGACGCCGAGATGATCGCAGCCCGCACCGAGATCGAGGCAATGCGGGCCGCCACTCCCCGCACCCCCAAGGCCGTGGTGCTCTATGTGCGCGGCACGGCCGGGATCTTCTTCATCCTCGGTCGTGACTACGGCGCGAGCGACGTCCTCGAAGCGCTCGGCCTGGCCGATGTTGCTGCCGCCAATGGCATCACGGACCTCAAGCCTGCGAACGCCGAGGCATTGGTCAGTCTGAACCCGGAGATCGTGCTCGCCATGTCACACGGCATCGAATCGGCCGGCGGCGTGGACGGCTTCCTCAAGCGTCCTGGCATGTCAGCAACCACGGCAGGGCAGAATCGTCGCGTGATCAGTGCCGCAGACAACCAGTTGCTCGCCTATGGACCGCGGACCCCCGCGAGTCTCCTCGCCCTGGCCAAGGCCATCTACACGGACGACAAGTGAGCTCGACGACCTCAGCCCCCTCCACCACTGCTCCGCCCACGACCGGCCAGGGCAGGGGACGCACACCGGCACCGGGTGGGCCCAAGCGGGTGCGCGTCGCCGTGGTGACCCTGATCCTGGTCGCTGCCGTCCTCGGGGTGGTCATGCTCTCCATCGGCTTGGGCCAGTTCGCCACCGCGCCGGGCGACGTGTTCGCCTCGATCCGGCGCGTGGTCTTCAACGGGGCCGACCCGCTCGACAACCAGGTGGACGCGGTCCTGTGGAACATCCGCTTCCCGCGCATCGCGCTGGGCCTGCTCGCTGGCGCCGCCCTGGCGGTGGCAGGCGCCGTGATGCAGGGCGTCTTCGCCAACCCCCTCGCCGAGCCGAGCATCATCGGGGTCAACGCCGGCGCCTCGGTCGGGGCAACACTGGTGCTGGTGCTGGGTGCCGCCGTCACCTCGCCGTGGTTGCTGCCGGGCGCGGCGTTCCTCGGCGCGATCGTGGTCACCGTCGTGGTGTGGGCCTTCGCCCGCACCGGGGGCAAGGCCGCCGTGCTGACCCTGGTGCTCACCGGCATCGCGATCAACGCGATCGCCTCCGCCGGCACCAGCTTCCTGATCTTCCTGGGCGACACCACGGCGCGCGAACAGGTCATCTTCTGGCAACTGGGGACACTCTCCAATGCCACCTGGGAAGCGGTCGGGATCACCCTGGTGATCTTCACTGCCGGGTTCATCGGTTGCATGGTGATCCGCCGCCCGATCGATGTCCTCTCCCTGGGCGATGCATCGGCATCTGCGTCAGGCATCCACGTCGAGCGCTTGCGCCTGGTCGCCATCCTGCTCGCCTGCCTGCTCACCGGCGTCGCCGTCGCGTTCGGCGGCATCATTGCCTTCGTCGGCCTGATCGTGCCGCACACGATCAGGTTGATGGTCGGCCCCTCGCACCGCTACCTGGTGCCGCTCTCCGCGCTGGGCGGCGCGGTCCTGCTGGCAGCGGCCGACATCGCGACACGCAACCTGATCGCCTTCTCCGACCTGCCGATCGGCATCTTCACCGCCATCGTCGGTGGTCCCCTCTTCCTGCTCCTGCTCAGGCGCACCCTGCACGGCCAGGGAGGGTTGCGCTGATGGGCGGGATGACCCTGTCCGGCATCGAGGTGCGGATCGGGCAACGCAAGATCCTCGACGACGTCACGGTGGAGTTCCCCGCCGGCAAGGTCACCGTCGTGATCGGGCCGAACGGCGCGGGCAAGTCGACCATGCTGGCTGTCGCTGCCGGCAGCATCAAGCCCCACGCCGGCGTTGCCCGGCTCGGCGACGACGACCTGCGCCACCTGCCCGCCCGCCAGGCGGCACGGCGTCGGGCCGTGATGCCGCAAGACAGCCATGTCGCCTTCCCCTTCACGGTCCGCGAGGTCGTCGAGATGGGCCGTACGCCGTGGTCCGGCAGCAGTCCCGCGGACCGCGACATCTGCGACGAGGCGCTTGAACTGACCCAGATGACTGCCATGGCTGACCGGGAGATCACCACACTGTCCGGCGGCGAGCGGCAACGGGCTGCCCTTGCCCGGGTGATCACCCAGGCCACCCCGGTGGACACGGAGTCGGTGATCCTGCTCGACGAGCCGACCTCGGCGATGGACATCGGGCATGCCGAGGCGACCCTCTCGCTGGCCCGGGACTTGGCCCGTCGTGGTGCGGCGATCGGAATCGTGCTGCACGACATCGACTCGGCAGCCGCCTTCGCGGACCAGGTGGTGCTGATGCACCACGGCCAGGTCCACGTCGCGGGCACGGTCGGCGACGTGTGCCGCGCCGAGACCCTGTCCGACGTCTACGAGACGCCGATCGAGGTCTTCGAGCGCGACGGCCGGGTGCACGTCACCCCGCGGCGTTGAGGCTTCCGCCAGACGTCCGGGCTCTGGATAGAGTGCTGTCGTGAGCACTGAACCCTCCAGCACCGGACTCGCCCATGAGGCGGCAACCGAACTCGCCCGCCGCACCGGCGTCGAGCACCATGACGTCGCCCTGGTGCTGGGTTCGGGCTGGCTACCTGCCGTCGACGCGCTGGGCGAGGTGACCAGCGAGGTCGACGCTGCCGACCTGCCCGGCTTCGCTCCGCCCGGCGTGGCCGGCCACTCGGGCAAGGTCAGGTCGGTCCGCGCAGGCAATCGCAACCTGCTCGTCTTCCTCGGCCGGACCCACTTCTACGAGGGACGTGGCGTGGCTGCGGTGGTGCACGGCGTACGGACCGCGGCTGCTGCCGGGTGCCGGGCGATCGTGCTCACCAACGGCTGCGGCGGCCTGCGCGAGACCTGGCAGCCGGGCACGCCCGTCCTGATCAGTGACCACATCAACCTGACTGCGACCAGCCCGATCGAGGGCGCCAACTTCGTCGACCTGACCGATCTCTACAGCCCGCGCCTGCGTGCACTGTGCAGCGAGGTGGAGCCGGAACTGGACGAGGGCGTCTACGTGCAGTTCCCCGGCCCCCACTACGAGACACCGGCCGAGGTCCGGATGGTCCGCGCCATCGGCGGCGACCTGGTCGGGATGAGCACCACCCTGGAGGCGATCGCCGCCCGGGAAGCGGGACTGGAGGTGCTCGGGATCAGCCTGGTCACCAACCTCGCTGCCGGGATCAGCCCGGCTCCCCTCAACCATGAAGAGGTCCTCGAGGCTGGCCGCGCGGCCGCCACCCGGATGGGCGACCTCCTGGGCCGGATCGTGCCGCTGATCTGACATGCCCAAGATCACCGCGAACAGCGTCGACGAGCACCGCAACCAGGTCCATCACGCCATCTTCCAGTCCCTTGCCTCGTTGATGAACGAGCGCAGCTTCGACGCGATCACGATGGCCCAGATCGCCGCCGGTGCAGGCATCGGACGCACCGCGATCTATCACCACTTCCCCGACAAGGACGCGGTCGTGGTCGCGTTCGCCTCGGACGAGACCGCGCGCTACATCGAGCGCCTGGAGGCGGTCCTCGCCGACACCGCAGGACCGGCGGAGGCGTTGCGCGTCTACATCCGGCACAACCTGGACTCCGGCGAGCAGTTCCACGTGGGCCTCGGCCCCAAGCTCTATGGGTTGCTCGCGCCCGAGTCGCGGCAGGCGATCCGTGAGCACGTGGTGGCCATCGAGGACGTGCTGCGCTCCATCCTGCAGCAGGGACTCGCCGCGGGGGTCTTCGCGTACGACGACGAGGCGGCCGCCATGGCGATGGTCCATGCCGGCCTGTCCGCCCGGCAGGTGGACCCGACCCAGGTCGAGGATTTCCTCTTGCGCGGCCTCTCCACCCGGACTTAGAGTTAGGTAAACCTAACTAGCGGCCTTGCGTTTCGCCTGACAGTTTGTCAGAATGATCCTGACAGTTTGTCAGCCACCGCCAAGGCACACCAGGAGCCACGCATGACCATCCTCGACGAGGCCGTCACCACCCAGCCACTCTCCGTCGCGATGCGCGAGGGATCCCAGGCCGAGCACACCGCCGCAGAGACGTCCGGCTACATGGACGACCTGCTCAACGGCCGCCTCAACGAACTCGGCTACGCCGACTACCTGCTGCGCCTGCGGCCGATCTATGCCGCCCTGGAGGAGGTCGGCAGCAAGCTGGCCGGCGACCCTGCCGTGGACGCCGTACTCGACGAGGCCCTGGTCCGCCTGGCCACCATCGACGCCGACCTCGACCACTGGGTCGGCGACGCGGACCGCACCGTCGACTCCCCCGCCGTGGACGCCTACGTGGCCCGCATCAAGGCCACCGCCAACTGGGCGCCGCTCTTCGTCGCCCACCATTACACCCGCTACCTCGGCGACCTCTCCGGCGGCCAGGCCATCGGCCGGATCCTGGACCGCACCTTCGAGCTCGACGGCAAGGGCATCGCCTTCTACGCCTTCACCGCGATCGAGAAGGTGAAGCCCTACAAGGACAACTACCGCGCCGCGCTGGACACCCTCGGCGCCGACCTCGACGAGGACCAGAAGGCCCGCATCGTCGACGAGGTGAAGGTCGCCTTCAACCTCAACCAGGCGCTCTTCGCCGAGCTCGGCGCGAACCTGGACACTTATCGCCGCTGAGCAGCTGCCCCCCAGACAGCCCCTCGGCCGAGGCCGGGGACCACGACACGCCGTGTGTACGGCGTGTCGTGGTGTTTTCTGCCCCGCGAGCGGTTGCCCGACCTGACAGGCTGGCGCCATGAAGGTCCTCCTCACCGGCGCGGCCGGCAGCATCGGCCAGGTCGTCTCCCTGGGGCTCGTCGACCGCGGACACGAGGTGGTGGGGCTTGACCTGGCCCGCACCCCTGACGGCTTCGACGGGACCTGGCACACGGTCGACTGCGTCGATCCCGACGCGGTCGCCGATGCGGTCGGCGCCCAACCCCTCGATGCCGTCGTACACCTGGCCTCGCACCCGGACGAGGCCAGCCTGCCCGCCACCCTGGCCTCCCACGTCATCACCACGGCAGCCCTGCTCGACGCCATGGTGGAGCACCAGGTGGACCGCATCGTGTATGCCTCCTCCAATCATGCCGTGGGACGTACGCCGCGCACCCACCTGCTCGGCATCGACGCCCGCCCGCGCCCGGACACCTTCTATGGCGTAGGCAAGGTCGCTGCCGAGGCACTGCTCAGCCTGTACGCCGACCGGCACGGCATCGACGCGATCGCCTGCCGTATCGGTTCCTTCCTCCCCGAGCCAGCCAGCGTCCGCCACCTGTCGACGTGGCTCTCCCACGACGACTGCGTGCGCATGGTCGACGCCGCCCTCACCGCGCCGGCGCCAGGCTTCGCCATGATCTACGGCATCTCGGCGAACACCCGGGCCTGGTGGGACCTGACGCCCGGGCGGGAACTCGGCTATCACCCGAGGGACGATGCGGAGGAGTTCGCTGGCCGGGTCGCCCCCGCCCCCGCCGATGCCGACGAGGCGGCGTACGTCGGTGGGCCCTTCGCCCTGCCCGCGTTCCACCGCTCCGCGCTCGACCGCACCGGGGAATGAGCGCCGGGCGTCAGGCAGACAACTGGCAGATCGCGGAGCGCAGCATCTGTTCGTGGTTCCACACCAGCAGGGGGCGCGCCACGTACGACGCGAGGCCCAGCCAGCGTGAGCCCACCTCCACTTCCTGCTCGAAGGAGAGCAGGGCGCCTGCCCCGTCCGGCACCAGGCGCCAGCGCACCCATCCGACCAGGTCCCCGGAGATGCTGGTCTGCAGCAGGTCCGGGAGACGATGCACCGCATGCAGGTACAGGTCGAGCGTGTAGGGCAACCTCGAGCGCACCAGGACCCTGGCGTCATCCGGTCCGACCTTGGCCACGGCACGCACCTCGGGCCACCACTGGGGATAGTGCTCCAGGTCGACCAAGCGCTCGTGGAGCCGGTCCACCGGAACGTCGATGCGCCAGCGGCCCGCGAAGCGATACAGCGTCGATGGGGCACGGATCACGTCGACCATCATGCCCGTCCCGGGCAATCACGGTCCTAGGCTGGGCCCATGCCTGACTCCTCGACCGCACTGGTCACCAGCTCCGTCTCCGAGGGCATCGCCCACGTCCGCCTGGACCGCCCGGAAAAGCTCAACGCGCTGACCCTGCAGACCCTCGACGAACTGGTCGAGACCGCACGCGAACTGCGTCGCGACCGGACCCTGCGCGCCGTGGTGATCTCCGGCGAGGGCGATTCCTTCTGCGCCGGCCTCGACTTCGCCTCGGTGCTCAAGAGGCCCACCGGCATCATCGGCGCCTTCGCGCCAAACCCGCTGCGGGGCACAAATACGTTCCAGGAGGCCTGCTGGGCGTGGCGACGGCTGCCCGTGCCGGTGATCGCCGCGGTGCACGGCCACTGCTACGGGGGCGGCCTGCAGATTGCCCTGGCGGCCGACTTCCGGATCACCACCCCGGACTCCCAGTGGTCCGTGCTCGAGGGACGTTGGGGCCTGATCCCGGACATGTCCGGAGTCCGTTCGCTCTCCGAAGTGGTCGGCATCGACACCGCGAAGCTGCTCACCATGACCGCGCGCACACTCTCGGGCAAGGAGGCCCTCGACCTCGGCCTGGCCACGGAGGTGGCCTCAGACCCGGTCGCCGCCGCGGACGACCTGGCCCGCGAGCTGGCCGCTCGCTCCCCCGATGCGCTGGCCGCGGCAAAGCGACTCTTCAACGCCTCCTACACCGACAGCACGCGGCGTACCTTCGCCCGGGAGCGGGCCGAGCAGCTCTTCCTGCTGATCAGCGCCAACACCCGTGCCGCACGGACCGCGGCGTTCAAGAAGGCGGCTCCGGCCTTCGGTCCCCGCGCCAGGCACTGACCGGGCACAGCACTGTGCAGTTGACGATAGTGTGCGACACACACTATCGTGTTTCTCGTGACTGATTCCGATGTTCTTGCCGGCCACCTCCAGGAGCTGCGACGCGGCACCGTGGTGATGGCCGCACTGGCCACCCTGAGCCGACCGACCTACGGCTATGCCCTCCTGGAGTCCCTGGAGCAGGCCGGCTTCAGCGTCGACGGCAACACCCTCTATCCCCTGCTGCGCCGCCTGGAGAAGCAGGGGCTGTTGGTCAGCGAGTGGAACACCGAGGAGTCACGACCGCGCAAGTTCTATCGGGTCAGCCCCGAGGGCGAGGCGCTGCTCAAGGCGTTGCTGGACGAATGGCGCACGCTGCACATCTCCATCGAGAAGCTGAGGTAGACCCATGGCCACCCTGACCGACAAGTACGTGCACGCCGTGACCCGGTCCCTGCCCGAGGACCAGCGCACCGACCTGGCCCACGAGCTCCGCGCCACGGTCGCCGACCGCATCGACTCCCTCTTGGAATCAGGTCTGGCCGAGGACCGCGAGGCCGCGGAGTACGCCGCCATCGTCGAGCTCGACGATCCGGTCCGGATGGCTGCTGGCTACACCGGCAAGCCGCTGCACCTGATCGGGCCAGCCGTCTTCCCGGCGTACGTGCGCCTGCTCCGGACCCTGGGCTTCGCCGTACTCCCGGTGATCGCCGCCGTCACCGTCGTGGTCGGCATCTTCGCCGACCGCTCGGTGGGCGGGATCATCGGTGCTGCCACGTGGGCCACGTTCAACGTGGCCGTGCACATGTTCTTCTGGGTGACCCTGATCTGGGTGCTCGTCGAGCGCAAGTCCGCACCCGCCGAGGCCGCCGACAACCTTGCCATCTCCTGGTCGCCCGACGACCTGCCCGACCCGCCACGCGAGACCGACTTCATGACCTCGGAGACCGTTCTCGGCATCGCCTTCCTCGGCGCCACCATCGCCTTCCTGATCGGGCAACACTTCCTCTCCTGGTTCGATGACCCGGCGGGCGACGCCATACCGATGCTGGACCCGGGCCTGTGGTCCGGCTGGCTGCCCGCCCTGATCGCCGTCCTGGTCGCCATGGCCGCGCTTGAGGTGGTCAAGTTCCGCACCGGGCGCTGGACTCCTGCGCTGACTCTGGGCAATGGCGTACTCGAGGTGGCGTTCGCGGCTCCCGTGATCTGGCTGGCCGCCACCGATCGGTTGGTGAACCCCGCCTTCCTTGCCGAGCTGGATCCGGGCTGGGCCGACGAGACGCACCACAACCTGGTCATCATCATGGTCGTCGCCGCGGTCGCCCTGTGGGGCATCGTCGACTCCGTCCGCAAGACGCGCCGGCCCGACCCGGCGATGGCGTAACCTCCACTCATCGCCGAGCATGTGGAGGGGTGCATGGGCCAGTTGACCGACACGTACGTCGCCGCAGCGACCCGTGCCCTGCCACCCGGGCGCCGGGCCGGTGTCGCCGAGGGGCTGCACCGCTCGATCGCCGCGAAGACCCACGCGCTGCGCGCTGCGGATGCCACGCTGGACGCGGACCAGGCCGAGTACGCCGCGCTCGTCGCACACGGTGATCCCGCCGAGCGCCTTCCCCGCTCCGGCGGGCGCCACCTGGTGGTCCGCCCGAGGACCTTCGGCATCGTCCTCGCAGTCGCGGTGGCGCTGACTGCGGCCACCGTCACCGTCAGCCACCTGCTCAGCGGCCCGCAGACCGCCCGCGACTGGGATGCGCTGACCTGGATGGTGATGCGCACCTGTTTCCGCACCATCGGGATCGTGGCGATCGCCTGGTTCCTGGTCGAGGTCGGCGGCCAGTCACGACGCCGCCGGAGCACGGGGAAGCCACACTGGGCGCCTGAGGACCTCGCCGAACCCCGCTGACCCGGGATGCCACGATGAGTAGGGTCCTCCCATGGATGCTTCCCTGCTGGCCACTGCCCGCGCCTGGGCGCTCGATGACCCCGACGACACCACGCGTGCGGAACTGGAACAGTTGATCGCTGCCGTCGAGGCGGGCGACGGCGACGCTGCCGTGGACCTGGCCAACCGCTTCGCCGGCACCCTCGAGTTCGGCACTGCAGGTCTCCGCGGGGCGCTGGGCGCCGGGCCCAACCGGATGAACCGGGTGGTGGTAATCCGCGCCGCGGCTGGCCTGGCGGCGTACCTGCGGGCGAACGGCGCCACCGATGAGGACGCCGTGGTGATCGGGTACGACGCGCGGCACAACTCCGACGTCTTCGCCCGCGACACCGCCGAGGTGGTCACCGGCGCCGGCCTGCGGGCACTGCTGCTGCCCGGGCAGTTGCCGACGCCGGTGCTCGCCCATGCGATCCGCAACCTCGGCTGCGTGGCCGGCGTGATGGTGACCGCGAGCCACAATCCGCCGCAGGACAACGGCTACAAGGTCTATCTCGGCGACGGCAGCCAGATCGTCCCCCCGGCCGACACGGAGATCGCGGCGCAGATCGCGGCTGTCGGTGCGTTGTCCGACGTACGCCGCGGTGCCCCGGGCGAGCAGCTCGACGCGGCGGTCGTGGACGACTACGTGGCGGATGTCGGCGCCGTGGTCGGCGATGGCCCGCGCGACCTGCGCCTGGTCTACACCCCCCTGCACGGGGTCGGGAACGACACCGTGCTGCGGGTCCTGGCCGAGGCAGGGTTCCCGGCGCCAGCCGTGGTCGCCGAGCAGCAGCAGCCCGATCCGGAGTTCTCCACCGTCGCCTTCCCGAACCCGGAGGAGCCCGGGGCGATGGACCTGGCCATGGCGTTGGCCGAGGAGGTCGACGCAGACCTGGTCGTCGCGAACGACCCGGACGCGGACCGGTGCGCCGCCGCGGTCCCCGGCCCGCAGGGGTGGCGGATGCTGCGCGGCGACGAGGTGGGCGCGTTGCTCGCCGACCACCTGCTGCGCCGTGGCAAGCAGGGCACGTACGCCGCCTCGATCGTCTCCTCCTCCCTCGTGGGGCGCCTGGCTGCTGCGGCCGGCCAGCCGTACGTCGAGACGCTGACCGGGTTCAAGTGGATCGGGCGCCTGGACGGGCTGGCATTCGGTTATGAGGAGGCGCTCGGCTATTGCGTCGACCCCGACCACGTCAAGGACAAGGACGGGGTCTCGGCCCTGCTGCTGCTCTGCGAGGTCGCTGCTGAGGCGAAGGCAGCCGGGCGGACCTTGGTCGACCTGCTCGACGACATCGCGGTGCGCCATGGGCTCCATGCCACCGACCAGCTCTCGGCCCGGGTCAGTGACCTGGCCGCGATCGATGCGGCGATGGCGCGGCTCCGATCGAACCCGCCGACCGTGCTCGGTGACCTGGCGGTCGAGTCGTGCGATGACCTCTCCCTGGGCTCGGACCTGCTGCCGCCAACCGACGGGCTCCGCTATCGCCTCGCCGAGGGCGCGCGGGTGATCGTGCGCCCCAGCGGCACCGAGCCGAAGATCAAGTGCTACCTCGAGCTCGTCGTCCCCGTGGAGGACGGCCCCGACGGCACCGCCGGCGAGCGGGTGGCGGCCGCGCGGATCGTGGCGGCCGGGCGCCTCGACGCACTGCGCCACGGGATCAAGGAAGCCGCCGGGATCTGATCCTGAGTCCGCAGGGGTTGTGTCGGGCCCCTCTGATGGACTGTTCGCATGATCGATACCGATGCAGCTCTGGCCCCGTTCGAGGTGGATGACCTCGACGGTGACGTGCTGCTCGATCTGATCTCCGACAACACCGACCAGGAATGGCGCGCTGAGCGTCGCCGGCTGCGGTTGGCGTATCAGCTGTGCGTGACGCACCCGGCTGTGGAGGCGGATCCGGCGTCGTGGGCGGACGGGATCCTCGACCTGGCTGGTTACACCGACACCCTCGGCGGGGAGGGGACGCCGGAGGTGGCGGCGTTCACTGTCGAGTTGTGGGCCACCGCAGCCGGTGTCTCCACATGGTCAGCGAAACGAACTCTCGCTGCGGCACTGGACCTGCACCACCGCCTCCCGCACACCTGGGCCGCGGTGGAAGACCTCCGTATCCCTGGTTGGAAGGCTTGCCGGGTCGCCGAGGACACCAACCGCCTCTCGCTTGAGGCCGCGACCTGGGTGGATGAGGAACTGGCACGGCGGGGGACGTGGGGGTTGCCGACGATCGAGAAGACCATCAAGACCGCGATCGCGATGTTCCACCCCGACCTGGTCAAGAACAACGGCCTACCGGGGCGTGATGACTGGGACGTCACTATCGACCACACGGCTGGTGTGGATGGGACCAGCCGCCTGGACGCGATCGGCGACAGCGTGGACCTGGAGAAGTTCCACTCCCTCCTCGCCGACGAGGCCGCCACGATGGGCCGCCTCGGCGACACCGACACGTTGGGGCAGCGGAAGGCCAAAGCCCTCGGCGCGCTCGCGGACCGGCAGGCGACTGCGGACCTGCTCGGCCTGCTCAATGACGACACCGACAACGGTGGGAGCAGCACGGACGGGGACAACCAGGCTGGTGGTCTGGTCCACCCGGTCACCGGCAAGCCCGTCACCCGGCGCCGCTCCTACCTCAAGACCCGCCTGTACGTACACATGACGCTGGCGGACCTCGCCACGATGGCCGGCGCGACCACCGACGCCGCGGCCGCGGGTGGTCACGTCGCCGCGACGAACCTCTTCGGGACCGTCCACCTCGACACCCTCACGACCTGGCTACGCGACCTCGGCACCAACGCTCGCGTCACGCCCGTCATCGACACCAACCGTGACTGGGCGGTCGACCACCACGATCCACCCGAAACCATGCGCGAACAAGTGATTCTCCGCGATCAGCACTGCGTCTTCCCGTGGTGCACAGTCGATGCCCGCAACTGCGACCTCGACCACATCGAGCCCTACGACGAACACGGCCCACCCGACCAGACCAGGCCCGAGAACCTCGCGCCGCTCTGTCGGCGACATCATCTGGCGAAGACTCACGGGACGTGGCGCTACGTCCGCAACCGCGACGGCACCTACACCTGGACCAACCACACCCACGCATGGCTCGTCACCCGCGACGGCACCACCAGCCTCACCGACCCCTGACTACCCCGCCCCTGACCCCCGGGAACGGCGCCAACCGCCCACAGCGAACCGCACCCCGGGGACACAGGCATGCCATCGCCGCTACGTAGCAGTCCCTTCGCGACTGACAACTGGCAGGTTCCCCACCGCGGGATCACCCGCTGACGCGCTGCCCTCCCAGGGCCGACGCGGTAGTCAGACCAGAAAGAGCACTGCGCTGGCCACCAGGCAGGCCACCAGCACGCCGATCTCGGGCCAGGCCGGGGTGGTCACGGCAGCACCGCCGGGTTCACG
Source organism: Nocardioides sp. AE5 (assembly GCF_031844485.1). Lineage (NCBI taxonomy): Bacteria > Bacillati > Actinomycetota > Actinomycetes > Propionibacteriales > Nocardioidaceae > Nocardioides > Nocardioides sp. AE5. The sequence continues at coordinate 154,671 of NZ_JAUZVI010000004.1, forward strand.
AGCGGTCCGGGCCTCGTCGGCCAGGTGCGCCACCCGCACCTCCACCAGGTCGGCCATGTTCTTCATCGGGTCCGGCACGCGGGCCGCAGAGTTGATCTCGCGGCGGGTGCGCGAGAAGGCATTCGAGCGGTGCAACCGGCCCGCCGCGGTCACCTTCAGGTAGAGCTCGACCGTGACGTCGGTGACCTCCGCCAACGGGATCACCGTGTCCGAGAAACTGTTGCGCAAGCGCAGCGCCGGACCGTCGATGGTCACCTTCGGACGCAGGAAGAGGCACCACAACCCGACCGCAGCGGCACCACAGGCAGCGAGCACTGCTGGCCCACGACCGGCCAGGCCGTCGGCGAGCAGGGCGACCACCACGGCAGCGACCAGCGCGAGCCCGAAGGCGCCGATGAAACGGCCGTTGTCCGACCCGAAGTCGTGCTGGTGCCCCACGGCCCCTCCTTGGCTGGTCCGCCACTCTGCCATCGCGTGCCCACCGGCACTGTTGCCCGGTTGTGATCCCGGCTCCCTTGCCGGGGCCACGATCAACCCTATGCTGGACCGGTGACGAACACCTCCGCCGCTCCCGCCGCGCACAGTTTCGCCGACGTCACCTCGTCGAACGAATCACTGCGCCGATTCCTCCATGGCCTGCCCGGCGTCGACCAGGTCGGCGCCGAGGCCCGCGCCGCATCACTGGGCACCCGGTCGATCAAGACCACGGCCAAGGCCTACGCCCTCGACCTGGCCATCCGGATGGTCGACCTGACCACCCTGGAGGGCGCCGACACCCCCGGCAAGGTGCGCGCCCTGGCCAACAAGGCGATGCGCCCCGACCCGGCCGATCCGTCCTGCCCGCAGACCGCCGCCGTCTGCGTCTATCCCGACATGGTCGGGGTGGCAAAGGAGACCCTGGGCGACAGCGGCGTACACGTCGCCGCGGTGGCCACGGCCTTCCCCAGCGGCCGCGCGGCGCTGGACATCAAGCTGGCCGACACCCGCGACGCGATCGAGGCGGGCGCCGACGAGATCGACATGGTGATCGACCGCGGCGCCTTCCTGGCCGGCCGCTACCTCGACGTGTACGACGAGATCGTCGCGATCCGGGAGGCCTGCGACGCGACCAACCCGGGCGCCCACCTGAAGGTGATCTTCGAGACCGGCGAACTGCAGACCTACGACAACGTACGCCGTGCCTCCTGGCTGGCGATGATGGCCGGCGGCCACTTCATCAAGACCTCCACCGGCAAGGTGCAGCCAGCCGCCACGCTGCCAGTCACCCTGGTGATGCTGGAGGCCGTGCGCGACTTCCGTGAGGCGACCGGGCAGATGGTCGGCGTGAAGCCCGCCGGCGGGATCCGGACCGCCAAGGACGCGATCAAATACCTGGTCATGGTCAACGAGGTCGCCGGACCCGACTGGCTGGATCCGGACTGGTTCCGCTTCGGAGCCTCCTCGCTGCTCAACGAGTTGCTGATGCAGCGCACGAAGATGACCACCGGCCGCTACTCCGGCCCCGACTACTTCACCCTGGACTGAGGCAGAGATGGCTGACTTCGACTACGCACCGGCCCCCGAGTCACGCAGCATCGTCGACATCAAGGCGTCCTACGGCCTCTTCGTCAACGGCGAGTTCGTCGACGGCACCGGCACCAGCTTCAAGACGGTCAACCCCGCCACCGAGGAGGTCCTGGCCGAGGTCGCCGAGGCCAGCGAGGCCGACGTCGACGCTGCGGTCAAGGCGGCCCGTCGGGCGCATTCCCGGGCCTGGGGCAAGATGCCCGGCAAGGAGCGCGCCAAGTACCTCTACCGGATCGCCCGGATCATCGCCGAACGCGGCCGTGAACTCGCCGTGCTCGAGTCGATCGACAACGGCAAGCCGATCAAGGAGTCCCGCGACGTCGACGTACCCATCGCGTCAGCGCACTTCTTCTACTACGCCGGCTGGGCCGACAAACTGGAGTACAGCGGCTATGGCACCCGCAGCCTCGGGGTCGCCGCGCAGGTGATCCCGTGGAACTTCCCGTTGCTGATGCTGGCCTGGAAGATCGCACCGGCCCTGGCGGCCGGCAACACCGTGGTCCTCAAGCCAGCCGAGACCACTCCCCTGACCGCGCTGCTCTTCGCCGAGATCTGCCAGCAGGCCGACCTCCCGCCCGGCGTGGTCAACATCGTCACCGGCGCCGGGGAGACCGGGCGCCACCTGGTCTCCCACAAGGACGTCGACAAGGTCGCCTTCACCGGCTCCACCGACGTCGGCCGGGCGATCGCCAAGGCGGTGGCCGGCACCGACAAGCGGGTCACCCTCGAACTCGGCGGCAAGGCCGCCAACATCGTCTTCGACGACGCCCCGATCGACCAGGCCGTGGAGGGCATCGTCAACGGGATCTTCTTCAACCAGGGCCACGTCTGCTGTGCCGGCAGCCGGTTGCTGGTCCAGGAGAGCGTCGCCGACGAGGTGCTGGAGCGGCTCAAGCGGCGGATGTCCACGCTGCGGGTCGGCGACCCGCTGGACAAGAACACCGACGTCGGCGCGATCAACTCCGCCGAACAACTGGCCCGGATCACCGAGCTCACCAGGGTCGGCGAGGACGAGGGGGCCGGCCGCTGGTCGCCGGCCTGCGACCTGCCGGAGCGGGGCTTCTGGTTCGCCCCCACCCTCTTCACCGGGGTCACCCAGGCGCACCGGATCGCCCGTGAGGAGATCTTCGGCCCGGTGCTCTCGGTGCTGACGTTCCGCACGCCCGCCGAGGCGGTCGAGAAGGCCAACAACACGCCGTACGGGCTCTCCGCGGGGATCTGGACCGACAAGGGGTCGCGGATCCTGTGGATGGCCGACCAGCTCCGCGCCGGCGTGGTGTGGGCCAACACGTTCAACAAGTTCGACCCGACCAGCCCGTTCGGTGGCTACAAGGAGTCTGGCTATGGCCGCGAGGGCGGCCGGCACGGGCTCGAGGGCTATCTGCAGTCCGAGGAGGGGGCACGATGAGCCGCATCGACGTCCGCAAGACCTACAAGCTCTACATCGGTGGCGCGTTCCCGCGCTCGGAGTCGGGCCACTCCTACGTGGTCAACGACGCGAAGGGGAAGTTCATGGCCAACGCCTCGCTCGCCTCCCGCAAGGACGCCCGGGACGCCGCCGTGGCGGCCCGGAAGGCGTTCGGCGGCTGGTCCGGCCGGACGGCGTACAACCGGGCGCAGATCGTCTACCGGATCGCCGAGGTGATGGAGGATCGCCGCCCGCAGTTCGTCGATGCGGTGCAGAAGTCGGAGGGGTTGACCGCGGCGCGGGCGAACAAGGTCGTCGACGAGGCGATCGACCGGCTGGTCTGGTACGCCGGGTGGGCCGACAAGATCACCCAGGTCACCGGCGGCGCCAACCCGGTGGCCGGGCCGTTCTTCAACCTGTCCACCCCCGAGCCGACCGGCGTGGTGGCGGTGCTGGCCCCGCAGGGATCCAGCCTGCTCGGCCTGGTCTCGGTGATCGCCCCGGCGATCACGGTCGGCAACACGGTGGTGGTGGTCTCCTCGCACGAGCGGCCGCTGCCAGCGGTCACCTTCGCCGAGGTGCTGGCCACCTCGGACGTGCCCGGCGGCGTGGTCAACATCCTGACCGGGTCCGCGGCGACGATCGGTCCGTGGCTGGCTGCGCACATGGACGTCAACGCGATCGACCTCACCGGGGTCGCGGGCGAGGCGGACCTGGCGCGCGAGCTGGAGGTGGCGGCTGCGGAGAACCTGAAGCGGGTACGCCGCGCCCCGGCCACCGAGCCGGACTGGTCCGAGGACCCGGGCATCGACCGGATGACCGGCGTGCTGGAGACGAAGACCGTCTGGCACCCGATCGGCACCTGACGCCCGGCACCTGACGGCCCGGCGCCGGGTGTCAACGGGCCAGCAGCGCCTTGCTGATCACGTCGAGGATGTCGCGCGGGTCGAGGGCGGCGTAGGCACTGCCGCCGGTGGCCTCGGCGATCTGGGTCAGCGCGTCCATGTCGGCGTCCTCGGAGATCCCGATCGCGATGATCCGCACCGGCCGCTCCGGGTCCCGCTCGGCCCGCAGGGTGGCGAGCAGCTTGTCGAGCTCGATGGAGCCGGGGTCCTCGTTGGCACCGTCGGTGAGCAGCACGACGGCGTTGAAGTACGCCGGGTCGTACGACTCCTGGGCACTGCGGTACGCCGCGAGCGCGGTGTCATAGAGGCCGGTGCCGCCGTTGGTCAGGTCGAGCGCCTCGACCAGCCACGGTGCCAGCACCTCGCGCTGGGTGCTGCCCTCGACCTCGTCGTCGAGGCGGCGCAGCGGCACCAGTTCGCGGTGGTCGATGCCGGGGCCACCCTGGTCGATGGAGAAGAGCCACAGGCCCACCCGTGCCTGGTCGGGGAAGGTTTCCAGTGCGGTCGCCGCGGCGCTGGTGGCTAGCTCCATCCGGGTGCCGGCGCCCGGGACCCGGAAGTCCATCGAGCCGGACGCGTCGATCACGGCCAGGATGCTGGAGGGGACGGTCAGCACGTCCCACATCCGCAGGTCGGCGGCCATCTCGGCCGGCTCGGGCCTGGTGAGGACCTCCACCTCGCCCACCCCGATGCCGTCCAGTGGCGCGCCGCCTGCCGCGCGGAAGCCGTGGTCGGCGAGGGCGGCGGAGCCCTGCGGTCGACCCAGGTAGTCCAGCAACGCCTGGACGGCGCGGTTCTCCTGCGCAGCCGGGTCCAGGGCGACCAGCGGATAGGTCAGGGTGAGGGTCCCGGTGTCGGGCACGACCGCGACCAGGCGCCGGTTGCCCGGGCGGGCAGCGAGGTAGGCCTGCTCGGTGACCGGGACCAGCACCTTGGTGGTCGTAGTGACCGAGGCGAGCAGTTCCTCGATCGGGGTCGGTTCGGAGTCGCTGCGGGCGCCGTACCGCTGGGCGACGGGCACCAGTCGGGCGCTGATCTCCTCGCTCGAGACGCCGGAGGTCTCCTGTTCTGCGCGGGGTGCGGCCAGGGCCAGCGCCGAGGCCGCTTCCTGCTGCGGGTCGCGCAGGACCAGGCTGGCCGCGGCCAGCGCAGCAGACCACGACTCCGGCGCCTTGGCCGACGGACCACCCGCGAGCACCACCGGAGTGCTGGCCAGGGACGGGATCAACACCTGGGGCCGTACGCCGTCAGCGGCGAGCTGGTCCAGCCACACGTCGGAGTCAGGGACCCACAGGTCACCACTCCCCTGCCCGGCACCGGTGGCGAGGTCGGCGAAGACCTCGCTGCTCTGCCGCGCCTCCACGGTGATCGCGGCGCACCAGCCTTCTGCGCGCATCGCGGCGACGGTGGCGGTGAGCGCGGGCGCGAGGTCCGGCGCGCTGACCACGGTCGCGGTGGGCGGCGAGGCACATCCATCTGCTGCTGGTGAGGTCCGGGCACGCCACACGAAGAGGGCAGCGAGCAGCAGGGCCAGGACGATCAAGCCGATGACGATGCGGCCCCGCAGGGTCGTGTCGCGCTCCCGAGCGTGATGTCCAGTACTCATGACGCCTCCCTACGCCTGGGACTGGAAACGCAAGGCAGGTTAGTGCACCGGACGCGAAAGGGAGAAACCGGACTGGATCAGATCGGCACCCCGAGCACCAGCTTGAGCAGCGCCCAGAAGGCGATCACCACGCCACCGAAGCAACAGATCACCACCCCGAGCACCTGGTGCGCCCAGCTGACAGCGCCGGGGCGGGCCATCGACGTGAGCAGTGAGACCCGGGTCGGGTCGTCCCGGTGGAAGACCACGTCCACGGTCTCCCCCACCTTCGCCGGGGCCGGCGTCGCGCCGCTCATCGACTCGGCCTGGACGATGCGTCCGTCGCCGAGGGCGAACTCGACGACCGGGAAGTACGAGAGCCGGGTGGAGGTCTCGCGGTGGAAGCTCGGCTCGACGAAGCGACTGCGCATCTCGACCACCCTGGCCGGGATGACGATCCCGTGGCGCAGGAAGTCGTCAGCTGCTGCGCGGCCCCGGCGCCCGCGGAAAACAAACCAGCCACCGCATCCGAAGCAGCCAGCTGCGGCCACCAGGCAGACGAGGGTGAACACGCCTCAGGCTCCGATGCCGCTCAGGCGCACCGAGTCCGGCGCGTGCTCGCGGATCGCCCGCGCGACGTCGTCCCCGCGCTCGTCCGGAACGGCGATCACGATCTGCTCGGAGTTGTCGGCGTCGGGATCGATGATGCGTCCCTTGCTCCCGGCGGGGAGGGACCGCTCGCCCTCGACGTGGAGGCGGACCTGCCCCGGCAGCACGGTAATGGAGCGCACCTCGGACCAGGTGAGTCGGCGTCCGGTGACCCGGATGCCGTCACGGCCGACCTTGAGCGTGACGGTGCGCGCGGCCACCTGCCACACCACGAGACCGACGGTGGTCGCCAGCAGTGCCCCGAGGAGGGCCCAGGTGGGTTCCTCGTCCGAGATCCAGCGGATCAGCGCGAAGACTCCGCAGAGCACCAACACGCTGCGCAGCCAGGTCACGATCCTGGCACGCACCTGGTCCTGGTCCCTCACGGTCATCCTCGTCGCCTCCTTCCTGCTCGTCTCGTCGGTCGTCCCTGCCTCGCCTGGTCGACAGCCGCGCTTGATCGGGCACAATGTCGCGGTGCCCTCCCTCGCCATCGTCCTTGCTGGTCCCTCCGGGGCCGGGAAGTCCCGGCTGGCCCAGCGCCTGGGACTGCCGGTGCTGCGCCTGGACGACTTCTACAAGGACGGCGACGATCCCACTCTGCCCGTGATCACCGGTGGCGCAAACACCGGACTTGTGGATTGGGACCATCCGGACTCCTGGCTGCCGGACGATGCGGTCGCTGCCATGACCGAACTCTGCCGGACCGGGCGGACCGAGGTGCCGGTCTATGAGATCGCTCGCAACGGTCGTTGCGGGTCACGGGTGCTCGACCTCGGAGACGCCCCGTTCTTCGTGGCCGAGGGCATCTTCGCCCAGGACGTGGTTGCCCCCTTGCGACAGCAGGGCCGGATCGCTGCGGCGTACTGCATCACCCAGCATCCGGTCCTCACCTTCTGGCGCCGCCTGACCCGGGACCTGCGCGAGCATCGCAAGCCGCCGCTGGTGTTGCTTCGCCGTGGTTTCGTGTTGGCCCGGGCGCAGCGACGCGTGGTCGCCGATGCCGTCGCCAAGGGGTGTCGGGTGGCGCGTCCCGAGCAGGCGTATGCCGAGATCACCCGGCTGGTGGTGGGCCGCTGATGGATCCGTCGTCGCGGCGCTTCGCGCAGCCTGATGCCCGCAGTTGCGGGGCGTCCGTGCTGGTGATGGCCCAGATGCTGCGCAACCCGGCATACGCCGCACGCCTGGCCGGGCCTGACCTGTGGCGGGCAGAGGTGCTCGCCATGCACCGTCGGGTCACCTCGAGCGCGGATGTGGCCGGTCGGTTGCAGGCGCCGTGGCCGCGGACGTTGGGCACTCCCCCGTGGGCGATCGCGCGACAACTGCAGGGCACCACCGGTACGCCGTACCGGTTGGGCGCCATCTGGCCGCATCGCCGCGCGCAGGCTCTGGCGGAGATTCGCGCCGCAGTGCGCCCCGGCCTCCCGGTGCCGCTCTACGTCGGCAACCGGTGGTTGCCCCGGCACGTGGTGCTCGTCCTGGACGCGGAGTTGACCACTTATGAGCCGGCCAGTGGGCGGTACCTACGTCTTGAGGCGGAGCGGTTCGTCGCCGGTGCGGTCGGTCTGGCGGGGTGGCAGGTGCCGTGGTTCAGCGTGCTGCCGCGGCGTACCCCGGCTTGATCACCTCGTTGATGATCGCCAACCGCTCGTCGAAGGGCAGGAACGCCGACTTCATCGCGTTGATCGTGAACCACTGCAGGTCGGCCAGGTCGAACCCGAACGCCTCGACCAGCGAGGTCATCTCGGCCGTCATCGAGGTGCCGCTCATCAGCCGGTTGTCGGTGTTGACGGTGACCCGGAACCGGAGCCTGGTGAGCAGTCCGATCGGGTGCTCGGCGATCGAAGCCGCGGCGCCGGTCTGCACGTTGGACGCCGGGCACATCTCCAGCGGGATCCGCATGTCGCGCACGTACGCCGCCAACCGACCCAGCTCAGCGGTGCCGTCCTCGGCCACGGTGATGTCGTCGACGATCCGTACGCCGTGACCGAGCCGGTCCGCGCCGCACCACTGGATCGCCTGCCAGATCGACGGAAGCCCGAACGCCTCCCCGGCATGGATGGTGAAGTGCGCGTTCTCACGCTGCAGGAACTCGAACGCATCCAGGTGCCGGGTCGGCGGGAACCCGTCCTCGGCGCCGGCGATGTCGAAGCCGGCCACGCCACGATCGCGCCACGCAACCGACAGCTCGGCGATCTCCATCGAGCGGGCCTGGTGGCGCATCGCGGTGAGCAACTGGCGCACCAGGATCGCCCCGCTGCTGGCGGCGACCGCCTCGTCGAACCCGGCCTGCACCGCAGCGACCACCTCGTCCAGGGTGAGTCCACCCTCAAGATGCTGCTCGGGGGCATAGCGGATCTCGGCATAGACGACTCCGTCGTCGACCAGGTCCTCCACGCACTCACGCGCCACCCGCCGCAACGCCGACGCCGTCTGCATCACCGCGACCGTGTGGTCGAACGTCTCCAGGTACCGCACCAACGACCCCGAGTTCGCCGCCTCGGCGAACCAGGCACCGAGCTGCGCCGGATCCTCGACCGGCAAGGGGTGCCCGACCTCGGCTGCCAGTTCGGCCACCGTGCCGGGGCGCAACCCACCGTCGAGGTGGTCGTGCAGGAGCACCTTGGGCAGTCGGCGTACGTCGTCGGTGGTGAGCACCATGTGTCCATCATGGCAGCAAGAACTGTCCGCGGAATCCGTGCCGCACCCCATCCCCAGACCACCCGATTCCGGCTATCGTCAGGCCATGCGAGTCTTCAGCACTTTTGACGAACTGTCCGAGGCGGCCGGGACCGAGCTGGGCACCAGCGACTGGGTCACCATCGACCAGCGCCGGGTCAACGCCTTTGCCGACGCCACCGGCGACCACCAGTGGATCCACGTCGACCTGGAGCGGGCAAAGGATGGTCCCTTCGGCGGCACCATCGCCCACGGCTATCTCACCCTGTCGCTGATCCCGTGGCTGGGCAGCCAGATCTTCAAGCTGCAGACGCCCGGCGCCAAGCTCAACTACGGCGTGAACAAGGTCCGCTTCCCCACTCCCCTGCTGGTCGGCAAGCGGATCCGCTCGCACGTCTCCTTCAAGGAGGTCACCGACATCCCCGCCGGCAAGCAGCTCGTGGTGGGCCACACCATCGAGATCGAGGGCGAGGAGAAGCCGGCCTGCGTCGCGGAGACCGTGGTCCTGCTGTTGCCCTGAGCTCCGTCAGTCGGCGACCACCCGGTCGATCACCAACGGCTCCGCGGCGTACGCCGTCACCTCAGCGCTGCCTGCAGGAGCGATGTCGAAGCCGCCCTCGAGCGAGGCCAGCGCGCGGTCGAACCGCTCAGGCTCATCGGTGAGCAAGGTGAAGAGCGGCGTGCCCTGGCGCACCTCGTCGCCCGGGCGCGCATGCCACACGACCCCGGCACCGGCCTGGACCTCGGCGCCCTGTCGGGCCCGCCCGGCACCGAGTCGCCACGCGGCCATCCCGACCGCCATCGCATCCAGGCGGACCAGCCTGCCGGTGGTCGGTGCCGTCACAACGTGCTCCTCCCGCGCCGTCGGCAGGGGTGCGTCGGGGTCACCGTCCTGGGCACGGATCATCGCCTTCCAGACGTCCATCGCGGACCCGTCCGCCAACTTCTCCGCCGGGTCAACGTCGCTGATGCCGGCCCCGGCGAGCATCTCGCGGGCCAGCGCCACGGTCAGCTCGACCACGTCGGCAGGTCCGCCCCCGGCGAGCACCTCGACCGACTCGGCGACCTCGATCGCGTTGCCGGCGGTGAGGCCGAGCGGGGTGGACATGTCGGTGAGCAGCGCAACCGTGTGCACGCCGGCACCGGTGCCGAGCGCGACCATGGTCTCGGCGAGCTCGCGGGCCCGGGGCAAGTCCTTCATGAAGGCGCCGGTGCCGACCTTGACGTCGAGGACCAGTGAACCGGTGCCCTCGGCGATCTTCTTGCTCATGATCGAGGAGGCGATCAGCGGGATCGCCTCGACGGTGCCGGTCACATCGCGCAGCGCGTAGAGCTTCTTGTCCGCCGGGGCCAGGCCGGAACCAGCAGCGCAGATCACCGCCCCGATCTCCTGCAGTTGGGCGAGCATGTCGGCGTTCGACAATGCCGCCCGCCAACCAGGGATCGCCTCCAGTTTGTCCAGGGTGCCACCGGTGTGGCCCAGCCCGCGCCCGGAGAGCTGCGGCACCGCGACACCGCAGGCGGCCACCAGCGGCGCCAGTGGCAGGGTGATCTTGTCCCCCACGCCACCGGTGGAGTGCTTGTCGGCGGTCGGGCGTGACAGTGAGGAGAAGTCCATCCGTTCGCCGGAGGCGATCATCGCCTGTGTCCAGCGGGCGATCTCGCGGCGGTCCATGCCGTTGAGCAGGATCGCCATCGCCAGCGCCGACATCTGCTCGTCGGCCACCTCGCCGTTGGTGTAGTTGGCGATCACCCAGTCGATCTGGCTGTCGCTCAACGCCGCACCGTCACGCTTGGCGGCGATCACCTCGACCGCATCGTGCTCGCTCACAGCCTCATCCCTTCCCCGGCCCCCTGGCCCACCCGCACGGACTCATACCCACGCAGCACGAAGGTCCCCCGTGAGACTGGGTCGGCGGTGAACGCCAGCCCCGGCATCTGGTCGAAGAGGAAGCCCACCGACTCGACGAGTTCCATCCGGGCCAGCGGCGCGCCCAGGCAGAAGTGCAGCCCGGCACCGAATCCGATGTGTGGGTTGTCGTCCCGGTCGACCAGGAACTCGTCGGGTCGTTCGAAGACGGCCGGGTCCCGGTTGGCGGCGCCGAGCAACGCCGCGATCCGCTGGCCCGCAGCGATCGGTTGTCCCGCCACCTCGACGTCGGTGATCGCTGTGCGGACGAAGAGCTGTGCCGAGGCGTCGAAGCGGACCATCTCCTCCACGCAGGTCTCGACCTGGTCGGCGGTGGGGCGGATGTCGCGCTCCAGCATCGCGACTAGGCCATTGCCGAAGACGTTCACGGTGGCCTCGTGGCCGGCGTTGAGCAACAGCACTGCCGAGGCGACCACTTCGTCCTCGCTCAGCCGGGCTGCGCCGTCGCGGGCGGCCACCAGGTCGGTGATCAGGTCGGGCTGCGGGTCGGTCTCGCGGGCCTTGGCGATCTCCCGGACCGCGGCCGTGAAGTCGACGGCGGCCGAGACTGCGGCGTCGACGACCGCTTGGTCGGGGTCCACCTCATACATCCGCACGATCGCCTGCGACCAGTCGCGCAATTCGGGCACCAGCGAGGTCGGTACGCCGAGCAGTTCGGCGATCACCAGCACCGGGAGGGGTTCGGCGTACTGGCCGATCACGTCGAAGTCGTCACGGTCGACCTCGGCCAACAGGCCCGCGGCAAGCTCACGGACCCGGGGGCGGAGCCGCTCCACGTGGCCGCGGGCGAAGGCCTTGGTGACCAGTCGTCGCAGCCGGGTGTGGACCGGCGGCTCGTTCTCCATCATCTGGTTGCGGTGCAGCATGTTGAACGGTTCGAGCTCGGCGACCGGCTCCCGGTCGGTCCACAGCCGGCCCAGGTTGCGGTTGCGCAGCACCGCGCTGGCGGCGGCGTGGCTGAAGGTGAGGAACATCCGGGACGGCTCGTGCCAGGCCACCTCCCCCAGTTCCCGCTCGGCGGCGAAGTGGGGGTAGGGGTCGGCGATCACGGCCGGGGAGGTGAAGTCAAACGTTGTCGAGCGCATGGGGTCCAAACGAGTCGGGGAGGATCTCCTCCATGGTGCGTACGCCGGCACTGGTCATCAGTTGCATGTCCGGGCCACCGCTCTCCATCAGCAGTTGCCGGCACCGGCCACACGGCATGATCACCTCGCCTGCCTTGTTGACACAGACCAGGTGGGTGAGCCGGCCGCCCCCGCTCATGTGCAGTTGCGAGACCAGGCCGCACTCGGCGCACAGCGCCACGCCGTACGCCGCGTTCTCCACGTTGCAACCGGCCACGACGCGGCCGTCGTCGACCAGCGCCGCCGCCCCGACCTGGTAGTCCGAGTACGGCGCGTAGGCGCGGCGCATCGCGGCCACCGCCTGCTTGGTCAACGCTGCCCAGTCGATCTCCGTCCCGGCCACGTCAGCCTGCCGATCCCTTGCGGTAGGTCTGGCCGTCCGCGGCCGGCATCCGCAGTTGCTGGGCGAACAGGGCGAGCACCAGCAGCGTCGTCACGTACGGCGCCATCCCGGTGAAGTGCCGGGGCACCTCGTCGGTGGCGAAGAACCAGACGAAGAAGACCAGGGCGCCGAGACCGGCACCGATCACCTTGGACCAGAGCCTGCGTCGCGCCTGCCACACCGCCACGCAGACGAGTGCCACGGCGATGCCGAGCAGCAGGGCGTGCAGCGACTCGGTGCCGCCACGCAACTGGATCGCCTGGGTGTAGCCGAAGATGCCGGCGCCGATCATCAGCCCGCCCGGGCGCCAGTTGCCGAAGATCAGTGCGGCCAGGCCGATGTAGCCCAGCCCACCGGTCTGGCCGTTCTGGTAACCGGAGAAGGAGACCATCGCCAGGTAGGCACCGCCGAGGCCGGCCAGTGCGCCGGAGACGGTGACCGCGACGAACTTGTAGAAGTAGACGTTGACACCGAGGCTCTCCGCCGCCGACGGGGACTCGCCGACCGAGCGGATCCGCAACCCGAACGCGGTGTGCCACAGGATCCACCAGGTGGCCACGGCCAGCAGCAGCGCGAGCATGGTCAATGCGTTGAATCCGCCGACCAGGACCCCGAGCAGGGAGAAGGCGTCCGAGACCAGGAAGATGCCCTTGCCGGCCATCTCGCGGCACAGGTCGTCGAGTGGGCCGATGTTCAGCGACCATGCGTGCGGCAGCGGCGGGGACTGGGTCGGCCCACCGCCGGGCAGGTCAGCGAAGAACTGCTCGGCCAGGAAGCCGGCGATGCCGACGGCCATGATGTTGATGGCGACACCGGAGACGATGTGGTCGACCCCGAAGATCACGGTGGCCACGGCGTGCAGCACGCCGCCGATGGCACCGAAGACCAGGGCGCCCAGCACGCCGGCAATGACGCCGTGCTGGTAGCCCATGTAGCCGGCGCCGAGGGTGCCGACGATCATCATCCCCTCGAGGCCGATGTTGACCACACCGGCGCGCTCGGACCACAGCCCGCCGAGACCGGCCAGGGCGATCGGGATGCTGGCCACCAGTGCAGCGCGGAGCGCCCCGGTGGAGTTGATGTCGTTGGCGCCGGTGCTCACCCGGAGCAGGGCCAGGGCGACGAAGCCGATGGCGAACCACAGCAGCCAGCGCAGCGCGTTGCCGCCCTGCTTGCGCGGGGCCACCTCGGGGACCTCGACGGCGGGTACGACGGCACTCATGGGGCTACCTCCACGGTGTCGGTGCGGGCCAGGGCACGGCCCACCGCCGCCTGCTCCCGCTTGATCCGGTAGCGGCGGACCACCTCATAGGCGATCACCACGGCCAGCACGATGATGCCCTGGCTGACCGCGACGATGTCCGGGGAGACCCCGGCCAGGATGTTGAGCACGGCGGCCCGTTCCTGCAGGAAGGCGAAGATCAGGGCACCGAAGGCGACCCCGATCGGGTGGTTGCGGCCCAGCAGGGCCACCGCGATGCCGGCAAACCCGAGGCCGGCCTCGAACGAGGAGCCGTAGTTGTGAGCCTGTCCGAAGAGCACCGGCATACCGACCAGTCCGGCCACGGCGCCGGACATCAGCATCGAGACCACGACCATCTTCTTCACGCTCACACCGGAGGCGACCGCAGCGGTCTCCGACGTACCGGTGGCGCGGAGGTTGAAGCCGAAGGTGGTGCGGTTGAGCACCCACCAGAAGACCAGTCCGCTGAGCACCGAGAGGAAGAGCAGGGTGTAGATCGACGGTCCCGAGAAGAGGCCGAACAGTGAGGTGCCCTCGGAGGTGGACTCGCCGGGGATCCGCTTGGTGTTCGTCGAGTTGCCCGTCGAGACGCCCACCTTGGCGATCAGGAAGCCCACCAGCAGGCCGGCAATGGCGTTGAGCATGATCGTGGAGATCACCTCCGAGACGCCACGGGTCACCCGCAGGATGCCGGCGATGCCGGCCCAGACGGCCCCGGCGAGCATCGCGACCAGGATGGCGAAGGCGATGTTCCAGCGGCCGGGCAGCCACGCTTCCCCGGCCACCACGGCCGCGGCGAAGGACCCGACCCGGTATTGCCCCTCCACGCCGATGTTGAACAGGTTCATCCGGAAGCCGATCGCACAGGCGATGCCGGCCAGGTAGAGGATCCCCGCATAGTTGAGGATGTTGGCCAGTTGCCGCTCGCTGGGCACGGTGAGGATGGTGTCCCAGAAGCCGGACACGTTGTTGCCCGTCACGGCCAGGATCAGGGACGTGATGATGCCCGCGATCACCAGCGCGAGCACCGGGGCGACCAGGGACCACCCCAACCTGGCGAGCATTGTCCTGACCGCGTTCATGCGGCTCCCTCCGCTCCGGTCATCGCCGAGCCAAGGTCCTGCGGGGTGACGTCGCGGGGGTCGAAGGTGCCGACCAGGCGGCCACGCAGCATCACCTGGATGGTGTCGGAGAGGCCGATCAACTCGTCCAGGTCGGCCGAGACCAGCAGCACCGCCAGGCCCTCGCGGCGGGCCTGGCGGATGTGGCCCCAGATCTGCGCCTGGGCCCCGACGTCGACCCCGCGGGTCGGGTGCGAGGCGATCAACAGGCGGGGTTGGCCGCTCATCTCACGACCCACGATGAACTTCTGCTGGTTGCCCCCAGACAGGGCGCCGGCCGCCGTGTCGATGCCGGGAGTGCGGACGTCGTACTCCTCGATGATCCGCTGCGCATCACGCTTCGCGCCCCGGCGGTTGATCAGGCCACGCCGGGCACTCGGCGGACGGGTCTGGTGGCCGAGGATGCGGTTCTCCCACAGTGGCGCGGGCAGCAGCAGGCCGTGCCGGTGGCGGTCCTCAGGGACGAAGCCGATCCCGGAGGCACGGCGCTTGCGCGTCGACCACTTGCTGATGTCCTCACCGGCCAGCACCATCGAGCCGCGGCTGGCCTCCAGCATCCCGACGATCACCTCGACCAGTTCGGTCTGGCCGTTGCCCTCGACCCCGGCGATGCCCAGCACCTCCCCGGCCCGGATGTGCAGGTCGATGTCGGCCAGCACCGCCCGGCCCTGGGCGTCGTCCAGGCCGACGTCGCGTACGTCGAGGACCACCTCGTCGCGGACCGTGGATTCGCCCGCCTCGGGCGAGGGGAGTTCGCTGCCCACCATCAGCTCGGCCAACTGGCGCGAGGTGACCCCCTCCGGCGAGACCGTGTCCACGCATGTGCCGCGGCGGACCACCGTGATCCGGTCGGCCACCGCGAGCACCTCGTCGAGCTTGTGGGAGATGAAGATCAGGGTGTGGCCCTGCTCCTTGAGGGTGGCCAGGTTGCGGAACAGGGATTCGACTTCCTGGGGCACCAGCACCGCGGTCGGTTCGTCGAGGATGATGATCTTCGCGCCGCGGTAGAGGACCTTGAGGATCTCGATCCGCTGGCGCTGTCCCACGCCGAGGCTGGCCACCAGGGCATCGGGGTCCAGGCCGAAGCCGTACTGGTCGGAGATCTCCTGCACCCGGCGTCGGGCGGCGGCGCCGATCCCGGCCACGTTCTCGGCGCCGAGGACGACGTTCTCGAGGACCGTCAGGTTGTCGGCCAATTGGAAGTGCTGGAAGACCATGCCGACGCCGCGTGCGATCGCGTCGGAGGGCGTGTTCAGCACGACCGGTGCCTCGTCGATCCAGATGCTGCCCTCGTCCGGCTTCTGCACGCCGTAGAGGATCTTCATCAGTGTCGACTTGCCGGCACCGTTCTCGCCCACGATGGCGTGGATGGTGCCGGATTCGATCGTGAACGAAATGTCGTGGTTGGCGATCACGCCCGGGAATCGCTTGCCGATCCCCTCCACTCGCACCGCGTCCATGAGTCCTCCCTCAGGCTCGGAACAGGGGGAAGGGTCCGGGACCACATTCCATCATGCGGTCCCGGACCCGTCCATCATTGGTCGTTGCTCACCGTGTGGTGAGGCCCCTACGGCGTCGGGGAGACGGTGATCGATCCGTCCTTGATCCCGGCTGCGGCCTCGTCGACCTGGGCGGTGATGTCATCGATGTAGCCACCGGAGGTGGAGTATCCGACACCGTCGTCGGCCAGGGTCAGGGTGATCGCACCGGCCGGCGCCTCGCCGTCGGCGAAGGCCTTGATGTAGTCGAAGACGGCCGTGTCGATGCGCTTGAGCATCGAGGTCAGGATGATCTTCTTCTGGCCCTCGCTGGCCGAGAGGTACTGGTCGGAGTCGACCCCGATCGCCCAGTTGCCCTCGCCCTTGGCCTCGACGGCCTGGAAGACACCCAGTCCGGACTTGCCGGCCGCGTGGTAGATCACGTCGGCACCCTTGTCGAGCTGGCCCTCGGCGGCGGTCTTGCCACCGCTGGGGTTCTCGAAGCCGGTGGCGCCGTCGTTGGGGTCCTCGGTGAGGTACTGGATCTCGATCTTGATGTCCGGGTTGACCGAGCGGGCACCCTGGACGTAGCCGGCCTCGAACTTCTTGATCAGGTCACTGTGCGTGCCACCGACGAAGCCGATGTGGTCCGCTTCGGTCTTCAGCGCCGCCACCACGCCGACGAGGTAGGAGCCCTCGTGCTCGGCGAAGGTCAGGTCGACCAGGTTCGGCAGTTCCTGGCCGATCTCGTCGTCGGCGCAGCAGAAGAGGCTGTAGCCGTCGATCACCGCGAAGTCGGTGTCGGGGAACTCCTTGGCCACCTCACGAGCGGCAGGGCTGTAGATGAAGCCGACCGCGATGACCGGGTTGTAGCCCTGCTCGGCCAGGGTGCGCAGGCGCTCTGCACGGACCGTGTCGTTCTCGTTCTCACCGGCCTTGGCCTCGATGCAGGACGCGTCCAGCTCGTCGAGCGCCTTCTGCATGCCCGCCCAGGCGGAGTCGTTGAAGGACTGGTCGCCGCGACCGCCGACGTCGTACGCCAGGCCGACCTTGGGACCGTTCCCTCCTGCGCACGCCTCGGAATCGGACTTGTTGTCATCGCTGCCGCAGCTGGTCAGCGAGAGTGTCGCGACGAGCGCGAGGGCTGCAATCTTCGCCAGTTGACGCAAGGCGCCTCCTCATGTCTGGGCGCCGGGCCTGGCGCACGATCTTCAGCAGCACACTAGACCGCGTCGCGGACCGCGGCCACCAACCGCGCGCAACCGTTACCGGGCGGTTACCTGAGCGGGGTCTCCCGGCCGTCATCCAGGGCAGCCAGGGCGACCTCGGCGAGCAGGGCTGCGGCGATCGGGAGGGCTCCCTCGTCCACGCGCAGGTCGCCCTGGTGCAGGTCGTACGTCGGTCCGCCCGGGCTCCGGGTGCCGAGCCGGGCCATCGCCCCGGGCACGTGCTCGAGGTACCACCCGAAGTCCTCGCCGCCCAGGCTCTGCAGGGTGGGCGCAACGCCCTGTTCGCCCAGGACCCGCTGGGTGGCCCGGGTGAAGAGCATCGTCGCCTGGTGGTCGTTGACCACGGGGGGTACCCCGCGCACGTAGACCACCTCGGCCTCGACGCCGTACGGCGCGACGATCTGGTGGACGCACTCGCGGACCAGGTCCTCGGCCCCTGCCCACGCCACCGCGTCGAGCATCCGCACCGTGCCGGCGACATGGCCGGTGGCCGGGATGACGTTGTGGGTGGCTCCGGAGCGGATCATGCCCCAGACCACGCTGACCCCGGCGCGGGGATCGAGTCGGCGCGAGAGGATCGCGGGCAGTTCGGTGATCAACTTGCCGAGCGCGAAGGTGAGGTCCTCGGTCAGGTGCGGGCGCGAGGTGTGGCCGCCCTTGCCGACCAGGTGGACGTCGAGCGAGTCCGCGGCGCCGGTCAGCGCCCCCTCGCGCAACCCGACCTGGCCGACGTCCAGGGTGGGGTCGCAGTGCAGTCCGAAGATCTTCTCCACGCCGACCAGTGCGTCGCGTGCCACCAGTTCCAGTGCTCCCCCGGGCATCACTTCCTCGGCCGGCTGGAAGAGCAGCCGGACCCGTCCGGGGAGCAGGCCGTGGGCGTGGAGTTCGCCGAGCACCAGCCCGGCGCCGAGCAGCGCGGTGGCATGGACGTCGTGGCCGCAGGCGTGGGCGACGCCGGCGACGGTGGAGCGCCACGGGTCGTCGGTGCGGTCCTCGACCGGGAGCGCGTCCAGGTCGCCACGCAGCGCGATGCAGGTGCCGGACTCGCCGACCTCGGCGAGCAGGCCACTGCGCGGCAGCCGGCGTACCCGCAGCCCGGCCTGTTCCAGCCGGTTCGCGATCAGCTCGGTGGTGCGTGCCTCGGACCAGGAGAGCTCGGGGTGCGCGTGCAGGTCCCGGCGGGTCTCGATGAGTTCCGGGGTGTACTTCTCGATCAGGCTGGCGACCAGCTCACGCGCATCCGACATGGTTCCTCCACCTTATCGCCGAGGCGGCACGTGTTGACGCCGTACGACGTCGAGGCGGCGTCAATTGACGCCGCCTCGACGCGAAATCACGTCAAGCCGTGCCGTCTCGGCGCTCGTCGTACGCCGCGAGGATCCGGTCCGCGGCCTCGGGCGCGGCGATCTCGCCGGCCAGTACGTCGTTGCGCACCTGGTCGCGGATCGCAGCCACGCCCGGTGAACGGCGCAACCGCTCGGCGAGTTCGTCGCGGACCAGGGCCCAGGTGAAGTCGAGTTGCTGGTCGGCACGCTTGCGGGCCAGGCCTGCCTCGCCGAGGTGGTCGCGGTGGTCGATGATCCGTTGCCAGACGTCGTCGACACCGACATTGGTCAGGCCGGAGGCGGTGACCACCGGCGGTGCCCACTCACCATGGCCCTGGACCATCCGCATCGCACCGGCCAGTTCGCGGGCCGCGACCCGGGCATCGGCCTCACCGGTGGCGTGGCCGCCCTGGTCGTCGGCCTTGTTGACCGCGACCACGTCGACGATCTCCAGGATGCCCTTCTTGATGCCCTGCAACTGGTCGCCGGTGCGGGCCAGGGTGAGGAAGAGGAACGAGTCGACCATGCCCGAGACGGTGACCTCGGACTGGCCGACGCCGACGGTCTCGACCAGCACCACGTCATAGCCGGCCGCCTCCAGGATCAGCATCGCCTGGGTGGTGGCCCGGGCGACGCCGCCCAGGGTCCCGGCCGAGGGCGAGGGACGGATGTAGGCGCCCGGGCTCGCCGACAGGCGCGGCATCCGGGTCTTGTCCCCGAGCACCGAACCGCCGGTGCGCACCGAGGACGGGTCGACGGCCAGCACCCCGACCTGCTTGCCCTGCTCGACCAGCATCATCCCGAGCGACTCGATGAAGGTGGACTTGCCGACCCCCGGGACGCCGGAGATGCCGACCCGGACCGATCCGCCGGCGTGCGGGGTCAGTCGGGCCAGGAGGTCGCGCGCCGCAGTGCGGTGGTCCGGACGCGATGACTCCACCAGGGTGATCGACCGGGAGACGGCCGCGCGCCGGCCAGCGAGGACACCCTCGACGAGGGCGTCGACGTCCACCTGGCGACGCGTCCTTGCTGCCGACATCAGGACGACAGCTTCTCCAGCAGGTCCAGCGCCGATTCGGCGATGACGGTGCCGGGCAGGAAGACCGCGGCCGCCCCCATCTCCCGCAGGGTGGGTACGTCGTCCGGCGGGATCACGCCCCCGATGACGATCATGATGTCGTCACGGCCCAGGTCTGCCAGCGCCTGCTTCAGCGCGGGCAGCAGGGTGAGGTGGCCCGCGGCGAGCGAGGAGACCCCGACGATGTGTACGTCGGCGTCGACCGCCTGCTGCGCGACCTCCTCGGGCGTGGAGAAGAGCGGGCCGACGTCGACGTCGAATCCCATGTCGGCGAAGGCGGTGACGACCACCTTCTGGCCGCGGTCATGCCCGTCCTGGCCCATCTTGGCGACCAGGATGCGGGGACGGCGTCCCTCCGCCTCCTCGAACTCCTCGGTGGCGGCGATGACGGCATCGACGGCGGCGTTGCCGCCCTCGGCTGCTTCGGATCGGTACACACCGCTGATGGTACGGATCACGGCCTGGTGGCGGCCGTAGACCTTCTCCAGTGCCTCGGAGATCTCACCGACGGTGGCCTTGGCCCGGGCCGCGTCCACGGCCAGGGCGAGCAGGTTGCCGTCCAGGGATCCCTTGGCCGCGCCGCGCTCGGCGGAGTTGGTCAGGGCCTCCAGGGCGGCGTCGACATCCGCCTGGTTGCGCTCGGCGCGCAGCCGTTCCAGTTTGGCGATCTGCTGGCGATAGACGTTGTCGTTGTCGACCTTGAGCACGTCCAGCGGGTCCTCGGCGGCCAGGCGGTAGGTGTTGACCCCGATCACCTGCTGGGCACCGGAGTCGATCCGTGCCTGGGTGCGGGCGGCGGCCTCCTCGATGCGCATCTTGGGGATGCCCTGCTCGATCGCGGCGGCCATCCCGCCGGCCTTCTCCGCCTCCTGGATGTGCTGCCAGGCGCGGGCGGCGAGGTCGTGGGTCAACCTCTCCACGTAGTAGGAGCCGGCCCACGGGTCGATCACCTCAGTGGTGCGGCTCTCCTGCTGCAGCAGCAACTGGGTGTTGCGTGCGATCCGGGCGGAGAAGTCGGTCGGCAGCGCGATCGCCTCGTCGAGGGCGTTCGTGTGCAGCGACTGGGTGTGCCCCTGGGTGGCGGCCATCGCCTCGATCGCGGTCCGGCCGACGTTGTTGAAGACGTCCTGCGCGGTCAGCGACCAGCCGGAGGTCTGCGAGTGGGTCCGCAGCGAGAGCGACTTGGGGTTCTTCGGTTCGAACTCGCGCACCAGGCGTGCCCACAGGGCACGGGCGGCGCGCATCTTGGCGACCTCCATGAAGAAGTTCATCCCGATCGCCCAGAAGAAGCTGAGCCGCGGCGCGAAGGCGTCGATGTCGAGCCCGGCGTCCAGCCCGGCGCGGATGTACTCCACCCCGTCGGCCAGCGTGTAGGCCAGTTCGAGGTCGTTGGTCGCCCCGGCCTCCTGGATGTGGTAGCCGGAGATGGAGATCGAGTTGAACCGCGGCATCTTCGCTGCCGTGTAGCTGAAGATGTCGGAGATGATCCGCATCGACGGCGCCGGCGGGTAGATGTAGGTGTTGCGGACCATGAACTCCTTGAGGATGTCGTTCTGGATGGTCCCCGCGAGCTGCTCCGGCTTCACCCCCTGCTCCTCGGCAGCGGCGATGTAGAGCGCGAGCACCGGCAACACGGCGCCGTTCATGGTCATCGAGACCGACATCTCGTCGAGCGGGATGCCGTCGAAGAGGACCCGGGTGTCATAGATCGAGTCGATCGCCACGCCCGCCATCCCGACGTCGCCGCGCACCCGCGGGTGGTCGGAGTCGTAGCCACGGTGGGTGGCCAGGTCGAAGGCGACCGAGAGGCCCTTCTGGCCAGCAGCCAGGTTGCGGCGGTAGAAGGCGTTGGATTCCTCGGCGGTGGAGAATCCGGCGTACTGGCGGATCGTCCACGGCTGCGTGGTGTACATCGTCGGGTAGGGGCCGCGCAGGAACGGGCTCAAGCCCGGCCAGGTGTCGAGCGCGTCGAGGCCGGCCAGGTGCTCGGGGCCGTAGACCGGGAGTACGTCGATGCCCTCGGGGCTGGCCCAGGGTGCACCGCCGGTCGGCAGGGAGCCGGACGGGGCGCCGCCGTCGAGCGGCAGGCCGGCGAAGGAGTCAGGGATGCTCATGCGAGGTGCTCCCGGGTGGTGTTGAGGAAGGTGAGGGCGTCGACGCCGACAGCAGCGGAGTCGTCGACCAGGTCGGCGGCGATGGTCTTCTCCCCCGGCTTGCCGGCCAGGATGACGTGGCGTGCGCCAGCGGCGCGGAGCTTCTCGACCGCCTCGGCACCCCATGCGGCGTACGTCTTGTCCGCACCGGCCAGGCAGACCACCGGTTGACCGCCGTACGCCGCGACCAGTTCGTCGGCGTCGGCCGTGGCGCCGGCCTGCTCCACCGCGACCCCGCCGGCGGCGAAGAGGTTGCTGGCGAAGGTGGCCCGCGCGGTGTGCGCGGCGATCGGCCCCAGGGTGGCCAGGAAGACCGGCGTGGTGGCGGGCTCATCGCGCAGCGCCTCGAAGGCGGCGCCGTAGCGGCGTACGTCCGTGCTCGGGTGCGGCGCCCGCTCGGGCAACTGCTCGGCCAGGTTGGGGAACTCGCTGATCCCGGTCAGCGGCCGCTTGCGGGTGGCGACCTGCGCATCGCGCTCGGCGACCACGGCCTCGACCCGCGCCAGCAGCGAACCGTCCTCGAGGGCGGCCTCGATGCCACCGGCCTCTTCGATCCGGCCGAACTCGGCCCAGGCTGCCCGGGCCAGGTCATTGGTCAGCTTCTCGGTGGCATACGAACCGCCGGCCGGGTCGACCACCTTGGCCACGTGCGATTCGGAGATCAGCAGCGAACTGGTGTTGCGGGCGATGCGTCGCGCGAACGCGTCCGGGACGCCCAGGGCCGCGTCGAAGGGCAGCACGGTGACCGCGTCCGCACCACCGACACCGGCGGCGAAGGCAGCCACGGTGGTGCGCAGCATGTTCACCCAGGGGTCGTACTTGCCCATCATCGGCCGCGAGGTGACCGCGTGCTGCCGCTGGCCACCGGCCTCGGGCGCGGCGCCGGAGAGCTCGGCGACACGGGCCCACAGGCGGCGGGCGGCGCGGAACTTGGCGATGGTCGGGAACTGTTCGTCGGTGGCCGCGATCCGGAACTCGAACTGGGCCAGGGCGTCGTCCACGGAGAGGCCACCGGCCACCAGGTGGCGCAGGTACGCCGCACCGACGGCCAGCGTGTAGCCGAGCTCCTGGGCGTCCGATGCACCAAGGTCGTGCAGCGCGGTCCCGTCGACCACGACACCGAGCACGCCCAGTGCGCGGGCCTTCTCCACGAGCACGTCGAGCAGGTCCAGGGAGACCGCGCCCTCACCGCGCACCCGGGCACCGATCGGGTCGGCTCCCAGGTTGGTGGCCTCGTGGGGTCGTACGCCGCTCGCGGAAATCACCGCAGCGAGCGCCTCGGCGGCGGCGACCGGGTCCTCCGGCGCGTCCATGATGACCGGGGCGAGGTCGAGCAGGACCCCCTCGAGCGCGCCGGCGATGCCATCAGCGGGCAGGTCGGTGCCGACCTCGAGCCACAGCGAGGTGGCGCCGTTCTCCAGGTCGGTCAGGAGCGCCTCGTTGAGGTCCTTGCCGGCCAGGCCGTAGATCCGCGGCCGGATGTCCCAACCGATCTCGGGCTTGGTGGCCAGGCGACCACGGGTGAAGGGGGCCTCGCCGGGTGCCCCGGTCGCCGGCAGGTCGGCAACGGCGTCGAGGGTGCCGATCGGCGCCACCTCGATCCCGTCCAGGGTGGTGCGGGTCAACTTCTCCCAGACCGCCGAGTCGGGGGCGTCGTCAGCCAGCTGTCGAGTCTTGCGCAGCACGGCCGCGGTGGCCTTCTCCCAATCCGCGGCGGAGTGCTGGTCCTCGGATCCGGCCAGGCTCAACGAGTCCTGGGTGTGGTCCGTGTCTGGGCCAGAAGTCATGGTTCGCACAATAGGGAAACCGGGCCGTCTCGGCCACTCGATGTGAGATCTCCCATCTGGTGGACACCTGCCCGGCAAGTTTGCAACTGCCGGGCACCGGGGCAGGATGGCGCGCCGTGAAGGTCAGGGACCCGCAGGGACAGGCATGGCGAGTCAGCCGGCGCTGGGTGCCCTGGCGTCGACACTTCAGGGGGTTCTGGGACCTGTGGCCCGCCCGGCTCCATCTCGTCGACGAGAACCCCATCGTTTTCGCGCTTGCCCTGATCATGGTCGTCCTCTTCCTGATCCCGTTCCTGCTCTTACTCACCGCGTGCGTGGTGGAGTGGGTGGCGCGCACGATCGTGATGCCGTTCTGGTTGCTGGGTCGAGTCTTCTTCGGCCGTCCCTGGATCGTCGAGGTCCGCAAGGGGTTCCAACCCTGGTTCGAGATGCCGGCCGGCAGGTTCCGCGAGAGCCGCCAGCCCATCGCAGCGATCGGTGACGCGTTGGGCCGCGGTGAGATCCCGGTCAAGAACGTCATCCGCAGCACCTGGAGCATGTAGGACAGGATGTCCGCATGGGCGGCGCACACTCTCACTCATCGGTTCCCCACGTCGAGGTCGGCACCTTCCCCCGCCTCGCACTGGTCGGCGGGCTCGGGGTCCTTGCCCTGGCCACCCTGGTCGGGCTCTTCGTGCTCTGGCCCAGTGGGGACGACCGCCCGGCAGCTGCCCAGTACGCCGCGGAAGGCACCACGTTCCCCGAAGCAGAAGTGGTCTCCGTCTCCGAGCCCTGCCCGGTCATCATTGCCGACCCGACCGCTCCCGCCGGCAGCGGCGAGGAGTGGCCCGAGCACTGCAACGAACTGACCGCCTCGGTCGACGGTGAGGAGGTCCTCCTCCAGGTGCCACCGTCGGTGGCCAAGTCCGGCCTCCGGCCGGGTGACACCGTGAAGCTGGCCCGGACCCCGACTCCCGAGGGATCAGTGATCTATGGCTGGGTCGGGGCACAGCGCGACTTCCCGCTCGGGGCACTCCTGGTGGTCTTCGTGGTGGTGACCCTGGTGGTCGCCCGCCTGCGTGGGTTCATGGCGCTGCTCGGCCTGGTCTTCGCCGGATTCGTCGTCGCGAAGTTCATGCTGCCCGCGCTCCTGGCAGGAAGTTCCGGCATCGGGGTCGCCCTGGTTGGCTCCAGCGCGATCATGTTCGTGGTGCTGTACCTGACCCACGGACTGTCGATCCGGACCAGTACGGCGCTGGCCGGCACCCTGATCGGGATCGCCCTGATCACGGCGATCGGCATGTGGGGCGTCCACGCGGCCAGGTTGAGCGGGGTCAGCGACGACAGCGAGTTCCTGATGCTGCACGCGCCGGACCTCAATTACCAGGGGCTGCTCACCTCAGCGGTCATCATCGCCGGGCTCGGCGTGCTCAACGACGTGACGATCACCCAGTCCTCCGCGATCTGGGAACTGCGCGCGGCCGCCCCGGCGATGTCGCGCCTGAAGCTGTTCACCAGCGGGATGCGGATCGGACGCGACCACATCGCCTCGACGATCTACACCATCGTCTTCGCCTATGCCGGGACCGCACTCGCCGTCCTGTTGCTCCTCGCCCTCTATGAACGCCCCCTCCTCGACACCCTCACTGACGAGTCGATCGCGGCCGAGGTGATGCGCACCCTCGCCTCGGCGATCGGGCTGGTGCTGGCCGTGCCGGCGACCACGGCGATCGCGGCACTCACCGTGCCCGGAGCGACGGACCCCGATGTTGTGACCGATGAGTAACCGGACGAATCTCACACCACCTAAGGCTCACCTTCGCTGACCAGAGCGCTCAAGGAGGGGTAAGTTGCCCTTCGTGGCAACTCCGACTCTTGTGAAAGGCAGCCGGTCGACGCGATCCACGATCGCGCTGAAGCTCCTGATGGCCGTCACCGGCCTGGTCTTCATCGGCTACGTGCTGCTCCATATGTACGGCAACCTGAAGGTCTTCGCCGGCCAGGAAGCCTTCGACACCTACGCGCACCACCTGCGCACCTTCGGTGAGCCGATGCTCCCGCACGAGGGGCTGCTGTGGATCGTCCGGGTCGTCCTGCTCCTCTCGATCATCGGCCACGCGTACGCCGCGTTCACGCTCTGGGCACGTGCCAGCAAGGCGCGGACCCAGAAGTACGCCGTCAAGAAGGCGGTCGCCGCGACGCTGAGCTCGCGGATGATGCGCTGGGGCGGCGTGGCGCTGCTCCTCTTCGTGGTCTTCCACCTGCTGCACCTGACCACCCACACGATCAACGTCAACGGTGACCCGGAGTCGCCGTACGAGCGCGTGGTGAGCTCGTTCCAGCCCGAGCAGTGGTGGGTCGCGGTGATCTACCTGCTCGCCATGTGCGCCCTGGCGATGCACCTGCGCCACGGCGTGTGGAGCGCCTGCCAGACGATGGGCCTGACCAACTCCGCCAAGAGTCGCGCCCGGGCCAACTTCGCCGGCGTCTTCCTGGCCGTGGTGATTGCCGGCGGCTTCGCCCTGGTCCCGCTCTCGATCCTCACCGGCATCGTCGACTGAAGGCTGATATCCGAACATGACTGAAACGCTGACCAACACGAGCGACGCCGCCGGCTTCTTCACCGTCGGTGACGACATCGCCGACACCAAGGCCCCGGCCGAGGTCCCGGTGCCCCAGCGGTGGGAGGAGCGGAAGTCCCACGCCAAGCTGGTGAACCCCGCCAACCGCCGCAAGATCAAGGTGATCATCGTCGGCACCGGCTTGGCCGGTGGCGCTGCTGCTGCCACCCTCGGCGAGGCCGGCTACCAGGTGGAGAGCTTCTGCTACCAGGACTCTCCCCGCCGGGCCCACTCGATCGCTGCCCAGGGCGGCATCAACGCGGCGAAGAACTACCGCAACGACGGTGACTCCGTCTACCGGCTCTTCTACGACACGGTCAAGGGTGGCGACTTCCGCTCGCGCGAGTCGAACTCGTGGCGCCTGGCCGAGGTCTCGGCGAACATCATCGACCAGTGCGTCGCCCAAGGTGTTCCGTTCGCCCGCGAGTACGGCGGCCTGCTCGACAACCGTTCCTTCGGTGGCGTCCAGGTCTCCCGCACCTTCTATGCGCGTGGCCAGACGGGGCAGCAGTTGCTGATCGGTGCCTACCAGGCGCTGGAGCGCCAGGTAGCTGCCGGCACGGTCACCACCCACACCCGCCACGAGATGCTCGAACTGATCGTGGTGGACAACGTCGCCAAGGGCATTGTGGTGCGCGACATGGTGACCGGTGAGATCGAGACCCACCTCGGCGACGCCGTGGTCCTGGCCACCGGTGGTTACGGCAACGTCTACTTCCTCTCCACCAACGCGATGGGCTCCAACGTCACCGCCGCGTGGCGCGCCCACCGCAAGGGTGCCTACATGGGCAACCCCTGCTACACGCAGATCCACCCGACCTGCATCCCGGTCTCCGGTGAGAACCAGTCGAAGCTGACCCTGATGTCGGAGTCGCTGCGCAACGACGGCCGGATCTGGGTGCCGAAGAAGAAGGAAGACTGCGGCAAGGACCCGCGCGAGATCCCCGAGGAGGACCGCGACTACTACTTGGAGCGGATCTACCCGGCGTTCGGGAACCTGGTCCCCCGTGACATCGCGTCCCGCCAGGCCAAGTACATGTGTGACGACGGCCGCGGCGTGGGCCCCGAGGTGGACGGCGTACGTCGTGGTGTCTACCTGGACTTCGCCGACGCGATCAAGCGCCTCGGGCGTGACGCCGTCGAGGCCAAGTACGGCAACCTGTTCGACATGTACCAGCAGATCACGGCGGAGAACCCGTACGAGGTCCCGATGCGTGTCTACCCGGCCGTCCACTACGTGATGGGTGGCCTGTGGGTCGACTACGACCTGGAGAGCAACGTCAAGGGCCTCTTCGTGGCCGGCGAGGCGAACTTCTCCGACCAGGGCGCGAACCGCCTCGGTGCCTCGGCGCTGATGCAGGGCCTGGCCGATGGATACTTCGTGCTGCCGTACACGATCGCCAACTACCTGGCCGACCCGGGCGAGCGGATCGACGAGTCGCACCCGGCCGTGGTCGAGGCCCGCAAGGATGTCGAGGAGCGGATCAACCACTTCCTCACCACCAACGGCACCCGCTCGGTGGACAGCTATCACAAGGAACTCGGCCACATCATGTGGGAGTACTGCGGGATGGAGCGCACCAAGGAGGGCCTGACCAAGGCGATCGGGATGATCCGCGAACTGAAGGCGGACTTCTGGGCGAACGTCAAGGTCCTCGGCACCGCGGACAGCCTGAACCAGAGCCTGGAGCGGGCCGGCCGCGTGGCCGACTTCCTCGAGCTCGGCGAACTGATGTGCATCGACGCGCTGAACCGGCGCGAGTCGTGCGGTGGCCACTTCCGCGCGGAGTCGCAGACCCCGGACGGCGAGGCCGAGCGCATCGACGAGGAGTTCGCCTACGTCGCCGCCTGGGAGTGGGGCGGCGAGGACGGCCACATGCCCGTCCTGCACAAGGAATCCCTCTCCTACGAAGCCATCGAGATGAAGGCACGGAGCTACAAGTGAAGATCACCCTGAACATCTGGCGCCAGGCCAACCCGACTGCCCAGGGCTCGATGCAGAAGTACGAGTTGGACGACGTCTCCGAGGACATGTCGTTCCTGGAGATGCTCGACCTGCTCAACGAGAACCTGAACGAGCAGGGCGAGGACCCGGTCGCGTTCGACTCCGACTGTCGCGAGGGCATCTGCGGCATGTGCTCCCTGATGATCAACGGTCAGGCGCACGGCCCCGAGGTCACCACGACCTGCCAGCTCCACATGCGCTCGTTCAAGGACGGCGACACGATCACCGTCGAGCCGTGGCGGGCAGAGCCGTTCCCGGTCCTGAAGGACCTGATCGTCGACCGGTCGGCGTTCGACCGGATCATCCAGTCGGGTGGCTACATCTCGGTCAACACCGGCTCGGCCCCCGAGGCCAACAACCTGCCGGTCGAGAAGGCCAAGGCGGACCGCGCGTTCGACGTCGCCACCTGCATCGGTTGCGGCGCCTGCGTCGCCGCCTGCCCGAATGGCTCGGCCTCGCTCTTCCTGGGCGCGAAGATCACCCACCTCGGCGAACTCCCCCAGGGCCAGCCGGAGCGTTACACCCGCGTGGTGGACATGGTCGCCCAGCACGACCACGAGGGCTTCGGTGGCTGCACCAACATCGGCGAGTGCACCGCGGCATGCCCCAAGGAGATCCCGCTCGACGTGATCTCCCAGCTGAACAAGGACCTGCGCACCGCGATGCTGCACGGTCACTGAGAACCACCTTCCCTGAGGGGCGCCCGGCCAGGCCGGGCGCCCTCAGGCATTTTGCATCCAGCCGGCGCTACCGCTCCCCCACCGTGGCTCCCGGGCCACCACTACGCGCGTGGCCCAGGTGGGCCAACTCGCCGTCTACTCGGTCCGATCGGGCCGAGCCCCCGATCTTCTCGGTCCGATGGGACCGAGCCTCCCCGTGTCTCGGCCCGATCGCGCCCCACCGTGTAGTGCTCATCGAATCAGTCCTGGCGGCATCGGGGCGGAGCCAGTCCATGGGGGCTCCATGCAACAACGAACGTGCTTTCCACGCTCCTGTCCACAGGTGGCGCCGACTGTGC
Organism: Nocardioides sp. AE5; assembly: GCF_031844485.1. NCBI lineage: Bacteria > Bacillati > Actinomycetota > Actinomycetes > Propionibacteriales > Nocardioidaceae > Nocardioides > Nocardioides sp. AE5. The sequence goes on from NZ_JAUZVI010000004.1 coordinate 183,935, forward strand.
CCACACGGCCGCCAACCTGTGCTTAGCGTTGTGCCCCTCCAGACCCAACGATGCAGGAGGCCATGGCATGGATCCGTCCCACTCCCCTGTCGTCAGCGCTCGGGAAGCGGCTGAGTTGCTGGCGATCACCGACCTTCCCCGTACGTCGATCCGGCGCGCGCTGACGGCCGGCGTCGCCGGGCATCCCGTGCGGACCCGAGGCGCGCTGCTCTACGCCCGCCAGGACGTCGTGGCGCTGGCACAGCCACCGCTCACTCTCGACGACCTGCCCGAACCGGCCAACTACGGCACCTTCGTGGCCCGCCTCCGCTTCGGCCTCGCCGACGACGTGCGGTTCCCCGACGGGCTCCCCGAGGACGACCGCCGCAGCAGCGTCTCGCCGGGCTGGCAGATGGGCTGGCTGACGTGTGTCACCCTCGAACTGTTGGCACGCAAGGAGAAACCCATGCCGATGCTGGCCACCTGCGGCGGCTTCATCGTCGCCGGCGCAACCATCCTGGGGGCCCACGCCGAGTCGGGGCATGGTTCCGCGGCCCTGACCCTGGGACCGCCCGGCCCGTGGTACGCCGACCTGCACCACCGCGTCCTGCGTACCCCACCAGGACGTCCCTGGACCATCCTATGGGCGCGCAAGGCGTCCCGAGCTGCCTGACGAGCGGTGCGCCCGGACGTCAGCGCCGGGTAAGGCGCCGTACCAGGGCCACGAACCCGAGCATGGCACCGCCACCAGCGACGAACGCCACTGCGGTCTCCGAGGCATTCTGTGGGGCCACGGCCGGGGCCTCCCCTGCCTTGCGCCGGCGCGCCCGCTCATTGCGCTCCTCCGACCACGCACGGTGGCGCCTGCGGCGCTCCAGTTCGTCGCGGTGGAGCCGTGCCGCGGGTGCGGTGTGGGCCCACGATGCGGCGTACATGACCACCCGGGAGAAGTAGTTGATCCAGACCACCAGGATCAGTGCGATCCCGAACGCCTGGAACGCCGGCTGGTTCTTCGTCGACGCCATCAGCAGCGTGGAGAGCTGCTTGAGCACCTCGAACCCGATCGCCCCCAGCAACGCGCCGGACCACAGCGGCTTCCGCGGCAGGTCCGGGTTGGCCAGCAGCCGGAACAGCGCATAAAAGAGCACCGCACTCGCACCGAGCCCGACCACTACAGACAGCCCGGTCAGCAGCGGCGACAGTCCGACTCCGAGGCCGACCAGTTCCAGCAGTTCGCGCGAGAACCGCGAGATCACCCCGGAGACGGCGACACTGAGCACCATCACCACGCCGATCAGCCCCAGCGAGACCAGGTCGCGGAGCTTGCCGACGACGAAGTTCGGCTGGGCCCGGGCAGGTGTCTCGAAGACCACCAGCAGGGCCTCACGCATCCCGGACAACCAGCCGAGGCCCGCATAGATGACACCGAGGAGACCGATCAACCCGATGGCGCCGGCAGCGCTCTGGATCGATTCCAGCGAGATCTGACCCTCGGCCTCCCCGATCATGCCGGGCAGCACCGAGTCGAGCGCCTCGGTCAGGTTCTCCTCCGCCTCCGGCCAGACGCGCGAGACGTAGCCGACGGAGAAGAACCCCAGCGCCAGGATCGGGAAGAAGGAGAGGAAGGCGAAGTAGGTGACCGCACCGGCCTGCAGGTTGCCCTTGACCTGCCCGAAGTGCTCCTGCATCCGCACCAGGTGGTCGAAGAAGGGACGACGAGCGCGCAGCTCGCTCACCTTCCCGGTCAGTCGTTCCTTGAGGGAAGCCACGGAATCAGCTCATTGCTCCTGACCGGGTCCCGGAACCTGCCCGAGCCCGAATGATCGGTGGATCTGCCAGCCCACGCCCTCGTCATGGACGTAGAGGTGGAACTCTGCCACGTCGAAGTGGCACTCGAACCCCGCCAGCTCGTCGAAGGCGCGGTCAAGTGCGTCGTCAGCGAGGTGGTGGGCCACTGTGACATGCGGGTGGTAGGGGAACTCGAGGTCACTCTCGAGCGGCCCCTGGCGCACCTCACCGGCGAGCTGCTCGCACTCGGAGATTCCCTGCACGACACCGACGAAGACGACCGGGGAGACCGGCCGGAAGGTACCCGTGCCACGCAGGTGAATCCCGAAGGGCACTCCGGCTGCGGCAACACCCTCCAGATGCGTCTCCACCGTGGCGAGGTCGTCGCTCTCGGTCGGCGGGACGAGCGTGATGTGCGCCGGGATCCGGGCGGCCGACTCGTCACCGATCGAGGCCCGATAGTCCTGCAGCCGGGTTGCCCACGGCTCCGGGATCGCGATCGCTACGCCAATGGTGGGCACGCCGAAGACCCTAACGCCTAGCGGGTGGCCCGCGGAACGAACCCCACCCTTTCGTAGACGTCTGCCAGCGTCCTGGCAGCCACCGCGGCGGCCTTCTCCGCACCCGCTGCGAGGACACCGTCAAGGGTGGTGCGGTCGTCGAGCAATTCGATGGTCCGGTCACGGAACGGGGTCACGAAGTCGACCACCACCTCGGCCAGGTCCTTCTTGAAGTCCCCGTATCCCTTCCCCGCATAGCGCTCCTCGAGCGTGGCGATCGGGGTCCCGGTGATCGCGGTGTAGATGGTGAGCAGGTTGGAGACGCCCGGCTTCTCCTCGACGTCGAAGCGCACCTCGGCCCCGGAGTCGGTGACCGCGGAGCGGATCTTCTTCGCACTCACCGCCGGCTCATCGAGCAGGTCGATGATGCCCCCGGGCGACGAGGCTGACTTGGACATCTTCGCGGTCGGGTCCTGCAGGTCGTAGATCTTCGCGGTCTCCTTGAGGATGTACGGCTCGGGCAACCGGAAGGTCTTCTTGAACCGGGAGTTGAACCGCTGGGCGAGGTCCCGGGTCAGTTCCAGGTGCTGGCGCTGGTCCTCGCCGACGGGGACGTAGACGGGGCGGTAGAGCAGGATGTCCGCGGCCTGCAGGATCGGGTAGGTGAACAGCCCGACGCTGGCCGCCCCCTCGCCGCCCTTGGCAGACTTGTCCTTGAACTGGGTCATCCGGCGCGCCTCGCCGAATCCGGTCAGGCACTGCAACACCCAGGAGAGCTGGGCGTGCTCGGGCACCTGGCTCTGGACGAAGATCGCTGCCCGCTCCGGGTCGATGCCCATCGCGATCAACTGCGCGGCCGCCCGGTAGGTCCGCTCGCGCAACACCTTCGGGTCCTGCTCGACGGTGATCGCGTGCTGGTCGGCGATGAAGAAGAACGGCTCGTACTCCTCCTGCAGCGCCACCCACTGGCGCGTGGCCCCCAGGTAGTTTCCGAAGTGGAACGAGTCGGCAGTCGGCTGGATGCCGGAGAGCACGCGGGGACGGGCAGCGGGTTGTGACATGACATCGATTCTCGCAAACCGCAGGCCCGTCCAGTTCACCGGCTCTGGCGCTGGACCTCGCCCTCCCGGACGCGCAGGTGGAGCCAGAACGAGACCAGCAGCACGGCCAGTCCTGCCGTCGACAGGCCCACCCCGACCACCGCCGGTGCCCGATAGCCCCACCCAGCAGCGATGACCAGCCCGCCGAGCCAGGCACCGAGTGCATTGGCCGCGTTGAGCGAGGCGTGGTTCATCGCCGCGCCGAGGGTCTGCGCGTCACCGGCAACCTCCATCAGCCGCAACTGCAGGTTCACCACGAGCACGGACCCGAGCGTGGAGATCGCGAAGACGACCGGGATCGCCCACCACCCGTGCGGGACCACGAACGCGAAGAGGCCAAGCACCAGCCCCATCCCCAGCGCGGAGCCGAACAGGGATCCGAAGACCGACCAGTCCGCCAGTTCGCCGGCCAGCCAGGTGCCGAACGTCATCCCCAACCCGAAGGCGAGAAGGAAGAACGGGATCGCTGCCTCGCGCAATCCGCCGACGTCGGTCAGGGTCGGCGCGATGTAGGAGTAGACCGCGAACATCCCCCCGAAGCCGACCGCGCCGGCCAGCAGGGTCAGCCATACCTGGGGCCGGGCGAAGGCCGACAGTTCGCGGCGCCCCGTCGCCCCTGCATCAGCCTCGAACCGGGGCACGTGGGTGAGCACCAGGGCGACGGTGAGCAACCCGAGTGCGGCCACGGCGACGTACGCCGATCGCCAGCCGAGGTGCTGGCCCAGCCAGGTGGCGGCGGGGACCCCGATCACGTTGGCCACCGAGAGGCCCAGCATGACCAGGGCGACGGCACGTCCCTTGCGACCGGGCGCCGCCATCTGCGCCGCGACCAGGGAGGCAACCCCGAAGTACGCGCCGTGCGGCAACCCGGAGAGGAAGCGGGCCAGCACCAGTACGCCATAGCCGGGCGCCAGGGCGGTCAGCGCATTCCCGAGGGCGAACGCCACCATCAGGGCGACCAGGAGCCCGCGGCGCGGCAACCGCGCCCCGAGGAAGGCGAGGACCGGCGCGCCCACGACCACGCCCACGGCGTACGCCGAGATCACGTGGCCGCTGGTCGGAATGGAGACGGAGACCCCGTCGGCGATCTGCGGCAGCAGGCCCATCGTGACGAACTCGGTGGTGCCGATGGCGAACCCGCCCATGGCCAGCGCCAGGACGGCAAGGCCGAAGTGCGCGGCGCGGGGCGCTGCGTCAGGCGTGGTGGCGGGAGCGGAAGTCGTCATTGTGGTCGCAGTCTCCAACCATCGCCCCCGCGGTACCTATTCCGTGGCGTCGCCCACAACGAAACGACCCGTGCCCTCCCGGTCAGGCCGGGAGGGCACGGGTGTGGTCAGCCCAGGCGTCAGACGCTGAGGCCGTCGATGAGGCCGTTGAGGGTGGCCGACGGACGCATCACGTCGTCCGCCTTGGCCTGGTCGACCTTGTAGTAGCCGCCGATGTCGGCAGGGTCGCCCTGGACCCCGATCAGCTCCGAATTGATCTGCTCCTCGTTGCTGCGCAGCGCACCAGCCAGCTCGGCGAAGGCGGCAGCCAGCTCCGCGTCGTCGGTCTGCCTGGCCAGCTCCTCGGCCCAGAAGAGCGCGAGGTAGAAGTGCGATCCGCGGTTGTCGATCGAGCCGACCTTGCGTGCCGGGGACTTGTTCTCCAGCAGGAAGGTGCCCGTGGCACGGTCCAGCGTGTCGGCCAGGATCTGGGCCCGGGCGTTGTCGTTGGACTGTGCGAAGTGCTCGAAGCTGACCGCCAGGGCGAGGAACTCACCGAGGCTGTCCCAGCGCAGGTAGTTCTCCTTGACGAGCTGCTGCACGTGCTTGGGGGCGGAACCACCGGCACCGGTCTCGAAGAGGCCACCGCCGTTGATCAGCGGGACCACCGAGAGCATCTTGGCGCTGGTGCCGAGCTCGAGGATCGGGAACAGGTCGGTGTTGTAGTCACGGAGCACGTTGCCGGTCACCGAGATGGTGTCCTCGCCCTTGCGGATCCGCTCGACGGAGAGCTTGGTCGCCTCGATCGGGGAGAGGATCCGGATGTCCAGGCCGTCGGTGTCGTGCTCGGGGAGGTACTTCTCCACCAGCGAGATCAGGTTCCGGTCGTGCGCGCGAGACTCGTCGAGCCAGAAGACCGCCGGGGTCTGCGAGGCCCGGGCCCGGGTGACGGCAAGCTTGACCCAGTCGCGGATCGGGATGTCCTTGGTCTGGCAGGCGCGCCAGATATCGCCGGCCTCGACGTCGTGCTCGATGAGCACGTCGCCGGCCCGGTTCACCACCTGGACCTTGCCCGCGGACTCGACCTCGAAGGTCTTGTCGTGGGATCCGTATTCCTCGGCCTTCTGCGCCATCAGGCCGACGTTGGGGACCGTGCCCATCGTGGTCGGGTCATAGGCACCGTTCGCGCGGCAGTCGTCGATGACGGCCTGGTAGACGCCGGCATAGCTGCTGTCCGGGAGGACGGCCAGGGTGTCCGCCTCGTTGCCGTCGGGGCCCCACATGTGGCCCGAGGTGCGGATCATCGCCGGCATCGAGGCATCGACGATGACGTCGCTGGGCACGTGCAGGTTGGTGATCCCCTTGTCGGAGTCGACCATGGCCAGGCGGGGACCCTCGGCGATGCCCTTCTCGAAGGCAGCCTTGATCTCCGCGCCGTTCTCCAGGGCGTCCAGGCCGGCCAGGATGGCGCCGAGTCCATCGTTGGCGCTGAGCCCGGCCGCGGCGAGCTGGTCGCCGTACTCGGCGAAGACGTCGGCGAAGAAGACCTTCACCACGTGGCCGAAGATGATCGGGTCGGAGACCTTCATCATCGTGGCCTTGAGGTGCACCGAGAAGAGCACGTCGTCGGCCTTGGCGCGGGCGACCTGCGCGGCGAGGAACTCCCGCAGCTGGGCGACATGCATGACGGTGCCGTCGACCACCTCGCCGGCCAGGACCGGGATCGAGTCGCGGAGTGCGGTGACGGTGCCGTCAGCGGCGACGTGCTGGATGGTGAGGTCGTCGTCGGCCTCGAGGATCACCGACTGCTCGTTGGCCCGGAAGTCGCCGCCGTCCATGGTCGCGACGTTGGTGCTGGAGTCACTGGACCAGGCACCCATCGAGTGCGGGTTCTTGCGGGCGTAGGCCTTGACCGAGGCAGGGGCGCGCCGGTCCGAGTTGCCCTCGCGCAGCACCGGGTTGACCGCGGACCCCTTCACCTTGTCGTAGCGGGCGCGGACGTCCTTGTCCTCCTCCGTGGCAACCTCGTCGGGGTAGTTCGGCAGGTCGTAGCCACGGCCCTGGAGCTCCTTGATCGCGGCCTTGAGCTGCGGGATCGAGGCGCTGATGTTGGGCAGCTTGATGATGTTCGCCTCGGGGGTCCGGGCCAGGTCGCCGAGCTCGGCCAGGGAGTCGGGGACCTGCTGGTCGGCCGGGAGCCGGTCGCTGAACTGGGCCAGGATCCGGGCCGCGAGGGAGATGTCGCGGGTCTCGACGTCGACGCCAGCGGTGGAGGCGTACGCCGAGATGATCGGGAGGAAGGAGTGAGTCGCCAGCATCGGCGCCTCGTCGGTATAGGTGTAGAGGATCTTGGCCATGTTTGCGGCGACTCCTGATCGGTCTGTGCCCGTCGGACAGTGCGGTCGGACGGCGCGGTCGGACGCTGTCATCTTTCTTGACATCAAGATACCTGACTCGACGTCAGGTCCCACCCTCGCACCAGACCCCCCTGCGGTCTAGAGTGCTCGGTGTCCCCTGGACCTCAGGGGTTCCTTCCAACTTGTTCTTCAAGGGGTTCTCGGATGACCGACACAGAAACTGCACCGCCGACCTTGGCGCAGAAGATCGGGGCGGAGGCCCTGGGCACATTCGTGCTGGTCTTCTTCGGCGTCGGCGCCGCGATGGGCAGCGGCAACATCGTCGCGATCGCGCTCGCCTTCGGCATCTCGGTGATGGTGATGTCCTACGCCGTCGGCCACATCTCCGGCGGACACTTCAACCCGGCCGTCTCGGTCGGCGCCGCGATCGCGGGCCGCCTCTCCTGGATCCAGGCCGGCATCTACGCCGCCGTCCAGGTCGTCTCGGCGATCGTCGCCGCGGCCGTCCTCTTCCTGGTCTTCAAGGGCTTCGACGGCTGGGAAGCCAAGGGCGCCATGGGCCAGAACTTCTTCGGTGACGAGAACACCAACCACGAGTTCGCCCTCTGGGCCGCGCTGATCGTCGAGATCGTGGCCACCGCGATCTTCCTGTACGTGATCCTCGCCGCCACCGACAAGCGGAACCCGAGCGCCGCTGCGGCGCCCGCCGCGATCGGCCTGGCGCTGACCGGCATCCACCTGGTCCTGATCCCGCTGACCGGTACGTCGGTCAACCCGGCACGTTCCATCGGTCCGGCGCTCTTCGCGGGCAGCGACGCAATCATCCAGGTGTGGCTCTTCATCGTGGCTCCGCTGATCGGTGCCGCCATCGCGGGCATCACCTATGCACTGATCTTCGGCTCCGACGGCGAACCGGTCCCCGGTTCCGGGCTCAACTTCGGCGGCGGCAACGCCCCGGCATCGGCCTTCGCCGGCGGTTGGGACCCGAACGCGCAGCAGCAGTGGGGTGGCCAGCCCCAGCAGCAGTGGGGCGGGCAGCCGCAGCAGGGCTGGGACCCGAACGCCCAGCAGCAGTGGGGCCAGCCCGATCCCAACGCGCAGCAGCAGTGGGGCGCCCAGCCAGACCCCAACGCGCAGCAGCAGTGGGGCCAGCCCGACCCGAACGCGCAGCAGCAGTGGGGCGCCCAGCCGGACCCGAACGCGCAGCAGCAGTGGGGCCAGCCCGACCCGAACGCCCAGCAGCAGTGGGGCGCCCAGCCGGACCCCAACGCCCAGCAGCAGTGGGGCGGCCCGGAGGGCCAGGGCGACTCGTCGCGGACGCAGATCCGTCCCAGCGAGTGACGCAGCACATCGCTGACACCTCCCGCACGGGAGATCGGGGCCGGGCACACCGTGGGCTTCCACGGGGTGCCCGGCCCCTTGTCATTCCCGCCCGGTCATGGCGTCGCGGCGAAGTCGACCAGTTCGATGCGGACCCGGTCGGCACCGCTCCCCCGCTCGACCAGCACCAGTCCGGTGTCCGGGGCGAAGTACCACTTCTCCTCCACGCCGGGCCGCGCGGCGGTCCTGGCCTGCACCACCACGAGGTGATCGGCCTCGCCTGTTGCGACGGTCGTCGCCATGTCGGTCGCGATCACCTCGAGGCGGACCGGGAACTCGCCGTCGACGCGAGCGGTCGCGAATCCGTCGCCGCGCCGGGGCCGCGCTGGCATCACCAGGCCCGCTTCGGCGCCGTCCGCCCCGGCAACCCAGGTCGAGGCACCGGTCTCGCCCACCAGCCAGACGTTGCCAGCACGGTCGGTCGCGAACCATGCCGTGTCCTCGGCCACGACGTCCTCGCCCGACCGGACCACCCGGTGGACCTTGACCGCATCGACACCTGCCGTCGGAGTGGACTCGGCAGTGGTCCGGACCTCGACGGCGGTGGCATTCCCCGGTCCGTCGACGCGATAGTGGGCCGTGCCGGGCGTGAGCGGGAACCATGGGTTCACGACGTCGCCCTCGAAGTCGCCGGGTGCGATGCCCGGTGTCGGCACCACGAGTCCGTCGACACCCCCGGTGTCGATGGTCACCGGCGCCGATCCGCAGCCGCTGAGCGCCAGGGCCGCCGCCGCGAGCACCACCCGGACGCCACCGGCGCGGGGGCGGGCCGAGCGGAGTCGTGGTCGGGGCGGGGAGGTCACCGGCATGGGGCCAGCATCCCATCTGCGCAACCCGGGCTGACCGCGGACCGGATCCGCTGCTAGCGTCAGGAGCGATCACCCGATTCTTCGAAGGAGACCCCTTGTGAGCACCCCGCTCAAGGTGGCCGTGACCGGCGCAGCCGGCCAGATCGGCTACAGCCTGCTCTTCCGTCTCGCCAGCGGCGCCCTGGGCGACCGCCCGATCGAGTTGCGCCTGCTCGAGATCACGCCGGCGCTGAAGGCGCTCGAGGGCGTCGTCATGGAGCTCGACGACTGCGCCTTCCCCGGCCTCGCCGGCATCGAGATCGGCGATGACCCCGAGAAGATCTTCGACGGCGTCAACCTGGCCCTGCTGGTCGGTGCCCGCCCCCGTGGCCCCGGCATGGAGCGCAGTGACCTGCTCGAGGCCAACGGCGCGATCTTCACCGGCCAGGGCAAGGCCCTGAACAAGGTCGCCGCTGACGACGTACGCATCGGTGTCACCGGCAACCCGGCCAACACCAACGCCCTGATCGCGATGACCAACGCCCCGGACATCCCCAAGGAGCGCTTCTCCGCGCTGACCCGCCTGGACCACAACCGGGCCATCTCCCAGGTCGCTGCCAAGACCGGCGCCAAGGTGACCGACATCAAGAAGATGACGATCTGGGGCAACCACTCCGCCACCCAGTACCCGGACGTCTTCCACGCCGAGATCGCCGGGAAGAACGCGGCCGAGGTCATCAACGACCAGGCCTGGGTCGAGAACGACTTCATCCCGACCGTCGCCAAGCGCGGTGCCGCCATCATCGATGCCCGCGGGGCCTCCTCGGCAGCCTCGGCCGCCTCGGCGACCTGCGACGCCGCCCGCGACTGGCTTAACGGCACCCCCGAGGGCGACTGGGTCTCGATGGCCGTCGTCTCCGACGGTTCCTACGGCACCCCCGAGGGCCTGATCACCTCGTTCCCCGTCACCACCAAGGACGGCGACTGGGAGATCGTCCAGGGCCTGGAGATCGACGACTTCTCCCGCGCCAAGATCGACGCCACCAACGCCGAACTGGCCGAGGAGCGCGCGGCTGTCACCGAGCTCGGCCTGATCTGAGCCACGCTGGCCAAGCCTCCGGCGCCCGCTCCTCCTCCGGGAGGGGCGGGCGTCGTCGTTCGCGGCTCAGCGCGGCTGGTCTGGGATGGTGGCCGCGAGGAAGATCATCACCACGGCAAGGATCGCCAGGACTGCCGCGTCCAGATAGCGATTGCGCACCTTGAGCATCCCGGCCGAGGCGTCGGTGATCATCAACCGCGCCGCGGCACCGAGCAGCATCGACAGGGCCAGCACGACCACGCCGAAGCGCCACGGCCCCAGCGCCGCCACCACGACGCCGGCCAGGGCACCGGTGAGCACACCGAGATAGACCATCCCCCCGAGGGTGCGGGGCCGGGTGACCTCGGTGGGCCTGGCCATCAGCCTGCGCGGCTCTCGGCGATCGCGACCACGTTGGCCAGCAGCATCGCCCGGGTCATCGGGCCGACACCGCCGGGGTTGGGCGAGACCCAGCCGGCCACGTCCCACACGTCTTCGGCCACGTCCCCGGCGATCTTGCCGTCGACGCGGGAGACCCCCACGTCGAGCACGGCGGCACCGGGCTTGACCATGTCGCCGGTGATGATGCCGGGCACACCTGCCGCGGCGACCACGATGTCGGCGCTGGCCACGTGGGCGGCCAGGTCGACGGTCCCGGTGTGGCACAGGGTCACGGTCGCGTTCTCCGAGCGGCGGGTGAGCAGCAGCCCCAGCGGCCGGCCCACGGTCACGCCGCGCCCGACCACCACGACCTCGGCCCCCTGGATCGGCACGTCGTGGCGCCGGAGCAACTCCACGATGCCGTACGGCGTACAGGGCAGGGGTGCCTCGTTGCCCAGGACCAGCCAGCCCAGGTTCGTCGGGTGCAGCCCGTCAGCGTCCTTGGCCGGATCGATCAGGCCGAGCACCCGGTTCTCGTCGCGGCCACGCGGCAGCGGCAACTGGACGATGTATCCGGTGCACGCCGGATCCTCGTTGAGGGTGCGGACCGCGTCCTCGATCTCGGCCTGGGAGGCCGTCTCGGGGAGGTCGATCCTGATCGACTCGATGCCGACCTCGGCGCAGTCCTTGTGCTTGCCGTTGACATACCAGCGGCTGCCGGGGTCGTCACCGACCAGGATGGTGCCGAGGCCCGGCGTGATCCCCTGCTCCTTGAGGGCCGCGACCCGGACGCGGAGTTCGTCCTTGATCGCGGCGGCGGTGGCGGATCCGTCGAGCTTCTGTGCAGTCACGCCCGTCATCCTAGAGACTCGCCCGCTCAGTGGGCGAAGTGCCGGGTGCCGGTGAAGTAGAGGCTGACCCCGGCTGCCTCGGCGGCGGCGATGACCTCTTCGTCGCGGATCGATCCGCCGGGAGCGACCACGGCCTTCACGCCACCGTCGATGAGCACCTGGAGTCCGTCGGCGAACGGGAAGAACGCATCCGAGGCCGCCACCGCACCCTTCGCCCGCTCCCCGGCCCGGGAGACGGCCAGGTTGCAGGAGTCGACCCGGTTCACCTGGCCCATGCCGACACCCACCGAAGCGCGGTCGGCGGCGAGCAGGATCGCGTTCGACTTCACTGCCCGCACCGAGCGCCAGGCGAACTGCAGGTCGGCCAGGGTCGCCTCGTCCGCGGCCTGTCCGGCCACCAGGCGCCAGCGCGAGGCGTCGTCGCCGATCGGGTTGCCGTCCTTGTCCTCGCCCGCGGCGTCGATGGCGTCCTTCTCCTGCATCAGCAGTCCACCGGAGATGGGACGGAACTCGACACCGCCTGGCTGGGGCGGGTTGGCCACGAGCAGGCGGAGGTTCTTCTTCGCGGTGAGGATGTCCAGCGCGGCGCCGTCGAAGCCGGGGGCGACGACGACCTCGGTGAAGATGTCCTTGACAGTCTCGGCCATCTCGGCGGTCACCGGGCGGTTGGTGGCGATGATCCCGCCGTACGCCGAGACCGGGTCGCACTCGTGCGCCTTGCGGTGCGCCTCGGCGATCGTCTCGCCCACGGCGATGCCGCACGGGTTGGCGTGCTTGATGATCGCCACGGTCGGCACGTCGCCGTGGTCGTAGGCGGCCCGGTAGGCCGCATCCGCGTCGACGTAGTTGTTGTAGGACATCTCCTTGCCGTGCAGCTGCACGCCCTGGGCGACCCCGCCCTCGGGCTGGCGGCCGCTGACGTAGAGGGCGGCCTTCTGGTGCGGGTTCTCGCCATAGCGCAACACGTCGGACTGGGTGAAGGTGGCGGCCATCCAGCCGGGGAAGCCGGTGCCGTCGGTGGTGTCGGTCAGCACCGAGCCCATCCAGCTGGCCACCGCCACGTCGTACGCCGCGGTGTGCACGAAGGCGGCCGCGGCCAGGCGCTTGCGCTGCTCCAGGGTGAAGCCGCCTGCGGCAACCGCTTCCAGGACCGCGCCATAGGCGTCCGGCGAGGTCACGATCGCCACCGACGGGTGGTTCTTGGCGGCGGCGCGGACCATCGACGGGCCACCGATGTCGATCTGCTCGACGCACTCGTCGGGGGTGGCGCCGGAGGCGACGGTCTGGGTGAACGGGTAGAGGTTGGAGATGACCAGGTCGAACGGCTCCACCTCGAGCTCGGCGAGCTGGTCGACGTGGGAGTCCAGGCGGCGGTCGGCCAGGATGCCGGCGTGCACCTTGGGGTGCAGCGTCTTGACCCGGCCGTCGAGGCACTCGGGGAAGCCGGTCAGGTCCTCGACCTTGACCACGGGGATGCCGAGGTCGGCGATCAGCGCCGCGGACCCACCGGTGGAGACCAGGGTGACGCCGGCGGCGTGCAGCCCGCGGACCAGGTCCTCGAGTCCGGACTTGTCGTAGACGGACACCAGTGCCCGCTTGATCTCGATCTTGTCGCTGGTGGCGGGGCTCATGATCCGAACCGGACCTTCCTGTTGGTGATGGTGATTCCTTCGCGGGCGATGCGGCCCACGGCGTCGACGAGCATTCCGCGCTCGGCGACCTTGATCCGTTCGTGCAGGGCCTCGACATCGTCGTCGTCCTCGACCGGGACCGCGACCTGGGCCACGATCGGGCCGGTGTCGACGCCGCCGTCGACCACGAAGAGGGTGGCGCCGGTGACCTTGACGCCGTGGGCGAGGGCGTCCGCGGGTCCGGTCGTCCCGGGGAACGAGGGGCACAGCGCCGGGTGGGTGTTGACCACCCGCGGCGCCAGGGCGGCCAGGAAGCCCTCACCGACCAGCTTCATGAAGCCGGCCAGCACGACCAGGTCGGGCTCGTGGGAGGCGACCACCTCGGCCAGGGACCGGTCCCACTCCTCGCGCGTGGCGAACTCGGGCAGCCGGCGGGTGAAGGTCTCGATCCCGGCGCGTTCGGCGCGGGCCAGGCCCTCGATCGCCTCACGGTCGGCGCCGACCGCGACCACCTCGGCGCCGTACGCCGGGTCGGCGCAGGCATCGATCAGGGCCTGCAGGTTGGTGCCGGCCCCGGAGACCAGCACCACGATGCGCGCAGGTCGGTTCGCGGTGGCCACGGCGGTGAGTTTATCGGCCCCACCTGCCCGCCGCGGCACCGCCTCTGGCCCGGGGCTCAGCCGGCCAGGTGCCCCCATCGCGGCGCGAGTTCTGCCCAGGTGCCGGTGGCTGCGACGGCACCGTCGAGGAGCACCACGACCTGGTCGGCCTGGGCCAACGCCGACCGCTTCGAGGTGGCGCCGATGACGCTCGCCCCGCGCTCGCGCAGGGCCCGCCACAACTCCACCTCGGTGGTGGCGTCCAGGGCGCTGGAGACGTCGTCGGCGAGCAGCAGTTCGGCATCGGTGGCCAGTGCCCGGGCCAGCGCCAGGCGCTGCACCTGCCCGCCGGAGAGCCGTACGCCGCGGTGCCCGACCAACGCGTCGGGGCCACCGGCCTCGGCGACGTCGGAGTCCAGGCGGGCTGCGGCGACGGGGCCGTCGAACGCGCGGTCGTGGCCGAGCAGCACGTTCTCGGCGAAGGTCCCCGAGAGCACCCGCGGCACCTGTGCCACGTGGGCCACCTGGCCGGGGCGCAGGAACGCCTCGGGGTCGGTGACCGGCTCGCCGTTCCACAGGATCGTGCCGCGGTGCTCGATCAGGCCGGCCAGTGCGCCGAGCAGGCTGGACTTGCCGGAGCCGACCTGGCCGACCAGGAGCACCAGTTCTCCCGGCTCGACGACCAGGTCGACGTCGCGGGCGCCGATGGTGCCGTCGTCGTGGATCGCGCTCACCCCGCGCAACTCGAGCCGGCGCAAACCGACCCTGGTGGGCACCTGGGGCGACGGGGCCGTCCCGGTGACCAGGTCGACCCCGGGCGGCAGGTCCATCAGGTCCGCGCCTCCCGCGAACCGGCTGGTCTCGGCCTGCCAGGCCCGGGTGCCGGGCGCCTCGGTGACCACCATGCCGGCCACGCGACCGAACCAGTCGAACCCGCTGACCGCGTTGGCGACCAGCAGGGCCACGCCCAGCCCCCACCCGTCGGCGAAGTAGACCGCCCAGGCGGCCACCACGCCGCACTGGACCATCACCATCGGCACCCCGTCGAGGAATGCCTGCACCCGGTGTTCGCGCACCGCGGCCGCGACCCGGCCCGAGTCGACCTCGCCCAGGTGACGGCGTACGTCGTGGGTGGCGGCGGCGAGCTTGACCGTCCGCACCGACTCCAGCGCGGAGACCAGGGCGCGGCCGAACCCGGCGCGGGCGGTGGAGGCGGCTGCCGCGGAGCGCCCGGCGATCGGCCGCCCCAGCGCGGAGGCACCTGCCGAGGCGACCAGCACCACGACCAGGATCAGCCCGGCCAGCCAGGTGCCGGCCAGCAACGCGGTGAGCGCGGCGATCAGGATGCCGTTGACGAAGTCGACCCACCGGTCGGCGTAGCGGGCGTAGCGGTCGGCGTCCATCGACCTGGCCACCACCTCCCCCGGCGGCGTACGGGGCAGCCGGTGCTGGCGCACCTGCCCGGCCAGCACGCTCATCCGGGTGCGCAGCATGATCTCGATCCACCAGCGCGGATAGCGCCAGAAGGCGTCGGCGAGCAGCAGCGGCGCGGCCAGGAGCACCGCCACCAGTGCTGCAGTCAGCCAGGTCGGGGTGCCACCGGTGCCGATGTCCTCCACGACCCGTCCCCACAGCAGGCCGGTGACCGCACCCTGGGCGCTGACCAGCGAGGCCAGCAGGAACCCGAAGGCGCCGAGCAGGCCCCACGCCGGGCGGACCAGGAGCACCCGCCACGTGCCGCGGGCCAGGGACGGGCCGGTGCCGACCTCGGGGCGCGGCGGCGGGGGCCCGGTACGCCGCCGCCCGCCGATGGACCGCTCGGTCCCGGTCGATGCCTCGTCCGGTCCGCCCGAGGTGCCGCTGGCCCGCAGCAACGCACGGAACGGCCCCTCGCCGGTGGCGAGTTCGGCCCGCGGGCCGTGCTCGACGACCCGGCCGTGGTCGAGCACTGCCACCAGCGGCGCGCGCTCGATCGTGGTCAGCCGGTGCGCGATCAGGACGCCGGTGCGGCCGGCCAGCAACCGGTCGGCGGCAGCCACCACCCGCATCTCGGTGAGTGGGTCCATCCGGGCGGTCGCCTCGTCGAGGACCACGACGCGTACGTCGCGCACCAGCAGGCGGGCGAAGGCGACGAGTTGCTGCTCGCCGGCCGAGAGGGTGGTGCCGCCGGGGCCGAGCAGGGTGTCCAGCCCGTCGCCGAGGCCAGCCACCCAGTCGGTGAGCCCCAGTTCGGCGACGGCTGCCTCGACTGCCTCCCGGGGCGTGTCGCCGAAGAGCGTGATGTTCTCCAGCACCGTCCCGGCCAGGATCTCGGTGCGCTGGGTGACCACGCCGACGGCCGAGCGCAACTGGTCGAGGTCGAGGTCGAGGACGTCGACCCCGGCCAGGAAGACGGTGTCGGCAGGGGGATCGACGGCGCGGGAGAGCAACGAGGCCAGGGTGGACTTGCCTGACCCCGTGCGGCCGACCAGGGCGAGTGTCGCCCCGGCCGGGACGTGGAGATCGACCCCGCGCAGGGCGAAGCTGCCCTCGGCGTAGCTGAAGTCCAGGCCGCGAATGTCGAGGTCCACCGGCCCGTCGACGGCAAGCGACGCTCCCCCGGTCGGTTCCGGGACGACGGCCAGCATCTGGCGCAGGCGCATCACCGCGCCGAGGCCTGCCTGCAGGTCGGGAAGGTGGTTGGCGACCATCGAGATCTGGCCGACGAAGGTGGAGGTGACCAGGAAGAGGGTGACCAACCTGGCCACGCCGAGGTTCCCGTCCACGGTGAGCGCGACGCCACTGACCGCGATCGCGGCCAGCAACCCGTAGAGGAGGACGCCGGCGCGGCGCGCCAGTCGGCTCTCGATGCGGACCACGTCGGCGAACCGGTCGTGCACGCGCCCCGAGAGGCCGGCTACCCGGGCGATCACGTGCGCCTGGCCGAGGCTGGTCCGCATGTCGTCGCGTCCGGCGATGCCTTCCTCGAGCGCGGCGGCGTGGTCGGTCCAGGCCATCTCCTCGATCACCTTGCGCCGCGAGATCTCGCCGAGCAGCGGCCGCACCACGATGCCTGTGGCGAGCGCCAGGATCGGGAAAAGGGCCCAGGCCGGCCACCAGGTCAGGCCCGCCACCACCCACATCGGGAGCACGCCGAACAGCACCCGGGAGAACATCCACAGTTGCCAGCGGACCAGGTTGCCCACCTCGTGGGTGTCGTCGTCGACCCGGTCGAGGATCTCGCCGACGGCCTGCTCGCACAGGGTGGCCAGCGGTTGGGCCATGGCAGCGTCCAGCAGGTCCTCGCGCAGCCGACCCTCGGCCCGGTCGGAGTGGCCGACCCAGACGATCTTGCCGGCGCTGTCGATGATGGCAGCACCGATCACGCAGCCGGCGAGGAGCAGCAGCAGGCCGCTGGTCGGGTCCTCGGCCAGTTGTCCGGCCACCACCGTGCCGAGCGTGGTGCCCAGGGCCGCGATCGCCGAGCAGACCAGTGCAAGAAACGCGATCGGGCTGCGTAGCCGGTGCCAGTCGACCCGCCGTGACGGGTCGTCGTTCCGCGGCGCCGGCAGGGGTGCGGCTTGGGTCGTTGCGGCGGGATCGTGGGTCAAGGTCATGGCCTGTCGAGGCTACGCCTGTCCGCCTGGGACGTGCCTCCCATTTTCTGCCTGCGCGGGGTGCTGCGCGTCAGGTGGACGGTGCTGTGTCCGGGTCGCCGGGCCCGGAGTCCTCCACCGGGAGCATCCGGCGGTTGCGCCAGGTGGCGTAGAGCCCACCGAGCATCGCGCCGAGCCCGAGCGCGATCATCGCGCGCAGGGCCACCGTGCCGGCCAGTGGCCCGACCTCGGCCATCCGTCCCGGGCCGACTGCCCCGCCGGCCAGGGCGGCGAGTCCGCCGATGACCAGGCCGGCGAGCACGCCGGCGACGAGTCCCTGCAACGCGCCCTCGTCCCAGCGCACCACGGGGTTGCGCGCCTGCGAGCGCGCCACGGCGTACCCGGCGACCAGGACGGGCAGGAGCATCAGGGCCGGTGCCCAGGCCGGGGTAGGGCCGTTGTCCGGCAGCGCGGCCAGCATCGGGAACATCGGCAGCGGGCCGATGGCGACCAGGGACGGCGAGACCAGGGTGCCGGTGCCGACGGTGAATCCCGGGCCGGCCAGGTAGGAGCCCGCGAAGAGGACCGCGTTGGGCAGCAGGAGCACCATCACCAGCACCACGATGATGGCGTCGCCGGTGCCCAGGTGCAGTTGGGACATCAGGCTCATCGCCGTGCCGAAGTCCAGCACCAGGGCGACCGCGAAGGTGGCCAGGGAGAGCAGCAGGAAGGTCCTCAGCACGTGGACGGCGGCCACGGCGCCCTCGCGCACGGTCCGCGGCACCGTCGGCAACCAGATCGCCGCCCGGCCCGAACCGACGGCGATGGCCACGGCACCGAGGCCCCCGGAGAGCGCGACGCACCAGAGCAGCACCGCGCCGGCGCGCGGCAGTGCCACGTCGACCCCGACCAGGACCGAGGTGACCACACCGATGAGCACGTACGCCGCAGCGAACGGACCCAGCGCCAGCGGCACCGTCCAGTCGCGTTCCCCGTCGGCCAGGTCCAGGGCGTCCGGGCCGTGCCCGGCGACCTGCTCCCCGAGGCGCAGGCCGAACCGCCAGGCGCTGAAGGCACAGAGCAGGCTCAGGCCGAGCGGCATCGCGGTGATGGCAACGCCACGGACCTCGACGCCGGACCCATGTGCCATCAACCACACCGCCCCGCCGGTGCGCAGCGCATCACGGGGGGCGCCGTGGGCACCGCCATCGGCCAGGAACCAGCCCACCGTGGCGACGACCAGGCAGGCGACCAGGGTGGCCCCGGCGGCGCAGGCACCAGCGGCCAGCGCGAGCAGGGGCACCGGGCGCCCCTGGGCCGCAGCAGTGCCGGTGCCGGATGCATCGAGAGTCGCAGTCATGTCCCCGCCATCTTCACCCGCAGTGCGGTCCTCCGCGGGCCGCACACGCCGCAGGCCGCGGTTTCGCCGTTGCCCGCGAAGCCGTACGGTTGACCCGCCATGCACAGCCAAGCCGACTTCGACGCCTTCTATGCGTCGACCCGCGAACGACTGCTCCTGCAGGCGTTCGCGCTGACCGGCGACCTGCCGGCGTCGCGCAGCGCCGTGAAGGACGCCTATGTGGCGGCGTGGCACCACTGGCGCAAGGTCTCCCGGATCGACGACATGGGCTCCTGGATCAGGCCGCATGCCTGGAACCTGGCCCAGCGGCGCCACACCGGTCGGCCGTGGCACCGCGACCGGACCCTGAGCGAGGAGTCGAAGGCGACCCTCGACGCACTCTCCGGGCTCCCCCGCACCCAGCGGCGCGCGCTGGTGCTGACCCACCTCAGCGAGGCCTCCCCGCAGACGTTCGCCCGGGAACTCGGACTGACCGACGAGGCGGCCGAGCGGGAACTCGACCTGGCCACCACTTCCTTCCGCGCCTCGACCGGGGTCGACGAGGCCGAGATCGGCGGCCGGTTGGCTGCGCTGGCCGAGCGCGTGGCCGGCACCCGCTTCCCGAGGGCATCGGTGATCCGGCGCGGGGGCAAGGCCCGCCGCCGGATGCACACCACCTTCGGGGTCGCGGCCTGCGTGGGCGCCCTGCTGACCAGTGGTGCCGTGGTGCACCACGGCAGTGGAACTGCGCCGCTGCTGAACGGCTCCGCCCGACAGGGCGCGGCCCCCGGCGCCGACGACCAGGCACCGGAAGCACACATCGACGTCGCCTCGCTGCTGACCAGCCCCCAGGTCTCCGAGGGGTTCTCCGGGCGGAGCGTCGGCGCCGCCCAGACCTCGGACAACACCTCCGGCGAGGGCATCAACACCGCATGCCAGCGGACCCGGTTCGCCGACAAGGATGGACTCGCCTCCCTGGTGCGCACCTTCCCGGTCAGCGGCGAACCGGAGAGCAGTGCCCTGCAGACCGTGGAGCTCTCCGCGGACGAGGCAGCCGCGAAGGCGGCGTACCAGACCACCTTGTCGTGGTATGCCCAGTGCCAGGACGAGCGCGCCCAGTTGATCCAGGCGCACCGGCTGGACGACGTCGGCGACGAGGGCATGATGATCATGCTGCACACGTGGGATCCCCCCGTGCGCACCTGGCTGGTCAGCGTGGTGCGCACCGGTTCCCTGGTCACCACCGTGGTCCGCAGCGACACCACCCGGGACCGGCCCGAGGTCGCCCCCTGGATGGCGTTGACCGTCGAGGCCACCAAGGCCCTGTGCGCCACCGATGCCGGCGGCGCCTGTCCCGGACCCGGAGCGCAGGCGACCCGGATCCCGCCGCTGCCGGCGCCCGACTCGCCGGGCCTGCTCCAGGTCATCGACCTGCCCCCGGTCAGCGGCGTGGCCCAGCCCTGGGTGGCCACGGATGCGATCGAGGCGACCACCAACCTCGCTGCCACCCGGTGCGACAACGCCTCGTTCACCGGCGACGCGGTCAAGGAAGCGGTGACCCGGAGCTTCGTCATCCCCCAGGCCGACCTGTCCAGCTCGTTCGGGCTCACCGAGACGATGGGCGAGTTCACCTCCGAGGCCCAGGCCAGGCGCTTCCTCGAGACCATCGAGCAGCGGATGGCCGAGTGCGAGGACGAGGACCCCGCCGCCACGGTGGAGGAGATCGACTCGACCACGACCAATTCCCGTGAACAACGCGTGTGGCGGGTCGTCATCGAGGTCTCCGAGGACCAGGACCTCGCCGTGGAGATGGCCCTGGTCCAGCGCGGGCCGTACGTCGTCCAGCTCGGCTTCGTCCGCGACGGCGACCACCGGATCTCGGATGCGGCACTGGTCGAGCTGACCGTCCGTGCCGCGGCCCGGCTCTCGAACCTCGACTCCTGACCGGCTCGGCGCCGGGCGCGGTCATGCCGGAAATGCACCTGCCCCCGTACGCCGTCGGCGTACGGGGGCAGGTGGGTGGAGCAGGGGCCTCAGAGGCCCTTGAGGATCTCCCGCATCAGCTCGGCGGTCTCGGACGGCGTCTTGCCGACCTTGACACCGGCGGCCTCGAGGGCCTCCTTCTTCGCCTGCGCGGTGCCCGAGGAGCCGGAGACGATGGCGCCGGCGTGGCCCATGGTCTTGCCCTCGGGAGCGGTGAAGCCCGCGACGTAGCCGACGACCGGCTTGGTCACGTTCTCCTTGATGTAGGCAGCGGCGCGCTCCTCGGCGTCACCACCGATCTCGCCGATCATCACGATCGCCTTGGTCTCGGGGTCGTTCTCGAACGCCTCGAGCGCGTCGATGTGGGTGGTGCCGATGATCGGGTCACCACCGATCCCGATGGCGGTGGTGAAGCCGTAGTCACGCAACTCGTACATCATCTGGTAGGTCAGCGTGCCCGACTTGGAGACCAGGCCGATGGGGCCCTTGCCCGCAATGGTATGCGGGGTGATGCCGGCCAGCGACTCCTCCGGCGAGATGATGCCGGGGCAGTTGGGGCCGATCATCCGGGTCTTCTTGCCGTCGAGGTAGGCGAACACCTCGGCGCTGTCCTGGACCGGGACACCCTCGGTGATGACCACCAGGAGGGGGATCTCGGCGTCGATGGCCTCGATGCAGGCGTCCTTGGTGAAGGCCGGCGGGACGAAGGCGACGGACACGTTGGCGCCGGTCTCCTTCATCGCCTCGGCGACCGTGCCGTAGACGGGCAGTTCCTTGCCGTTGAGCTCGACCGTGGTGCCGGCCTTGCGCGCGTTGACTCCACCAACGATGTTGGCGTCGGCCTGGAGCATCAGGTCGGTGTGCTTGGAGCCCATGCCACCGGTGATGCCCTGGACGATGATCTTGGAGTCCTTGTTCAGGTAGATCGTCATTTCAAGTTCTCCTAGTCTCAGGCGTTCGCCAGCTCGGCAGCCTTGTCGGCTGCGCCGTCCATGGTGTCGACCTGGGTGACGAGCGGGTGGTTCAGCTCGTTCAGGATCGCGCGGCCCGCGTCGACGTTGTTGCCGTCGAGGCGGACGACCAGCGGCTTGGTGGCCTTGTCGCCGAGCAGTTCCAGGGCGCCCTTGATGCCGTTGGCGACCTCGTCACAGGCGGTGATGCCACCGAACACGTTCACGAAGACGCTCTTGACCTGGTCGTCGTTGAGGATCACGTCGAGACCGTTGGCCATCACCTCGGCGTTGGCGCCGCCACCGATGTCGAGGAAGTTGGCGGGCTTGACGCCGCCGTGGTTCTCCCCGGCATAGGCGACCACGTCGAGGGTGCTCATCACGAGGCCCGCGCCGTTGCCGATGATGCCGACCTGGCCGTCGAGCTTGACGTAGTTGAGGCCGAGGTCCTTGGCCTTCGCCTCGAGCGGGTCGGCCTCCTCGCGGATCTCGAACTGCTCGTGCTCGGGGTGGCGCACCTCGGAGGCGTTGTCGTCGAGCGACACCTTGCCGTCCAGGGCCTCCAGCTTGTCGCCCTCGAGGCGGGCCAGCGGGTTGACCTCGACCAGGGTGGCGTCCTCCTCGACGTACACCTGCCACAGCTTCTGGACCATCTCGATGGCCTGGTCGCGCAGCTCGGCGGGGAACTTCGCCTCGTCGACGATGGCGGCAGCCTTCTCCGCGGTGACCCCCTCCAGGGCGCTCACCGGGATCTTCTTGACGGCGTCGGGATTGGTCTTGGCGACCTCCTCGATCTCCACGCCGCCCTCGACCGAGGCGATGCACAGGTGCGAGCGGTTGGCGCGGTCGAGCAGGAAGGAGAAGTAGTACTCCTCCACCGGCGGGGTCGCCGGGGTGACCAGGACACGGTTCACCGTGAGGCCCTTGATCTCCATGCCGAGGATGTTCGAGGCGTGCTCGAAGGCCTCGTCAGCGGTCTTGGCGAGCTTGACACCGCCGGCCTTGCCGCGGCCGCCGGCCTTGACCTGGGCCTTGATGACGGTCACGCCGCCCAGTTCCTCTGCGGCGCTCCTGGCGTCCTCAGCGGTCTCGACGACCTTGCCGAGCGTCGTGGCGACACCGTGCTTGGCGAAGAGTTCCTTCGCCTGATATTCCATCAGGTCTGACATCCACCCAGTCCTTTTTCTGTTCGACAGTCCGGGGATTCCTCAGGGCACCCTAGACCCGACCCGGCACCTGCCTCCAAGTCGGGTCGCCCAACGGACCGGTAACAAAACCTTGGCCGAGTTCGTTGATTCCCCTGCGGATGGCCCACCCGGTCATCCACAATGGCCCGAAGTGGTGATTGCCAACGCTCCGGGGCAATCGGCTACAGTCTCTTAGCGCTTCGCACCCGAGGTTTGAGGAATTCTGCATGGGCAACCACCGAGCTCCCCGTCGTGGAGCGAAGTCCGCGACCCCGGGAGCCCCGGTCGCCGCCCGCGCCGGCGGCAAGCGCAAGGCCGTCAAGCCCACCGCCGCCCGTGGCTCGTTCCTCCGCGCCCTGCCCTCCACCCCGGTCGCCCTCGGCGTCGTCGCGTTGACCCTCTCGGCCACCGGCGCGGTGACCCTGGGCCAGTCGTCGGTGGAGCCTGCCGCAGCCCAGCCGCTGCGCCTGACCCAGGCCGCGGGCGCGATGACCGGCACCAGCCAGGTCGCCTCCACCTCCGCGCTGAGCCAGCGCGAACAGGCCGTCTCACGGGACTCCCGCCGTGACGCCCTGCAGGACGCCTCGTCGGAGCAGCTCAAGGAGGCCGCTGACGCGATCGCGCAGGAGCGCAGCGCCGAGCTGAAGAAACTCGCCGAGAGCGCAGAGAAGCACTCCGCCGAGCTCGCCCTCAACGGGTGGACCCTGCCGCTGACGAGCTATCGCATCACCGCCAGCTTCGGCCAGTCCAGTGGCCTGTGGGCCAACACCCACACCGGGCTCGACTTCGCCGCCCCCAAGGGCACCCCGGTGATGTCGGTCACCAGCGGAACTGTCACCTCGGTCGCTTCGGCCGGCGCCTATGGCCAGCGCATCATCATCACCACCGACAAGGGCGAGGAGTTGTGGTACGCCCACCTCTCGGCGTACGCCGTGAGTGTCGGCGACCAGGTGCGCCCCGGCGAGGTCGTCGGCTATGTCGGCTCGACCGGCAACAGCACCGGCCCGCACCTGCACCTCGAGGTCCGTCCCGGCGCCGGCGACCCGGTGGACCCGCGCCAGGCCCTGATCGCGCACGGCCTGCGTCCCTGAACCCGGCGGGACTCACACCTTCTCGACGGGCGCGTAGCGCAGCAGCAGCCGCTTCACGCCCTGGTCACCGAAGTCGACGGCGGCAACGGACTTCTCTGCGGCGCCCTCGACGCTGACCACGGTCCCGGCCCCGAAGGTGCCGTGGGTGACCCGGTCCCCCGGCGAGAGCGAGGGGATCTCGCGGGCGGGCTTGGCCTTCTTCGCTGCGTCCAGGCGGGCGGCAGCCGAGCCGAAGTTGCGGCGACCGGCCGCCGTGGGGGCGCCGAAGTCGACCCCGACGCGGCTGGTGGCAGCGGGCCGGTTCCACGAGGTCTGCATCGCCGCCGTACGCCGCCACTCGACCAGGTCGGTGGGGATCTCGTCGAGGAACCTCGATGCCGGGTTGTGGGCGGGGGCTCCCCAGGCGGACCGCATCACCGCACGGGAAAGGAAGAGTCGCTCACGGGCCCGGGTGACGCCGACGTAAGCCAGGCGTCGCTCCTCCTCGAGCTCCGGGCGGTCGCCCAACGAGCGCATGTGCGGGAAGACGCCGTCCTCGAGTCCGGTGAGGAAGACCACCGGGAACTCGAGTCCCTTGGCGGTGTGCAGGGTCATCAGGGTGACCACTCCCCCATCATCGGCGCCGGCGTCGCCGCCCTCCTCCGGCGGAGCCGGCGGGATCTGGTCGGCGTCGGAGACCAGCGCCACCCGCTCCAGGAAGTCCGACAGGCCCGGGCGTTCGGTACCGGCCACCGTCGCGTCGGGGTCGGCGGGATCCACCGAGGGTCCCGCGACCGGGTCATCGGAGAACTCGCGAGCCACGGCAACGAGTTCGGCGAGGTTCTCCACCCGGGTCTCGTCCTGCGGGTCGTCGGAGGCCTCGAGCGACTCGAGGTAACCCGAGCGGGCGAGCACCGACTCGAGGACCACGTCGGGTCGTTCACCCGCATCGACCATGGACTGGAGCTCCTCGACCATGTCGACGAACCCACGGATCGCGTTCAAGGAGCGGGTGGCGAGCCCATCGGCCTCCGCGGCCCGGCGCAACGCCTCGAAGAAGATGATCCCCTCGCGCTCGGCGAACGCGGAGACCATGGCCTCGGCGCGATCCCCGATGCCACGCTTGGGGGTGTTCAGCACCCGGCGCAGGGAGATCTCGTCGGCGGGGTTGGCCAGCATCCGCAGATAGGCCAGCGCGTCGCGCACCTCGCGGCGCTCGTAGAAGCGGACTCCCCCGACCACCTTGTAGGGCTGACCGGTGCGAATGAAGACTTCCTCGAAGACCCGGGACTGGGCGTTGGTCCGGTAGAAGACGGCGACGTCGCCGGGTCGTACGCCGTCGGAGTCGGTCAACTTGTCGATCTCGTCGGAGACGAAGCGAGCCTCGTCGCGCTCGTCGTCGGCGACGTAGCCGACGATCTTCGCCCCGTCACCAGCCTGGCTCCAGAGCCGTTTCGGCTTGCGGCCGGAGTTGTTCGTGATCACCGCGTTGGCGGCGTTCAGGATGGTCTGGGTGGAGCGATAGTTCTGCTCCAGCAGGATCGAGGTCGCGTCGGGGAAGTCCTGCTCGAAGTCGAGGATGTTGCGGATGTTGGCGCCCCGGAAGGCATAGATCGACTGATCCGCGTCACCGACCACCATCAGTTCGGCCGGCTCCACCCGCTCGCCACCTGAGGGGGTCTCTTCCATCGAGTCGGCGCAGAGCTGGTGGATCAACGCATATTGCGCGTGGTTGGTGTCCTGGTATTCATCGACCAGGACGTGACGGAATCGGCGGCGATAGGTCTCCCGGATGTCGGGGAACGTCTGGAAGAGGTGGACGGTGAGCATGATGATGTCGTCGAAGTCGACGGCGTTCGCCTCGCGCAGGCGACGCTGGTAGAGCGCGTACGCCGCGGCGTACTGCCGCTCGAAGCCGTTGCCCGCGTCCCGGGCGGCGTCCTCGGGATCCTGCAACTCGTTCTTCTTGTTGGAGACCCAGTTGAGCACGGCGCGTGGCTGGAACTTCTTCGGATCCAGGTCGAGATCCTGGCAGACCAGGGTCATCAGTCGCTTGGAGTCGGCCGCGTCATAGATGGAGAACGAGGACTTGAACGCCGTGCCGTTGAAGTCGAGGGCAGTGATCTCCTTGCGCAGGATCCGCACGCATGCGGAGTGGAACGTGGAGACCCACATGATCCGGGCCCGCTTGCCGACCAGTTCCTCGACCCGCTCCTTCATCTCGGCAGCGGCCTTGTTGGTGAAGGTGATCGCCAGGATCGAGCCGGGGTGTGCCTTGCGCTCGGTGATCAGCCAGGCGATCCGCCGGGTCAGCACCCGGGTCTTGCCCGACCCGGCGCCTGCGACGACCAGGAGCGGTCTCCCGGCATGGACGACGGCGGCACGTTGTGGCTCGTTGAGCCCGTCGAGGAGGGCATCGGAGGAGGGAGTACGTCGAGGTTCGACGGACTCCAGGCCAGGGATCGGGAACGAGGTGCTCATGCTGTGCCCCAACCTACGTGGACCCACCGACACCCGGTCGCCGGGTCACGGCACACATCAGCACTTGTGCGGCGTTGCTGACGAAAATGCACGTCACAGCACTGCTCAAGCGACCAGGACACCGCGTTACAGCACGGAGAGGCAGCGGAGGCAGTGGGCTCAGACGTGCGCGGAGGACCAGAAGACGGCCACTGCGACGTTGGCTACCGAGAGTGCCAGCAGCGCGTAGTAGAGGCCGTCGGCGACCTTCTCCTTGCGCAGGTTGGCCATCACCAGGCCCAGCACGACCAGGCCGATCAGGAGCTTGACGCCGATCTTGGCGTGGTTGACGTCGCCGTCGCCGGCCTCGAGGACCCCGACCAGGAAGAGGCCGGCCAGGAAGGCAGTGCCGGCGCCGTCACGCATCGCCGCGTTGACCACCTTGTCGGCCGTGCCCATCTGGACCAGCAGGCCACCGATCAGGGCAGCGAAGCCGAGGAGGTGGAGGAAGAGCAGAACCAGGCGCAGGGTATCCATGACGCCGATGCTACGACGCGCTGTCGTAGTAGCGACAGCAAGGAGACCCTAACCCGGCGGCTGTGTGCCGCTCGTGCCCTACTTCCTGGCCGCTGCCTTCTTGGTCGCAGTCTTCTTGGCGACCGGCTTCTTCGCCGTGGCCTTCTTGGCAGCCGGCTTCTGGGCGGTCTTCTTCGTTGCAGCCTTCTTCGCGGCTGCCTTCTTCGCCGGCGCCTTCTTCGTCTTGGTGGGCCGCACCACCAGGACCGGGCACGGCGCATAGTGCTGGACCCTCTGGGCGGTGCTCCCCATCAACACGGTGTCGCTCAGTCCGCGTCCACCCGCGGCGATCACGACCAGTCCGGCGTCGTACTGCTTGGCGGCCTTGATGATCTCGTTGGCCGCGGACCCGCTCCGGATCCGTTTGTGCACCGGCCCCTCCCAGTCGTCGAAGACGGCGGCGAGGGCGTCGACCGCATCGGCTGCGGCCTTGCGCGAGGAATTGTCCTCACGCTTCTGCGGCTTCGTGGAGGGCGAGAGGTCGTTGGCGAAGGCGACCGCGGCCAGGGGGCGGATCACCGCCACGATCGAGATCTCGGTGACCTTCTTCGGGTCGGCGAAGGCCTTGAACTTCCTTGCCGCGGTCAGGGACTGCCGCGAACCGTCCGTTGCGATGACTACGTGCATGCTTGCCTCCCAAGATGCGCCTCAAGCCGGGCCTTCGCTCCACGGTAGACCAGCCGGGCCCCCAGCGCGAGCATCAGAGCAGGCGTCGATCACTCGCCCAACGGGTGAGTTCGTGGCGCGAGGAGAGTTGCAGCTTGCGCAGCACCGAGCTCATGTGGGTCTCCACCGTCTTCACCGAGATGAAGAGCTCCTTCGCGACCTCCTTGTAGGCATAGCCGCGGGCGATCAGCCGCATCACCTCCCGCTCGCGCTCGGTGAGCCGGTCCAGGTCCTCGTCGACGGCAGCCACCTCGATGGAGCCGGCGAACGCGTCCAGGACGAAGCCGGCCAGGCGCGGGGAGAAGACCGCGTCACCCTCGGCGACCCGCTTGATCGCATCGACCAGCTCGGGTCCGGTGATGGTCTTGGTGACATAGCCGCGGGCACCGCCGC
Source organism: Nocardioides sp. AE5 (assembly GCF_031844485.1). NCBI lineage: Bacteria > Bacillati > Actinomycetota > Actinomycetes > Propionibacteriales > Nocardioidaceae > Nocardioides > Nocardioides sp. AE5. Next base: position 211,771 of record NZ_JAUZVI010000004.1, read on the forward strand.
GGATGGTGCCGATCACGTCCTCGGCGGCGTCGGAGACACTGAGCGCGAGGAACCGGGTCTCGGTGGTGCCGAGCTGGCGCATCACCTCGACGCCGCCTCCCCCGGGCAGGTGTACGTCGAGGAGTACGACATCGGGTTGGTGCTCGCGGATCGCGGTCACCGCAGTGGGCACGTCCTCGGCATCGGCAACGATGTCCAGCGTCCCGGGCGCGGCGGCCCCCTGGAGCTCGGCGCGCACTCCGGCACGGAACATGGCATGGTCATCGACGATGACGACTCGGGTCACGACTTCTCCTCCTGCAGCGGCATCCGCAGCACCACTTCGGTGCCCTCGCCGGGTGCACTCCTGATTCTCGCGGTCCCACCGTGGCGCTCCATCCGCGCCTCGATGCTGCCCCGGACCCCTTGCCGGTCCGGCGCGATGGCCGTGGGGTCGAAGCCGACCCCACGGTCCTTGACGTAGATCTCCACTGCCGACGACGAGACCTCGGCATAGACGTCGATCTTGCCGGGGCCGGCGTGCTTCGCGGCGTTGGTGAGCGCCTCGCGGGTCGCGTGCACGATCGGCACCAGGTCCTCGGTGACCGGGGTGTCCCCCACCGTCACGGTCTCCACGACGGCGTGCCAGGCATCCTCGACCTCGGCTGCCAGTTCGCGCAGGGCGGCCGCGATCGATTCCCCGGCCTCGGCCGGGTCGGTGAAGAGCCAGGTCCGCAGGTCGCGCTCCTGGGCCCGGGCGAGCCGGGCGACCGTCGCCGGGTCGGCGGCGTTCTTCTGGATCAGTGCCAGGGTCTGCAGCACCGAGTCGTGCAGGTGCGCGGCGACGTCCTCGCGCTCCTGGGACCGGACCCGCTCGGCCCGCTCGTCGGCCAGGTCGGAGGCGAGACGGAAGATCCACGGCCCCAGGGTGAGCGCGATGCCGACCACCCCGAGCAGCCCGGCGATGACGATCTCGCGGGCCACCCCGACGCCACCGCTGGTCAGGGCGAAGACTCCGAGGGCGGTGAGGATCAGGGAGCAGCCGGCGAGGACGCGGAGCCACGATGCCCAGCCGCCGGATCCGAAGAGTGCCCGGATCGGGTTGATCCGTTCGGTGGTGTCGAGCCAGCGCTCGCGCTGTGCCTGGTCGGCCTGGCGCCAGATCAGGGCGATCCCGACCAGCCCGATGACGACCGGCCAGAAGAGCGCCCCGCGGCCGAAGGCGACCTCGGCCATCAGCACGATCCCGATGCCGAGGGCGCCCAGCGCGATCATCGGGCCGACATCGCCCAGGGTGCGACTGGTGCCCGGGCGCTTGCCGGTCCGGGTGGCGGCGGCGAGGCCGGGGGCGTCGTCGCTGAACTTCTCGTCGGTGGGCAGCACCATCCACAGCCCGGCGTACATCGCGATCCCCATGCCGCCCAGGACGGTGCCGACCACGAAGGCGAGCCGGATCCAGATCACGGGCAGGCCGAGGTGGCGGGCCAGTCCCGAGGCGACGCCACCGAGCCAGGAGTCGGCGGTGTCGCGGGTCGCCCGTCGTACGTCGTGGGGCCCGGGTGCTGCGCCGGTCCCGCCTGCTGTGGTGGTCATGTCGGTTCAATCGTCACACAGTGCCCCGGTGGCGACCACGGGGCAGCACCCTGATTCCGACCCCGGGGTGACCCCGAGACAGGCGGCCGCCGAGCGGGGTTGAATCAGGGTTGTTCCCGATGGTCCCGGCCCCGGCCGGGCGCGAGAGTTGAGGCATGAGCGAACAGAACCCGTCCGGCGCGGGGGACGACCCCGGCCGGGCCGACACCCAGACCCAGGCCCCACCCACCCACGAGTCGCAGGGCCCCCGCGTCAGCGGGGAGGAGATGCGCGACCTGTCCCGGCTGCGCCGCAGCAGCTGGGACAAGCACGTCGCCGGTGTTGCCGGCGGGCTGGGGCGCCACTTCGACATCGACCCGGTGATCATCCGGGTGGCGTTCGTGGTGCTCACCTTCTTCGGCGGCGCCGGCCTGATCGTCTATGCCGCGATGTGGCTGATCGTTCCCGACGACCACGGCGCTGCGGTGGTCAACATCGACCAGCGCTCGCGCAACGTGGCCCTGATCGGAGCCGGCGTCCTGGCCGGCCTCTCGCTGCTGGGCGACGCGTTCGGTCCCGGTTGGGGTGGCTGGTTCCCGTGGCCGCTGCTGATCCTCGGCGTGATCGCGTGGGTGCTGCTCTCCCGGCGCGACCGCCAGGCGCCTCCCGGGACGCCGGGCACGGCGACGTACGCCCCGGCCGGGCAGCCGTACGCCACCCAGCCCTACCCGACGCAGTCCTATCCGACCCAGCCGTACGCCGCACCCGCAGGGTGGGCCGGCCAGCCGCCCCGCCAGCCGCGGCCCCGCAACCCGCGCAAGCGGGGACCGATCCTCTTCTGGTTCACCCTCGGCCTGGTCGCCCTCGGCCTGGGCACGCTGGGCATCGTGGACGCGGCCGGCGCCAACGTCATCGGATCGGCGTACCCGGCCCTGGCCCTGGGCATCATCGCGGTGATGCTCGTCGTCGGCGCCTTCTATGGCCGCGCTGGTGGCCTGATCGCCCTCGGCCTGGTCACGGCGATGGGCTTGACCATCGGCACGGTGGTGGACCGCTGGGAGGGCCAGCGCTACCTGGACCGCCCGGTCACCGCAGCGGCGGTCACCACGCACTATGACTTCGGGGCCGGCGAGGTGGTCCTGGACCTGACCGAGGTGGCGGACGTCGAGGAACTCGACGGCACCACGATCGACATCGACGTGGATCTGGGCCGCATCGAGGTGATCGTCCCCGACGACATCACCGTCCACGCCCATGCCCGGGTCAACGCCGGCGGTGAGGCCCGCCTCTTCGGCGAGCGCGCCAACAGTGGCTGGGACTACTCGTTGTCCCGGTCCCGCTCCGGCCCGGACGGGGCACCCGAGCTCACCATCCGCGCTGAGGTTGACTTCGGCGAGATCCAGGTGCGTGCGCGATGAACCACCCGGCATTCGATGCAGAGAACCCGACCCGCAACCATGCCCAGGAGGCACTGATGGAGAACGAGGACTCCGGGCGCCACCCGGTCAACACCGGCCACCTGGTGATGGGGCTGGCCTTCGCCGGCCTGGTCGCCGTGTGGGCCGTGATCTCGAGCGACCTGGTCGCCGAGCGCGACATCCGCTGGCTGATGCCGGTGCCGTGGGTCGTCGCCGGCGCGGTCGGCCTGGCGGTCGCCGCGTGGAGCGGCGTACGGGGCAAGAAGCACGCGCCAGTCGCACCTGCAGCACCCGTCGCCGACGACACCACCGAGTCCACCATGGTCATCCCCACCGAGGAGGACGCACGATGAACAGTTCAGCTCCGCGCCGACTGCTCCGCAGCCGCGACAACCAGATGATCGGCGGCGTCTGCGCCGGTCTGGCGAACTACTTCCATCTCGACACCAACCTGGTGCGGGTGCTGACCGTGATCGCCGCGCTGTTCAGCTTCGGCACGGCCCTGGTCGCCTATCTGGCGGCCTGGGTGTTGATGCCGAACCACTGAGCATGTGGGCGGTCATGGCCCGAAATCCCTCGCATGCTGCCAGCACCAGGTCCGGCTGGTCCGTGATCAGGCCGTCGACACCCGCATCGAGGAAGGCACGCGCCTCACCGACCAGGTCTCCCGACGCCCCAGGTCCGCCGTCACCGTGCAGGTTGCTTGGCAGGAAGCGGTTCTCGGCCCGCAGCGTCCATACGTGCACGGTGAGCCAGTGCCGGTGCGCGTCACGGACCAGGGCGGAGGGCGTCGAGATCGCACCGCTCGCGTCCCGGGGCAGGACCAGGGACTTGTGCACGCCGATGCCGTCGGCGTACTCGTCGATCCAGGCCAACCCGGCCGGCGTACACAGGTCGCCATAAGTCCGCGGGTCACCGACCGCCGCCAGGTCCGGCGGACGCAGGTCCGCGGTCTCCAGCAACTGCACCAGTTCGATCCCGGTCCGGGTGGCCAGTTGCCGCAGCACGGTGGGCTCGAAGGACATCACGGTGACCCCCGACCTGGGGTGGGCCATCTCGTGACGAGCCAGGTCGGACAGCAGCGGGTCGTCCAGCGGCAGCCCGATCGAGGCGAAGTACGCCGCGTGCTTCAACTCCAGCAACAGACCAACGCTCCGGTTGGCCCGGACCGACTCCGCCCGCAGCATGGCGAGCACCTCGTTCAGCGAGGGGATGCCGCAGGTGCCGTCGTACGCCGCGGACTCCGGCCGCATGGAGGGCCACCGCTCCCGCGCCGTCAGCCGCTTGAGTTCGGCCAAGGTGAAGTCCTCGACGAACCAACCGTGCCGCTCGACTCCGTCCAGCACCTTGGTGGTGCGGCGATCGGCGAACTCCGGACGCGAGGCGACATCCGTGGTCTCGGAGAGTTCGCCCTCATGGCGTGCGACCAGGACTCCATCGGCGGTGATGACCAGGTCGAGTTCGATCGCGTCGGCACCCATCTGCACCGCAAGGCGATATCCCTCGAGCGTGTGCTCGGGACGCAAGCCGCTGGCGCCGCGGTGGGCCACCACGGCCGGGGTCACCACCAGGCTCCGGACCGGAGCGCGGTGGCTCGTGCGCGACACGCCAAGTTGGGTCACGACTCCAGTGAGGCACACCCGGGCGTCCAATCGGTGGAGGCGCGGTGAATGCTGGATGGCCAACGGTCGCCGGAGCCTGGGATGCGGGACTCGGTTGCCGTTATTGCAGTTGGGGTTAGCATGGAGGCATGGTGGCCCACGCATTCACAACCTCGCTCGACCCGGAAGACCCCACGGTCCGGTCCGACGCCAAGAACCTGATCGACCGGCTCAGCGATGACACCCCGGTCGAGGCAGCCGTGCGCGCCATGCTCAAGGACATCGCCCAGGGATCACGGGTGGTGGTGCTGCGAGCCGAGGACGAGGTGACTCCCGCCGAAGCGGCCGAGATCCTCGGCGTGACCCGCCAGTTCGTCGATCGCCTCTGCGAGGACGGCGTGCTGGCCTTCCGCCGCCTGCCCGGCAGTCGCCATCGACGCATCCGCGTCCAGGACGTCGTCGACCTCGCGGCCGAACGCGAGGATCGCCGGGCCGGCAGCGAGGCATTGCGCGCGGCGCTCGGGGAATAGCCCTGTGCCTCGACTCGAGCGGGTTTTCATCGACACCAGCGAACTGTTTCCGTTCACGGTCATGGACGTGATGCTCACGCTGTCGGAGGACTTCCTCTTCACGTGGGTGTGGACAGACGAGATTCTCGAGGAGTGGGAGAGGGTGATCGTCCGCGATGGCCGTCGCACCTCGGCCTCGGCCGCCTCGGTGACAACGGCGGTGCGGACTCATTTCGGTCGCTACCGCATCGACCCGGCCCTTTACCGCGACAAGATCACCGACGACCTCTCCTCCGACCCCGCTGACCGCGTCCACGCCGCAGCCGCAATCCACGGTGACGTCGACGTCTTGCTCACCCGGAACCTGAAGCACCTGCGCACGGATGCGGTGCTGTCCGCTGGAGTTGAGGTCATCACTGCGGACGAGTTCCTTTGCGCGCTGCTGTCTGACCGGCAAACTGACGTCGTTGCGTCGTTCACCCGCGCGAGCAAGAACAAGAAGAACCCACCCGTGACGCCCTTGGAACTGGCCGGAAAGGTTGCTGCTGCGGGGGCGCCGAGATTCGCCGACCAAGTCCGGCCACTCCTCGAACACTGACCCAGCCGAGCAGCCACGACCTCCCACGGCCACACCTGTCCCCGTTTGGCAGCATGGCGGCATGTCACTCAGTTACGTTTCCGCCCTGGACGCCCCCGACCTGCTTGCCGATCCAGTGGCGAAGGCGCTGGAGTCCTGGCCGCACGCGGGCGACGTACGCGTGGCCGGGATCGACCCGGAACTGGCCGACACCGCCGCGATGAGTGAGGCCTATGGGTTCGCGATGGAGCAGAGTGCGAACTGTGTCGTGGTCAGCGGCAAGCGCGCCGGCGAGGAGCGGCTCGCGGCCTGCCTGGTCCGTGCCGACACCCGCGCAGACGTGAACAACGTGGTCAAGCGGCTCCTCGACGTACGCAAGTGCTCCTTCCACCCGATGGAGCGGGCCGTGGAGGAGACCGGGATGGAGTACGGCGGGATCACCCCCGTCGGCCTCCCCGACGGGTGGCGCCTGCTGGTCGATCCGCGGGTGCTGGAGATCGACGAGGCGGTCATCGGCAGCGGCGTACGTCGTTCCAAGCTGTTCCTGCCCGGGCGCCTGCTCGGCGAACTCCCGGGCGCCGAGGTGATCGAGGACCTGGCCAACTGAACCCAGCCGGGCGAGCACCTCACTCGCCGGGGCGTGACAACCTTTCTGTCATCCCGACCGCTCATAACGGTCGAGGAGGACAGATGGGTGAAGCAGTGATGGCCAGACCAGTGGCGGACACCGCAGGTGATGCGGGGTCGGGTTTCGCCGACTTCGTCGCCAGCCGCGGTGACGCGCTGTGGCGCAGCGCCTGGCTGCTCACCGGTGACAGCCAGCTGGCCGAGGACCTGGTCCAGACCGCGCTGGCCAAGGCCTGGCCCAAGTGGGGCCGGGTCGACGTCTTCGAGGCATACGTGCGCCGGATCCTGTTCACCACCTATGCCTCGTGGTGGCGGCGCCGCTGGAACGGCGAGCTCCCCTTTGCGGACCTGCCCGAGCATCCGACGTACGACGTGGACCCGACCACCCGAGGCGACCTGGCTGCCGCGCTTGCCGCGCTGCCGCGGGGACAGCGAGCGGTGATCGTGCTGCGCTATTTCGAGGACCTCACCGAGCGCCAGGCCGCCGAGGTGCTCGGCTGCAGCGTCGGCACCGTGAAGAGCCAGACTGCCCGCGCACTGGCTGCGCTCCGCTCCTCCTCACACCTGAGTCTCCCGGAGGAGGAACGATGAACGACCAACGCCCCGACCGACACGACAGCCTGCGCGAGGCCCTGTCCTCGCTGGTCCCCGAGCCCCCAGAGGTCCCCGATCGGGCGGGCGCGGCCCGTCAGCGACACCGCAGCCGACGGGCCCGGATCCTCACCGCCGGAGCCGTCGTGGCCGTACTCGCCGTGATCGCGGTGCCGCTGGCATTGGGCGGGCTCGGAGCGTCCTCCAACGACTCCCCGAGCATCGTCGCCGATGACGAGAACGGCCCAGGGTCCCAGTCGCTGAGCGCCGCTGCCGCAGTCACCTGTGCCTCACTCGTCGAGGACGGAACACTGCCGCCACTGACCGGCGCGAACACCTTGCCGGAAGGGCCCGTCGCCGTCCTGATGTGCTCCCCCGGGGGCGGGGTCAGCTTCCAGGCGCCACCCGATGCGCTCACCCAGGACCCCGATGCCCTGGTGGACCTGATCAATGCGGCACCGCTGCGAGCCGATGACCCGAACATGGCCTGCACCATGGACCTGGGGCCGACCTGGGAGTTCGTCTTCGGCTATGCGGACGGCAGCACCCGCACCATCCGTGCCGAGCGGCACGGCTGCGGCGGGATCTTCGTCGGCGACGGTGTGCGGGGAGACAGCGGCACGACCGCCACCCTGGTGGATGCGTTCACCGGAGCACTGCACGACCAGCGCGCCGGACTGGAGCCGCCGACCCCGGCACCCGTCGTCGAGACCAGTTGTCGGGACCCCTACATGTCCGAGAGCCGTGCCGTCTCGGCGATGCCACTGCGGGCGCCGGTCGAGTTCGACTCCGCAGTGCTGTGCCTGCCCGACGATGCCACCGGCACCACCGAGGAGATCGAGATCGGCGCCGACGAACTGAGCATCCTGCTCGCCGACATCGAGGCCAACACCTCCACCACCCCCCGACGTGACCTCGCCGGCTGCTCGGACTTCGATTCCTATGCGATCTATGGGGTGACCCCGTGGGGAGATCGACAGTTGTTGTCGGGTCATTGCGGTGAGTTCTTCCTGGACGTCGACATGTACTGGCATCCGAGTCCGGCGGCCAGTGACGTCCTCGCCACCCTCGCGGCTGACGCCCGGTGATACGACGACATCGCCTCGGATGTGGCGGACATCCCCTTGCGATCGTGACAGTAATGGTGTCACAGTTGGCGCAGCCCTGATCCGCGTCAACCGTGAGGACGATCGATGAAGCTCTCCATGCCCCTGATGTATGCCGGCAACCCGCGCGAGGCGGCCGACCAGGTCACCGCCCTGGAGGCAGCCGGACTGGACTCGGTGTGGATCGCGGAGGCCTACGGCTTCGACTCCCCCACCCTGATGGGCTACCTGGCCGCGAAGACGGAACGGATCGAGATCGGTGCGGCGATCCTGAACATCTATTCGCGCACCCCCGGCACCTTGATCCAGACCGCGGCCGGCCTCGACAACGTCTCCGGGGGCCGCGCGATCATCGGCCTCGGCGCCTCGGGCCCACAGGTGATCGAGGGGTGGCACGGCCTGCCCTACGCCAAGCCGCTGGCGCGCACCCGTGAGGTGATCGAACTGATGCGCGCCGGGATCCGCCGCGAGAAACTGGAGGCCGACGGCATCTTCAAGCTGCCGCTGACCAAGGAGGACGGCGCGGTCACCGGCCTGGGCAAGGCGCTGAAGATCCTCACCCACCCCGAGCGTCCCGCGGTCCCGATCTACATCGCTGGCCTTGGCCAGAAGAGCGTGGAGCAGGCCGCCGAGATCGCCGACGGCTGGCTGCCGTTCCTCTACGCCCCGGAGAAGGCCGCCTCCATCTGGGGTGACGCCCTGGCTGCTGGCGCCGCCAAGCGCTCGGCCGACCTGGCTCCACTCGAGGTGGTCGCCGGCGGCATGTGCGCGATCGGCGAGGACGTCAAGGGCCTCCTCGACTTCGCCCGGCCGCTCTTCGCCCTCTACATCGGTGGCATGGGCGCCCGTGGAAAGAACTTCTACAACGACCTCGCCGTGCAGTACGGCTATGAGGCCGAGGCCAGGGAGATCCAGGACCTCTACCTGGACGGCAAGAAGAAGGAGGCCGAGGCCGCGATCCCGCTCGAACTGCTGGAGATGGCCAACCTGGTCGGCCCGGCGTCGTACGTGAAGGAGCGGATCGAGGCGTTCCGCGAGTCCGGCGTGACCAACCTGCAGATCACCCCGGCCGCCGACGACGCACCCGCCCTGATCCGCCAGGTCAAGGAGCTCATCGGATGAGCCTGGCCCCCGGCATCGACGAGACCACCACAGCGTACGACGCGGACCTGGCGCCGATCGACGGCGAGCCGCAACAGCGCCTGGCCGACTTCATCACCGAGGCCTCGCTGATGCTGGGCGCCGGCTCTGCGGTGATGTACCAGTTGGCGATGAAGGGTGTCGGTCTCGGCGTGGCCGAGCACAGCACGGCATTGGTCCGTCCGATGGACCGGCTGCGCACCACGCTCACCTATGTCTACGTGATGATCCTGGGCACCGACGAGGAGCGCGCGGTGGTCACCCGGCTGGTCAACAAGGCACATGTCCCGATCCGCTCCACGGGCCGTTACAACGCCTTTGATCCCGACCTGCAGTTGTGGGTGGCGGTCACCCTGGCCCAGAACACGTGGCTGCACGAGAAGATGTTCGGCGAGTTCGACCCCGCCACCCGCGAGCAGGTCTACCGCGACGGCTGGATCTTCGGCACCGCACTGCAAGTGAGGCCGGAGATGTGGCCCCGGACGTACGCCGATTACCAGGCGTACTGGGAGGACGTGCTCGACAACCGGCTCGAGCAGGACCCGCTGGTCCAGGCCTATGCGAAGCGGCTGCTCAGCGCCGAGGGCATGCCACTGCTGGTCAAGCCGCTGGTGATGCTGCAGAACCTGCTCACCCGCGGCAACCTCGATCCCCGTGCCCGGGCAGTGCTGGCGCTGCCCTGGTCACGACGCGACCAGCGGATCTATGACCTCTTCTTCGCCGTCCTGGTCCCCGTCTATCGACGTACGCCGCGGTGGTTGCGCACCCTGCACGGGCGGCTGGTGCTGCGCGATGCCCGGCGCCGCATCCACGGCAACAAGCACCTGATCTGATCAGGCGTCGCCGGCGGCTGGTCGGACCAGGGAGCCGGTGATCAGGTCGTTGGCGGTGCGCTGGAACTCGACGACCACGGCCTCCACGGTGAGTTGGCGCAACCGGGCCACCGTCTCCTCGAAGGCCCGGGCCTCCTCGGGCGTGTGCTGACCGCTGCGGAAGGGCTCGAGGACCTGGGTCTTCATGATCGCGGTCAACTCCCTGGCCAGGACGCTGATGTGCTCGTGGATCGCCTCGCCGGCGGAGACGATGCTGTCCAGCGGGATGTCCAGGCCGAGCAGGTCGATCCCGATCCGGAAGGCCGGTTGCGGCACCCAGGAACGGCCGGAGGCCTCGATAGCCCGCATCGCCACCAGCGTCTCCAGATCGGATGCGGTGAGCTTGCGCCCTGCCAGCGCCTCCAGTTTTGCCTTGCTCAATTCCTCGCGGGCCTGCGGCGCCCACGGGATCAACATGGCGCGGCGCAGCACCAGTTCGTCGACGGTGATCTCGGCGGGCAAGCCACCCATGTAGCCCTCGATCGCCTGCAGCGTGAACCCGTGGTCCTGCAGGGCACGGACCATCTCCAGGCGCGCCTTGTGGCCCTCGTCGTAATAGGCGATCCGGCCGCGCCGGATCGGCTGCGGGATCAGCCCGAGCGTCGCGTAATAGCGCGTGGTGCGCACCGTCATCCCGACCGCCGAGGCCAGTTCGTCGATGGTCAGCAGGCCCTCGTTGTCAGATCCCTCAGCGGCACTCATGACTGTAACAGTATTGCTGTCACCTGACCTCGCACAAGACGCCGCCGCAGCCGACGGATCCGTGACGCCATCCGCGAATGATCGTTGACAAGGCGTGCGCCAGAGCCTTGACGCCAGCCGGCACTAATGTGACGCTATCTCTGTAACAGTTTCACTGTCATCGTTTGAGTGATCGTTGATCGGAGCGCAATGTCGGGTCCCGTGGCACCGCCCCGCGCGCCGCGCCACTCCCCCGACGAGACCCTGCTCGAGGGCCTGCGCGACGGCCTCGGCACCGGCATCGCACGGATCCGCAGCCAGTGGCGCCCCCTGGCCGCCTTCGTCTCCCTGCTCCGCCTCGGCGTGCAGATGATCACCGCCACCGTCCGCACCATCGCCACGAAGAACTTCGCTTTCGAGGAGTTCGTGGTGCAGACCTGGTACACGATCCGGGTCTGCACCCTGCCCGCCCTCGCCGTCTCGATGCCATTCGGCGTGATCCTCGCCCTCCAGGTCGGCGTCCTCGCCCAGGAGGTCGGCGCCGTCGCCTTCACCGGGGCCGGCAACACCCTGGCCGTGGTCCGCCAGGCCTCCCCGATGATCACCGCACTGATGCTCGCCGGCGTCGCCGGATCGGCGATCTGCGCCGACCTCGGCGCCCGCAAGATCCGCGAGGAACTCGACGCCCTGGAGGTCATGGGCATCTCCGTCGTCGACCGGCTCCTGGTCCCCCGGATGCTCGCCACCGTGGTGGTCTCGGTGCTGCTCAATGGCGTGGTCATGTTCTTCACGATCATGACCACGCTGGGCGTCAGCGTGGTGCTCCAGGACCTGCCACCGGGCGCCTACCTCGCCTCGGTCACCACCCTGGCCACGATGGGAGACCTGTGGCTGTCCCTGGCCAAGGCCGCCATCTTCGCGGTGATGTGCACCGTGGTCGCGGCCTGGAAGGGGATCAACACCTCCAGCGGACCGACCGGCGTCGGTGACGCCGTGACCAGCGCCGTCGTGCTCAACTTCATCCTGCTCTTCGCCGCCAACTTCGTGATCTCGCAGGTCCACACCCAGATCTCCGGGGGGCCACTGGGATGAACACCACGACCCGCAACGTCGGAAGCGCCGTCGACAAGGCTCTCGTGGAGCCCGCCGTCCAGATGGGCGAACTGGTCGTCCTCTCCTGGCGCGCCCTGCGCGGCATCCCGCTTGCCGTCACCCGCTATCGCGGCGAGGTCGGCCGGGTGCTGGCCGAGGTCACCCTGGGCTCGGGCATCTTCGTCGTCGGCGGTGGCGTGGTCGGCGTCGTCCTGCTGCTCTCCACCCTGACCGGCACCGAGGTCGGCCTGGAGGGCTACAACGGCCTCGACGTGATCGGCCTCGCCCCGCTGACCGGCTTCATCTCCGGCTATGCCAACACCCGCGAACTGGCCCCGATCATCGCCTCGCTCGGCTTCGCCGCCCGGATCGGTTGCGGCTTCACCTCCCGGATCGGTGCGATGCGGATCGCCGAGGAGGTCGACGCCCTCGAGTCGATGGCGATCCGGCCGATCCCCTACCTGGTCAGCACCCGGGTGGTCGCCTCCCTGATCGTGATGCTGCCGCTCTTCCTGATCGGCCTGGTCGGCACCTACCTGGCCACCGACTTCATGGTGACCACCTTCTTCGGCCAGTCATCGGGCACCTATGACCACTACTTCTCCACCTTCGTGGCCCCGATCGACGTGGTGTACGCCGGCATCAAGGTGATCGTGCTGACGCTCGTCGTCACCCTGATCCACTGCTACTACGGCTACACCGCCACCGGCGGCCCCGAGGGCGTCGGCAAGGCCACCGGGATGGCGATCCGCACCAGCATCATCTCCATCACCCTCCTCGACATCGCGCTGACCCTGACCCTGTGGGGTCCGGACCAGCAGGTCCAGATCAGCGGGTGATGTGACGTGTCCTCCGTCCTCTTCCCGCATGCGCGCGACCTGCGCCGCCTCCGCTTGCGTGTCGCCGCGATCGGCGTGGCTGCCCTGCTCGCCCTGGGTGTCGTCCTGGGCTACCTCGGCGGCAGCTATCTGGGCATCTTCACCTCCGACGTCCGGCTCGAGGCCCAGTTGCGCACAACCGGTGACTCGCTCGGGGTCAACTCGGACGTCAAGTTCCGCGGGATGCGCGTGGGCCGGGTGATCGAGGTGCGCACCGGGACCGAGCCCAGCGCCCGGATCCTGCTGATGTCCGAACACGCCGACATGGTCCCCGCCGACGTGGTCGCCCGGGTGCTGCCCGGCACCCTGTTCGGCAACGAATACATCGACCTGGTCAGCCCTGGCACCACCAGCGACCCGATCGCCGAGAACGCCGTCGTCCCCGCCGACACCTCGACCGAGACGCTGCGCCTGATGGACACCCTCTCCGCGGCCCAACGCCTGCTGGTCGCCATCGACCCGGCCAAGCTGGACACCGCCATCTCCCAACTCGCCGATGCCCTCGATGGGCGCGGCGCCGACCTGGCCACCTTCTTCGACGACGCCAACCAGTTGCTGGCCTCCTGGAGCGCACACGAGGACCTTTTCTATCGCGACCTGGAACTGCTCCACGACAACCTCGGCCTGCTGCAGGAGATCGAACCGCAACTGGTCGACGCAGTGATCGACTCGCTCCCGGCGGCACGCGTGGTCGCCGAGCAGGAGCAGCAGATCCAGCAGGCACTCGTCGCCGGCACCCGGCTGGCCGGCTCCCTGGACGGGTTCGTCGCCGGCCAGCAGATGTCCCTGCCGGGCCTGCTGCGCAACGTGGCCGCCGTCCTCGAGGTGATGGCCGACGCCTCCGGGCGGTTCCAGGCCTCGCTCTCCCTGCTGCCCGGCGTACTGGAGAACGGTGCCGCCGCGATCAAGGGCGGCTCGATCCAGATGGAGGCAGTGATCGGGCTCCAGTTCGCCCAGCCCTACACGCCCGCGGACTGCCCCCGCTATGGCTCGCTCGAGGGGAGGAACTGCCGATGAAGACACTGCGCAGGCACCCCGGCGCCGTGATCGGCGTGACCGCCTTCGTCCTGGTCGCCCTGGTCCTGACCGGCATGGTGGCCGGCACCCTGTCCAACGCAACCCGCGGCGACACAATCCGGCTCAGCGCCGAATTCAGCGACGCCACCGGGGTCGCCGTCGGGGACGACGTACGCATGGCCGGGGTGAAGGTCGGCCGGGTGGTCGGCACCGAACTGGTGGACAACCTGGCCGTGGTCACCTTCGACGTGGAGACCACGCAACGGGTGACCACCTCCACCCTGGCCAGCGTCGACTTCCTCAACCTGATGGGCCAGCGCTACATCGCCCTGGAAGCCGGCGCCGGTGCGCCGGACGCGACGCCACTGGCCGACGGCGACATCATCCCGGTGGCCCGCACCCGGAACGCGCTCGACCTGACCGCGATGTTCAACGCCTTCAAGCCGATCTTCGACACCCTGCGCCCCGAGGACATCAACGAGTTGGCCGGGAACATCGTCTCCGTGCTCCAGGGCCAGGGCGGCACCCTGTCCAGCCTCACCCAGCAGGTCGCCGAGCTCACCTCCACCGTGGTCGCCCGCGACGACATGATCAGCCAGGTCCTGGACAACCTCACCTTCGTCTCCGAGACCGCGAACAGCCACCGCACCGAGATCGTCTCCCTGATCCAGGAACTCGGCACCCTGACCCGGGGCCTGGCCGAGGACCGGGAGTTGATCGCAACCGCCCTGGACGACATCACCGACCTGACCGGCACCGGGTCGGACCTGCTCGACGCCACTGCCGAGCCGGTCAAGGCCGACATCGCCTCGCTGCGCTACCTGCTCGACTACCTGGCCGGCGAGGACGAACTCCTCGGCTCGGTGCTGCACCACACCCCGCTCCAGTTCAACACCTATGTGCGCACCCTGGGCTACGGCAGCCACCTCAACGTCTATGTCTGCCGCCTCTACGTCCAGGTCACCGGCGGGCCCAAGGTGGACACCGTGCCCGAGGGCCTCCACTCGGAGCGTTGCCGATGAAGACCCTGCGCTTCACCGGAGCCCGGCGGTACGTCGTACCGCTGGTGCTGCTGCTCCTGCTCACCGCGGTCGTGGTGATCGCCCGCAACGCCACCGGCCAGGTCGGCTATGCCGCCGAGCTCTCCCATGCCGGCGGGTTGCGCGCCGGCGACAAGGTCCGCATCGCCGGCCTCGACGTGGGCACCGTCGACGAGGTGAGCGCCAGCGGCGACACCGTCCACGTCCGCTTCTCCCTGGACCGCGACGCCCGCCTCACCGAGGACACCACGATGCAGGTCAAGCTCGCCTCCCTGCTCGGCGACCGCTACCTGGCCCTGGCCCCGGGCACCGGCAAGGAACTCGATGCCGGCGGCACCCTCGACAAGGCGATGGCCCGCGACAGCTTCACCATCGAGGAGTTCTGGCTCGAGGCGACACCCACCCTGGACGAGCTCGACCTGGCCACCGTGGAGCAGGCCATCGACGTGCTCAGCACCGACCTGGCCACGGCCCCCGAGGACATCAGGGCGGCACTGGACGGGATGACCGGACTGGCCACCATCGTCAACCAGCGCGACGACCAGTTGAGCCGGATCCTGGCCTCGACGAAGCAACTCACCGACACCGTGATCGACCAGCAGGACGAGCTCGACCAGTTGATGCTCGACGCCGAGTCGGTGATGCGGATGGTCGCCGAGCGGCGCGACGTGCTGGAAGCGCTGCTGGCCGACAGCGCCACCCTGGCCACCGGCATCGAGGAACTGGCGCGCACCACGCGGGCCGACCTGGACCCGCTGCTGGCCGACCTGGCCACGGTGACCGAGACCCTCACCGCCCAGAAGCAGGACCTGGAGGACGTGATCAGGTTGGCCGGACCGACGTTCCGCGTCTACACCAACGCGGCCGGGGACGGGCCGTGGCTCGGCGTCAATGCGCCGTACTTCGTGATCCCCGATGACTTCTACTGCATCCTGACGCCGAAGGGGTGCGGCTGATGCGCGGCCTGTTGCCCGGGACGACCAGCCAGCGCCTGGCGGCCGCCGTTGCCGTGGTCGCGGTGGTGCTCGGCGTGCTCTGGTGGCGCAGCAGCGGGGAGGAGCCGATCCGGGTCACTGCCGATTTCGCCGACACCACCGGCCTCTACGTCGGCAACGAGGTGCAGTACCTCGGCGTGCCGGTCGGGAAGGTGACCGCGATCGAGCCGGCCGGCACCACGATGACCGTCCACCTCGAACTCGACCCGGGGACCGAGGTCCCGGCCGAGGCCGGCGCGGTGGTGATGCAGTCCTCCCTGGTCACCGACCGCTATGTCGAACTCGGCCCGGTCTACACCGGCGGCCCGACGCTGGCCAGCGGTGCCCACATCGACGCCGACCACACCCGCAGCCCGGCCAACATGGACCAGATCGTGGCCTCCATCGATGACCTGGTCCTGGCCCTGGATGCGACCACGCCGGGCGGCAAGGACGTCGGCGACCTGCTCGAGGTGGCGGCGCGTGCGATGGACGGCAACGGTGCCCGCACCCGCGAGGCGATCGTGGCCGGGGAGGAAGCTCTGCGCACCATCAACGCCAACGGCGCCGACCTGACCGCGCTCACCTCCAACCTGGCCACCCTGGCCGAGGCCGTCGCCGCGCGCGACGCGACCCTGCGCTCCTTCTCCGCCAGCATCACCGAGACCTCCACCGTGGTCGCCGGGCAGCGCCAGTCGATCACCGCGACCCTGGCCGCACTCGACTCCCTGGTCGGCACCGTGGACGACTTCGTGGCAACCAACCGCGAGGTGCTCGGCACCGACCTGGCCCAGGTCCTGGAGGTGACCCGGGTGATCCGCTCGCAACAGGCCTCCCTGGCCGAGGCGTTCGACACCGCGCCCACCCTGGCCGAGAACCTGACCCGTGCCTATGACCAGCGCACCGGGCGGCTCCGGGTCCAGTTCAACACCGACACCGGACCGCTCTCCCCCTCGTTCCGCAACCACATGTGCCGCCAGTTGAACCTGCCCTCGTGCGACCTGCTCGTCAGCGCGGACGGCACCGGTGCCCTCGACCCGCTCTTCGACCTCGTCGGCGGCCTGATCCCCGGGAACATCCCGTGATCCGCCGCCTGGTCGCCGCCCCCTGCCTGGCCCTGGTCCTGGTCGCCGGGGGGTGCTCGCTGAGCCTGCAGGACGTGCCGCTGCCCGCCCTGGTGGAGGGGCCGACGTACGAGATCGAGGCGGTCTTCGACTCCGCCCTGAACCTGCCGGTCGACTCCCCGGTGAAGATCAACGGCGCCACCATCGGTCAGGTGACCTCGATCCGGGTCGAGGACTATCGGGCCCACGTGCGGATGAAGATCATCGAGGCGCAGCCGGTGCCGGGCGGCTCGCGGGCGGAGATCCGGTTGACCTCACCGATGGGCACTGCCTTCGTGGAACTGGTCGAGGGCGGCGGCGAGCCGTTGGCCCCCGGCGCCGTGATCGAGGCTGCCGACACCGTCCGTGCCCCCGACGTGGCCGACCTGCTCAGCTCGCTCTCGGTGGTGGTCACCGGCGGCAGCTTCGCCGACATGAAGACGATCATCGACGAGTTGAACATCGCCCTGGACGGCAACTCCGGCAACGTCAAGCAACTCCTGCGCCGCCTCGACTCCGTGTTGACCGGCCTCAACGACCGCACCGCCCTCTTCGACGCCACCCTGGTCCGCATCGACGCGCTCAGCTCCCAGCTGGCCCGGGACACACCTGCGTTGATGGAGGCGGTCGACCAGATCACCCCGGCCGTCCAGGTGCTCTCCGGGCAGCGGGACGAACTGAACGCCCTGCTGGCCGCGGTCGGCCCCCTCGCCGAGAGCAGCGCCGACCTGATCGACGCCACCCGGGACGACCTGGTCGCTGCGCTCGAAGCGGCCAAGCCGGTGGTGGACGTGCTGGCCGGCAGCCAGGAGACCCTGACCCGCAGCTTCCACGGGCTGATCGCCTTCGGCACGAAGACCGACGACGCCTCCCCGGGCGACTTCTCCAACTTCGACCTCACCTTCCTCCTCGACGCCGACGCGCTCAACCCGCTGGCCGGTCAGACCCGCCCGACCAATCCCGAGGTGGAGGACACCGAGGAGCCCCCGGGCCTCCCCGGCCTGCCCGCACTGGACGACCTGCTCGACCGGTTGCTCACCCTGGGAGGTGGCGCCTGATGGGGTACGCCGAGATGCGCCGCCGGGTGCGGATCGCCCAGGTGCTGCTCATCGCCATCGTGGTGGCGGGCACCTTCTATGTCACCGACCTGGTGGTCGGTGGCGGGATCTTCTCCTCGCCCTACCGCGTCACCGTGCAGCTGGAGGGTGCCGGTGGCCTACACGACCAGTCCACGGTCAACTACCGCGGCCAGAAGGTCGGCCAGGTGAAGTCGGTGCGGTTGACCCCCGACGGCGTGGTCGCCGAGATCGAGATCGACGAGGGTGTCCGGGTGCCCGTCGACAGCACCTTCAACGTGCGCAACCTCTCCGCCGTGGGCGAGCAGTACCTGAACATCGAACCGAACACCGACCAGGGTCCGTTCCTGGCCGACGGCGCGGTGATCGCCTCCGACCGGACCTCGTTGCCGATGCCGATGCCGCAGGTGCTGGCCGACACCCAGCAACTGATGAAGCGGATCGACATCACCGACATCGAGACCATCGCCAACGAGGCCGACGACGCGTTCGGGGACGGCAGCGCGGACCTGCGGGCGCTCTCGGTGGAGATGGAGCATGCCCTCGCCCTGATGCGCACCCTGGAGCCCGACGTACTGCGGATCCTGGAGGCAGGCCAGGTGCCGCTGGCCACCGTCGCCGAGCAGGCCGACCAATGGCGCACCACGGCAGCCAACCTGCAGGCGATCGCAGCCGAACTCCGTCAAGCTGCGCCGCTGGTCGGCCACCTGGTGGCCACCGCCGGGCCGGTGATGGGCGACGTACAGGCGCTGTGGCAGGAGACCGAGCCGGTGCTGAGCGAACTGCTGGCCGAGTCCGGGCCGCTGGCCCAGATGTCCGCCGAGCGGCTCCAGGGGCTGCGCCACTGGCTGAAGTGGTTGCCCGGCCAGCTCGACGCGATGGCCGGCTCGACCCGCGACGGCAGTGGACGGGTGCTGCTGGTGCCCAAGGTGCTGAAGAACTGCGACTACGGCGTGGACCGGCGCGATCCGAGCGAGACCGCACCGCGCACCCCGGATCCGGGGGCGACGTGCACCACCGATGCCCCCGGCATCGGCCAGCGCGGAGCGGCGAATGTGCCCGTTCCCTGAACAGATTCCTCCCACCCCCTTGCATCTTGACAGTAAAACTGTCACGGTTGTGCTGTTCGCATCGGCCAGCCTCCGCGGCACCGCATTGACACCGAAGGAGCCCTCCCACCCATGAGCACCCGCCCCCTCTTCGAAGCCGAGCACGAGGACTTCCGCCAGACGGTCCGCACCTTCTTCGACAAGGAGGTCACCCCGCACCACGACCAGTGGGAGAAGGACGGTGTCGTGCCGCGCGAGTTGTGGCTCAAGGCGGGCGCGGCCGGCCTGCTCTGCTTCGACGTGGCCGAGGAGTACGGCGGCGCCGGGGTCGACGACTTCCGCTACAACGTGGTCCTCTCCGAGGAGCAGACCCGCGCCGGCGCCAGCGGGCCCGGCTTCTCGGTGCACACCGACATCATCGTGCCCTACCTCTCCAGCCTCGCCACCGAGGAGCAGAAGCAGCGCTGGCTGCCCGGCTGCGTCACCGGCGAGACCATCACCGCGATCGCGATGACCGAGCCCGGCGCCGGCTCCGACCTGCAGGGCATCCGCACCACCGCGGTCGACAAGGGTGACCACTACGTCCTCAACGGGTCCAAGACGTTCATCTCCAACGGCATCAACGCCGACCTGGTGATCGTGGTGGCCCGCACCAACCCCGATGCCGGCCACCAGGGGATCAGCCTGCTGGTCGTGGAGCGCGACATGCCCGGCTTCGAGCGTGGCCGCAACCTGGACAAGATCGGCCTGCACGCCCAGGACACCGCCGAGCTCTCCTTCACCGACGTGGTGGTGCCCAAGGAGAACCTGCTCGGCGAGGAAGGCTCCGGCTTCATCTCGCTGATGATGAACCTGCCCCAGGAGCGGCTGATCATCGCCGCCCAAGCCGCCGCAGCCTGCGACCACCTGGTCGAGATGTGCCTGGACTACGCCAAGACCCGCCAGGCGTTCGGCAAGCCGATCGGCAAGTTCCAGCACAACCGCTTCCTGATCGCCGAGATGGCCACCGAGGCGCAGATCACCCGGGTCTTCCTCGACGACTGCATCGCCAGGCACATCAAGGGCGAACTCGACGCCACCGGGGCCTCGATGGCGAAGTACTGGGCCACCGAGCTGCAGAACAAGCTGGTCAACCAGGCCGTCCAGCTCCACGGCGGCTACGGCTACATGCTGGAATACCCGGTCGCCAAGGCGTACCTGGACTCGCGCATCTCCACCATCTATGGCGGCACGACCGAGATCCAGAAGGAGATCATCGGTCGCTCGCTCGGCCTCTGAGCCGCGGACCGGAGACACGGATAGACGACATGGACTGCTGCCATGGATTTTGAGCTCCCCGAGACCGCACAGGCGGTCCGCGACGGCGTCGCCGCCGTGGCCGCGCGCTATGACAACGCCTATTGGTCGGCCTGCGAGGAGGACCACCGCTTCCCGACCGAGGCGTTCGACGACCTCGCCGCTGGCGGCTGGTTCGGCATCTCCATCCCCGAGGAGTACGGCGGCGGCGGGCAGGGCCTGCTCGAACTGGCCGTGGCCAACGAGACGCTGTGCGCCTCCGGCGGCACCGCCGGCACCTTCTTCTACATCACCACACCCGGTTTCGGCGCGATGACCCTGGTCCGCCACGGCACCGAGGAACAGAAGCAGCAGATCCTCCCCGGCCTCGCTGCCGGCCAGACCCAGTTCTGCCTGGCGCTGACCGAACCGGACGCCGGGTCCAACGCGATCGAGATCTCCACCTCGGCCCGCCGCGACGGGGACGACTGGCTGATCAAGGGCCAGAAGGTGTGGATCTCCAACGTTGAGAACGCCGACTGGATGGTGGCCGTCACCCGGACCATCCCGGCCGCCGACGCGCGCCCGCGGACGAACGGGTTCACCCTCTTCCTGGTCGACGTGAAACAGGCGCTGGCCGCCGGCACGCTCTCCTTCACCCCGATCCCCAAGATGGGCAGCAACATCCTGGCCTCCAGCCAGGTCTTCCTCGACGACGTCCGGGTACCGGCCCGCAACGTGATCGGCGAGGTCGATGCAGGGTTCGCGGTGCTGTGGGACGTGCTCAACCCCGAGCGCATCCTGGCCGCGGCCGGAGGGGTCGGCGCCGCCGAGGCCGCCCTCGACGTGGCCGTCGCCTACGCGAACGAGCGCCAGGTCTTCGGCCGTCCGATCGGCGCCAACCAGGGGCTGCAGTTCCCGCTCGCCCAGGTCAAGGCGAAGGCCGAACTCGGACGGTTGATGACCTACAAGGCCGCCTGGCTCTTCGACCGCGGCATGCCCTGCGGCAACGAGGCCAACGTCGCCAAGCTGACCGGCGCCCAGGTGGCCTGGGAAGCAGCAGACCAGGCCTTCCAGACCCTCGGCGGGATGGCCTATTCCAAGGAGTACCCGATCGAGCGGATGTTCCGCGACGCCCGGATCGGCAAGAACATCCCCGTCTCCGAGCAACTGGTGCTGGCCCACATCGGCACCCAGATGCTCGGCCTGCCCAAGAGCTACTGACCCCCGAGCACCCGACGACACCAGGAGAGCAGCGCGCATGACCGACGTGACCACCGCCCGCACCGCCATCGAGGAACAGATTGCCGGCCAGACCCTGGCCACCGCCCTGCAGCGCACCGTCGAGACGTACGGCGACCAGCCGGCGTACTCGGACAAGGTGGGCATCACCTCGCCCGACGGCACCGGGTGGCGCACCCTGACCTGGCGCGAGACCCGCGAGCAGGCACTCGACCTGGCAGCAGGCCTGGTCGAACTCGGCGTGGATCCCGGCGACACCGTCGCCCTGATGGCGAGCAGCCGGATCGAGCACGTGCTCGCCGACCTGGCCGCCGTCCATGCCGGCGCCACGCCGATGTCGATCTATGCGACCCTGGCCCCCGAGCAGGTCGCCTATGTCGCCGGCCAGTCCGAACCGGCCGTCGTGGTCCTCGAGGGCGCCGACCAGCTCGCCCGCTGGGAGGCAGTGCTCTCCTCCGGCAACCACGGCATCAAGCGGGTCGTGGTGATCGACGAGTCGGCCATGCCGACCGGCGACCTCTATCTGGCCTGGTCCGACCTGGTCGCCTCCGGTGCGGCGTACCGGGCAGCCCACGGCACCGAGGTGGAGGGACGCTGGCAGGGCATCTCGCCGAGCCAGCCGATCACCATCCTCTACACCTCCGGCACCACCGGGAACCCGAAGGGCGTCGTGCTCAGCCACGCCAACGTGCTCTTCGAGGCGGCCTCCTCCACCGTGGTCGCCGGCACCACCGAGCCGGGCATCACCATCTCCTACCTGCCGTTCGCGCACATCGCCGAGCGGATCCTGGGCATGTACATCCCCCAGTCCATGGGCGGCCACGTGCACATGATCGCCGACCCCGCGCAACTGGTCGGCGCCCTGGCCGAGGTGCGCCCCACCCGGTTCTTCGGCGTACCGCGGGTCTGGGAGAAGATCCGCACCGGCGTCTCCGCGCGGCTGGCCGCCGAGCCCGACGAGGCCAAGCGGGCCGGGGTCGAGCAGGCGATGGCGATCGGCCTGGAATACGTCGAGGCGCTCCAGTTCGGCAACACGCCGAGCCCTGAGTTGACCGCGAAGTTCGAGGCGGTCGACGGCGCGGTGCTCGGCCTGCTCCGCGCCCTGCTCGGACTGGACCGGGTGGAGTGGGCGGCCAGTGCCGCTGCCCCGATGCCCGAGGACGTAGCCCGCTTCTTCGCCGGGCTGGGGATGCGGATCTACGACGTCTACGGGATGACCGAGACCACCTCGGCGATCACCGCCTGCGGCCCCGACGCGTTCCGCCTCGGCACCGTCGGGCGGGCCCTGGCCGGGATCGAGGTGAAGGTCGCCGAGGACGGCGAGATCCTGGCTCGCGGCCCCGTGACGATGGCCGGATATCACCGCAACGAGGAGGCCACCCGCGAGCTGATCGACGCCGACGGCTGGGTGCACACCGGCGACATCGGGACCATCGACGAGGACGGCTTCCTCAAGGTGGTGGACCGGAAGAAGGAAATGATCATCACCTCGTCGGGCAAGAACATCGCTCCGTCCAACATCGAGAACTACCTCAAGGAGAGCCCGCTGGTCGGGCACGCCCTGGTCTACGGCGAGGGCAAGCCGTACGTCGTCGCGGTGCTCACCCTGGACCCCGAGATCGCCCCGCTGGTGGCGGCCAAGTTCGGCATCGAGGGCAAGGACCTCGCCGCGCTCGCCGAGGACCCCCAGATCCTGGCCATGGTCGGCAAGGCCGTGGAGGACGCCAACGCCCGCCTCTCGCGCCCCGAGCAGGTGAAGACCTGGGAGTTGCTGGGCGTCGAGTGGACCGCCGAGTCCGAGGAACTGACCCCGACCCTGAAGCTCAAGCGCCGGGTGGTGCACACCAAGTACGCCGACACCCTGGACGGGCTCTACACCCGATGACGACACCCGCCCGCCCGGCCTGGGTCAGTGACGAACTGCTCGAGGCCTGGTTCTCCGTGATCAGCCGGGACCCTGCCGGCACCGCGACCATCACCGCGACCGCGCCGTACGACGAGGCGGAGACCGCGACCATCCCGGCCAGCACGGCCGAGGACGTGGCCGCCGCGGTGGCCAGCGCCCGACGCGCCCAGGCGGCATGGGCGGACGTGCCGTGGAGCGCGCGTGCCGACGTCGTGCTCCGCTTCCACGACCTGCTCGTGGAGCGCCAGGACGAGGTGCTCGACCTGATCCAGTGGGAGATGGGCAAGGCCCGGTTCAGCGCCTGGCAGGAGATCCTGCAGGTGGCCACCATCGCCCGCCACTATGCGCGCCACGGGCGCCGCTACCTGGCCAGCAACAAGGTCCGGGGCGCGATCCCCGGCCTGACCCGGGTCCAGGAGGTGCGGGTCCCGAAGGGCGTGATCGGGATGATCTCGCCGTGGAACTATCCGCTCTACCTTGCGGTCGGTGACGTGATCCCGGCACTGCTGGCCGGCAACGGTGTGGTCAGCAAGGCCGACTCACAGACCGCCCTGACCCTGCTGTGGACCCGTCGCCTCTTCGCCGAAGCCGGCCTGCCCACCGACCTGTGGCAGGTGGTCGTCGGTCCCGGCCGGGTGCTGGGTGATGCGCTGATCGACCAGGTGGACCACATCTGCTTCACCGGCTCGACCCGCACCGGCCGCTCGGTCGGCACCCGGGCCGGGCAGCGACTGATCGCCGCCTCCCTGGAACTGGGCGGCAAGAACCCGCTGATCGTGCGCGCCGATGCCGACGTGGCGAAGGCTGCGGCCGGCACCATCGCCGCCGCCTTCGGCAACACCGGCCAGATGTGCATCCACATCGAGCGGGTGATCGTCCACGCCGACGTGTACGACGCGTTCCGCGACGCACTGGTGGCCGGCACCGAGGCACTCGGCCTGGGCCAGGCGTTCGACTATTCGGTCGACGTCGGCTCGCTGGCCACGCGTGCCCAGCTCGACGCCGTGGTGGCCCATGTCGCCGACGCCGTGGCGAAGGGGGCCACCGTGCTGACCGGCGGTCAGGCCCGCCCCGACCTGGGACCCTACGTCCATGAGCCGACCATCCTGGAGGGCGTCGACGCCACGATGGAGGTCTGCTTGGAGGAGACGTTCGGCCCGGTGATCTCGCTCTATCGGGTCGGCTCGGACGACGAGGCGATCGCGAAGGCCAACGAGGGCAGCTACGGCCTGTCGGCGAGCATCTTCTCGCGCGACACCGGCAAGGCGTTCCGGATGGCCGGGAGGATCCGGGCCGGCTCGGTGAACATCAATGACGGCGCGGCCGCCGCTGCGGGCTCGATCGAGGCCGGGATGGGCGGCATCGGGGACAGCGGACTGGGCCGACGCCACGGCGCCGAGGGCATCCGGAAGTACACCGAATCCCAGACACGGGCCACCCAGCACCTGCTGCCCCTGGGGCCGCCGCCCGCGTTGGGGGTGGAGAGGTTCGTGGCCTTGACCAACCAGCAGTTGAGGTTGCTGCGGCGCCTGCGGGTGCGGTGAGGCCCCTGCCATCCCTCGGGACCGGCCCCCGGACGCCCCACGCCTCCGAGTAGCCTCAGGTTGTGACCACCGTGACACCGCAGCAGATCCGCCGGGCGCTGGCCCGGGCCGAGCGCGGGGCCGCGCTCGACGAGGCCGAGGCCACCGCCCTGCTCGCGGCCACCGGCGAGCAACTCGATTCGCTCTGCGCCATCGCTGCCCGGGTCCGCGACGCGGGCCTGGTCCATGCCGGCCGCGAGGGCGTCGTCACGTTCTCCCCCAAGGTCTTCATCCCGGTCACCCACCTGTGCCGCGACCGCTGCCACTACTGCACCTTCGTCACGGTCCCGGGCAAGCTGGCCAAGGAGGGCAAGGAGCCCTACCTCTCCCCCGACGAGATCCTCGAGGTCGCGACCAAGGGCGCCGAGATGGGCTGCCTGGAGGCGCTCTTCACCCTCGGCGACCGCCCCGAGGACCGGTGGCCCGAGGCCCGCGAATGGCTCGACTCCCGGGGCTATGACTCGACCCTGGCCTATGTGCGTGCGATGGCGGTGCGGGTGCTGGAGGAGACCGGGCTGTTGCCCCACCTCAACCCGGGGGTGATGAGCTGGGAGGAGATGAACCGGCTCAAGCCCGTCGCGCCGTCGATGGGGATGATGCTGGAGACCACCTCGCGCCGCCTCTTCGAGACCAAGGGCGAGGTGCACTACGGCTCCCCCGACAAGGACCCGGCGCTGCGGTTGCAGGTGCTCGAGGACGCCGGACGCCTCGCGATCCCGTTCACCTCCGGTCTCCTGGTCGGCATCGGCGAGACGCTGGCCGAGCGGGCCAACACCATCTTCGCGCTCCGGGCGAACGCACGCCGCTATGGCGCACTGCAGGAAGTCATCGTGCAGAACTTCCGCGCCAAGCCCGACACCGCGATGCGCCACACCGATGACCTGGACCTGGACGAATACCGCGCCGCGATCGCGGTGACCCGGATCGTGCTCGGCCCGAAGATGCGGATCCAGGCGCCGCCCAACCTGGTCTCGCTCGAGGAGTGCAGGGCGCTCCTCGGTGCCGGCGTCGACGACTGGGGCGGCGTCTCCCCGCTCACCCCGGACTACGTCAACCCGGAGCGGCCCTGGCCGTCCCTGGAGCGGCTGCGCGAGATCACGGCGACATGCGGCTTCGAGTTGCAGCCGCGCCTGACTGTGCACCCCGAATACGTCCGCCAGGGCATCCCGTGGCTCGACCCGCGGGTCTCCGGCCACGTGGCGGCACTCGCCACCGACGAGGGCCTGGCGATCCCCGACGTACGTCCCAGCGGCCTGCCGTGGCAGGAGCCGGACGGCGGGTTCGCCGTGGTCGGGGACGGCAGCGGCCGCACCGACCTGCACGCGACCATCGACACCGAGGGACGCACCGGGGACCGCCGCGCCGACTTCGACACCGTGTACGGCGACTGGACCGCCGTTGCCGAGGACGCGCAGCGCACCGGGGCCCGCGGAGCCGGCCACGCCGACGCGGAGGGCCTGGCCGCGTTGAAGGCCGCCGAGAAGGACCCCGGCAACCTCTCCGACGAGCACGCCCACACCCTGATGACCGCCGAGGGCGACCTCCTCGACCAGGTCTGCCGACTCGCCGACGACCTGCGCAAGGAAGTGGTCGGCGACGAGGTGACCTATGTGGTCAACCGCAACATCAACTTCACCAACGTCTGCTACGTCGGCTGCCGGTTCTGCGCCTTCGCCCAGCGCAAGACCGACGCGGATGCCTATTCGCTCTCCCTGGACCAGGTCGCCGACCGGGCCGAGGAGGCGTGGAACCTGGGCGCCAGCGAGGTCTGCATGCAGGGGGGCATCGACCCCGAACTGCCCGGCACTGCCTATTTCGACATCGCCGCCGCGGTCAAGCAGCGGGTGCCCGGCATGCACGTGCACGCCTTCTCGCCGATGGAGATCGTCAACGGCTCCTCGCGCACCGGGCTCTCCTTCGAGGACTTCCTGATCAAGGCGCACGAGTCCGGGCTCGACACCATCCCCGGCACCGCTGCGGAGATCCTCGACGACGACGTCCGCTGGATCCTGACCAAGGGCAAGTTGCCCACCGCCACCTGGATCGAGATCGTCTCCACGGCGCACCGCGTCGGGGTCCGCTCGTCGTCGACGATGATGTACGGCCACGTCGACAACCCGCGCCACTGGGTCAACCACCTGCGGGTGATCGCACGGATCCAGGACGAGAACCTGGCGGCCGGGATCCCCGGCTTCACCGAGTTCGTGCCGCTCCCCTTCGTGCACACCTCCTCCCCGATCTACCTGGCCGGCGTCGCCCGCCCGGGCCCCAGCCTGCGCGACAACCGGGCCGTCCACGCGATGGCGCGGATCATGCTCCACGGCCGGATCGACAACATCCAGACCTCCTGGGTCAAGCTCGGCGTCGAGGGCACCCAGTTGATGCTGGAGTCCGGCGCCAACGACCTGGGCGGGACCCTGATGGAGGAGACCATCTCGCGGATGGCGGGCTCTGAGCACGGGTCGGCCAAGACCGTGGAGGAACTGGTCGCGATGGGCGAGGGCATCAACCGGCCGGTCCGCGAGCGGACCACGCTGTACGGCGTACCCGCGCCGCGCTGACCCCGTTCCTGCTCAGGGCGCGGTGGCGGCGACGTACTGCGCGACGCCGTGGAACTCCTGGCTGATCTCGGTGAACCCTGCCTCGGCGAGCGCCGAGGTGAACTCGTCCTCGCCGAACATCTTCAGCCCGGACATGCCGGTGGCCCAGCGTTGCGCCGGCGCGATCCAGGTGCGCTGGGTCGCCCGGCTGCTCATCAACGCGATCCTGCCGCCGGGTCGGAGCACCCGGCACATCTCCTCGAACGCCGCCCACGGGTCGGGGATGAGGTAGAGCGCGGCGTAGCAGTTGACGGCGTCGAACGCGTCGTCCGGGAACGGCTGGTCGGTCGCATCGGCGAAGACGTACGCCGCCCGTGGGTGGGCGTTGGCCGTCCGGGCGCGGGCCAGCATCGGGGCGGACATGTCGATGCCGACCGCGATCCCCGACGGGGAAACGGCCTCGGCGAACGCCTTGGTGAAGAGCCCCGGCCCGCACGCCACGTCCAGGACGGCATCGCCCGGGGCCAGCCGGAGCGCCGCCACGGTCTGCGCCCGCTCCTGCCGCACGTGGGCAAGGTCGAACCCCATCAGCGTCCAGGCCAGCGTCGGGCGATAGACGTGCTCATAGACGGGTGCCAGCAGCGGGTTGCGCATCAACTGCTGGGCCCAGCGGTCACGGCGGGTCATGGCGCCCACGCTAGCGCCGTAGACGTGGCGGGCGGCGGAATCACGTCGTTTTGTGGCCAACCGCCACGGGCTGGAACAATGACTCCGTTCAGGAGGGGAGTATTCCCCCGTGACCGTGTCGTCAGTACGGCAGGACTTGATCTTCGGGTCCGGCCCGGTGCGGTCGGTCCGGCAATGAGCCGGGCGGAAGAGACCTCCGGAGTACAGTCAGGTTGTCGTGCCACCGCTGGCGCGATGACGCCACGCCACTCCGGAGGAGAGAGATTCCTTGGGTTCCATCATCGGCGATTCGGTCGCCAGTCCCCTGGTCTGGGGCATCACGATCGCCGTAGCCGTCATCGTCTTCACCGTCGACCTGGCCATCATCGGCCGTCGACCGCATGAGCCGTCGATGAAGGAGGTCAGCACCCACCTGACCTTCTTCGTGGGCAGCGCCATCCTCTTCGGGGTGGCCCTCCTGCTCTTCGCGGAGTCGCACGAGCTGTCGAAGAATCCCGGCGCCGAGTTCTTCGCCGGGTGGCTGACCGAGTATGCGCTCTCGATCGACAACCTGTTCATCTTCATCATCATCATGGCCAGCTTCAACGTGCCCCGGCAGTTCCAGCAGAAGGCCCTGATGATCGGCATCGTGCTGGCGCTGATCATGCGCGCGATCTTCATCTTCATCGGTGCCGCCGCGATCAACCAGTTCAGCTGGGTCTTCTACATCTTCGGCCTCTTCCTGCTCTACACGGCCTGGAAGCAGGCCGCCGGCGGGCACGACGAGGAGGACGAGCAGAGCGAGAACGCGCTGGCGAAGTTCGCCCGCACCCGGCTCCCCTCCACCCAGGAGTGGCACGGCACCAAGCTGACGATCAAGGAGAACGGCAAGCGGCTGATCACGCCGATGTTCCTGGTCATCCTTGCCCTGGGCACCACCGACCTGCTCTTCGCGCTGGACTCGATCCCCGCGATCTACGGCATCACCAAGGACCCCTACCTGGTGCTCACCGCCAACATCTTCGCGTTGATGGGGCTGCGCCAGCTCTACTTCCTGATCGGCGGCCTGCTGCAGCGCCTGATCTACCTCGCCTACGGGATCGCGTTCCTGCTCGCCTTCATCGGGGTGAAGCTGATCCTGCACGCCATGCACGAGAACGAGTTGCCGTTCATCAACGGCGGCAAGCACATCGCCTGGGCACCGGACATCCCGATCTGGCTCTCGCTGACCGTGATCATCGGCACCCTGGCCATCACCGCGATCGCCAGCCTCTACGTCTCCAGCAGGCGCGCCAAGGAGTCCGCCGAGCAGTGACGTGAAACGCCGAGGCGGCGACAGTTGACGCCGCCTCGGCGACATGGGGTGGGGGTCGTCAGGCGACGAGTTGGATTGTCGCTTCACCACGACCCGCTCCCGCGGCTCAGACGACGAGATCCTGGTAGTCGGGGTGCTTGTCGATCCATCCCTTGATGAACGGGCACTGCGGCACCACCTTGGTGCCGCCCTCGGCCCGGACGGCGTCCAGGCCGAAGCGGGCCAGGGCCGAGCCCACGCCCTGGCCCTCCAGGGAGACGACCGTGTGGGTGAAGGTGATCACCCCGTCGGCGCGCTCGTATTCGGCGTAGCCCGCTGCCTGGCCATCGACGGTGGCCTCGAAGCGGTGGGTCTGCTCGTTGTCCGTGATCTCGATGCTCATGTGGCCATCGTGGCACGGATCCTCAACCTGGGGGCGGCGAGAGGTAGACAGATTTCAGTGCGGCGTATTGCGCCAGCCCCTCGGGGCCGAACTCGCGCCCGAGGCCGGATGCCTTGAATCCGCCCACGCCGTGTGCCCAGTCCGGATCACCGCCATAGCCGCCCCGACGTGGATCGGTGCCGGGAGCAGCGACTGCCGGCTCCACGCGGGCGACGTACTCCGTGGTGGTCCGCTCGCCGTCGGGACCAGCGGTGATCGCGAGCAGCACCGTCTCGCTCGACATGCCGTTGGTCTGGATGCCCTCGTGGACCACGACCTCGGGGTCGGATCCCTCCGGCATCACCGTCCCCAGCCAGGCAGCGATCCGCTCCCCCGTCTCGGCGGCCGAGCGACTGGAGCGCTGCAGCTTCATGTCGGCGGGCGGTTGCGTCACCAGAACCTCCAGGATGTGATCGACGCCACACTGGTGTCGATCACATCCTGGAACACGTTCTAGTTGTCAACCGGGGTCGCGGATCACTCCCACTCGATGGTGCCGGGCGGCTTCGAGGTCACGTCCAGCACCACCCGGTTGACCTCGGCCACCTCGTTGGTGATCCGTGTGGAGATCTTCTCCAGCACGTCGTACGGAAGCCGCGACCAGTCGGCGGTCATGGCGTCCTCGGAACTGACCGGACGCAGCACGATCGGGTGCCCATAGGTGCGCCCGTCCCCCTGGACGCCGACGGAGCGTACGTCGGCCAGCAGCACCACCGGCATCTGCCACACGTCACGGTCCAGACCGGCACGGGTCAGTTCCTCGCGGGCGATCGCGTCCGCCTCACGCAGCAGGTCGAGGCGCTCGCGGGTAACCTCGCCGATGATCCGGATTCCCAGGCCGGGGCCAGGGAACGGCTGGCGCCAGACGATCTCGGCCGGCAGGCCCAGTTGCTCGCCGACCAGGCGCACCTCGTCCTTGAACAGGGCACGCAGTGGCTCGACCAGTTCGAACTCCAGGTCGTCGGGCAGGCCGCCGACGTTGTGGTGGGACTTGATGTTGGAGGTGCCGGCCCCGCCGCCGGACTCGACCACGTCGGGATAGAGCGTGCCCTGGACCAGGAAGGCGACCTTGGCGCCGTCGGCCGCGGCGTCGCCCAGGACCTGGGCCTCGGCGGCCTCGAAGACGCGGATGAACTCGCGCCCGATGATCTTCCGCTTCTCCTCGGGGTCGCTGACCCCGGCCAGCGCTTCCAGGAAGCGCTGCTGGGCGTCGACCACGTGCAACTTCACGCCAGTCGCGGCAACGAAGTCACGCTCGACCTGCTCGGCCTCGCCCTTGCGCAGCAGGCCATGGTCGACGAAGACGCAGTCGAGGCGGTCACCGATGGCGCGCTGGACCACGGCTGCGGCGACCGCGGAGTCGACGCCTCCGGAGAGGCCGCAGATGGCGCGCCCGTCGGGGCCGATCTGTTCGGCGATGCGGGCGATCTGCTCCTCGACGATGTTGACCATGGTCCATGTCTGGCGGCACCCGGCGATGTCGTGCAGGAAGTGTTCCAGCGTCTTCTGGCCGTGCTCGGAGTGGAGCACCTCGGGGTGCCACTGGACCCCGGCAAGCTTGCGGTCCAGGTCCTCGAAGGCAGCGACCGGGGTGACGTCGGTCGCCGCGAGCACCTGGAAGCCGTCGGGGGCGGCAGTGACCGAGTCGCCGTGCGACATCCACACGTTGTGCTCGGCGGGGATCTCGGCGAGCAGGGTGCCCGGGGTGGTCACCCGGACCGGCGTACGTCCGTATTCGCGCGCACCCGTCGGCGAGACCTCGCCGCCCAGGCCCTTGGCCATCAACTGGAAGCCGTAGCACATGCCGAAGACCGGGACGCCGGAGGTGAACACCTCTGGGGCGATGCCCGGCGCGTCCTCGGCATAGACCGAGGACGGTCCCCCGGAGAGGATGATCGCCTTCGGGTTCCTGGCCAGCATCTCGGCGACCGGCATGGTGTGCGGCACCAGCTCGGAATAGACCCTGGCCTCACGGACCCGGCGGGCGATGAGCTGGGCGTACTGGGCGCCGAAGTCGACGACGAGGACGAGGTCGTGCTCGGGGACCGGAGTGGTCACGTGGGGAGGCCTTTCGGGCAGCGTGCAAGGTGGCTGCAGTCTAGTGGGTGCCGCCGGAAATTCGTCGGGGGTGCGGGACGCCCGAAGAATTTCTGGTGGTGCCCACCTGTGCCGCGCGCCCGGATGCAGGAAGCAGGGATTCATCGACCCGGGAAATGCATCAGGGCCCGACCGGGGAGGGAGGGTGGTCGGGCCCTGATCGTCCATGCATCTGCTGGACAGTGCTTGGACAGCGGGTTCGACATGGGAGGGAGCATGACTGTCGAACCCACCGGCTCAACGAACGGGGATCAGGCGAGTTACGCCCTCATCCCACCGATTTCCCGCAGGTGTGCAGCGACCACTCAGCCGGTGTGCGCAATGTCGACGATCGGCAACCGCAGTGCCCCCACCGCCGCCTCGGGAACGACGGGGGAGGCCGGCGCAACCGGGGCGATCCGGGCATAGTCGCTGCCCAGGTCCGGGCGCGTGTCCGCCTCACCCTTGTTCGGCCAGAACGACATCGCCCGCTCGGCCTGTGCGGTGATCGTCAGCGACGGGTTGACGCCCAGGTTGGCCGAGATCGCCGACCCGTCCGCGATGTGCAGGCCGGGGTAGCCGTAGATCCGCTGGTAGGCGTCGACCACACCGGTCTCGGGCGAGTCCCCGATCGTGCACCCGCCGATGAAGTGGGCGGTCAGTGGGGCATTGAACGGCTCGCCCACGTTGCCTCCCGGCGTACCACCCATCACGTCGGCCATCTTGCGCACCGCCTCATAGGCGAGCGGGATGTAGGTCGGGTTCGGCTCGCCGTGGCCCTGCTGTGAACTCATCACCCAGCCGAACGGCGTCTTCTTGCCGATCGTGGTGATCGAGTTGTCCAGGGTCTGCATGACCAGCGCGATCACGGTCCGCTCCGACCAGTGCTTCATGTCATAGAGGTCGAAGGCCTGCTTGCGCTGCTTCCACAACTCCTTCAGCCAGGTCACCAACCGCGGCTCGTCGCCAGTGTCGTCGGCAAGCACCGTCTGCATCAGCGCCATCGCGTTCGATCCCTTGCCATAGCGGACCGGCTCGATGTGGGTGTGCTCGTCGGGGTGCCACGAGGAGGTGATCGCGACGCCTTGGGTGTAGTCGATCGA
This sequence comes from Nocardioides sp. AE5, assembly GCF_031844485.1. Classification (NCBI taxonomy): domain Bacteria; kingdom Bacillati; phylum Actinomycetota; class Actinomycetes; order Propionibacteriales; family Nocardioidaceae; genus Nocardioides; species Nocardioides sp. AE5. Next base: position 244,800 of record NZ_JAUZVI010000004.1, read on the forward strand.
CGTGTCCGGGGCGAGCGCACCGAGGATCGCCTCGGAGTTGGTCCGGGTCAGCACGCCGAGCCGGTCGGAGATCTTCGGCAGGCTCCCCTCGCCCTTCAGCTTGTGCAGCAACTTCTGGGTGCCCAGCGCCGCCGCCGCGAAGACCACCTGGTCAGCGGTGTAGGTCTTCACCGCACGGCGCCGCGACAACTTGGCCTTGGTCCAGCGCGCGGTGATCTCGTAACCGCCGCCGGGCAGCGGCCTGACGTCGGTGACGGTGGTCAACGGGTGGACCTCGGCACCGGCCTGCTCCGCCAGGAAGAGGTAGTTCTTGACCAGGGTGTTCTTCGCGTTGTGCCGGCAACCGGTCATGCACTCGCCGCAACTGCGGCAGGGGTTCCGGTCGGGTCCGGCACCACCGAAGAACGGGTCGGCGACCTTCTCCTCCGGGGACTGTCCGGGGCCACCGAAGAAGACACCGACCGGGGTTGGGTGGAAGGTTTCGCCCACCCCCATCTCTTCGGCGACCTGCTGCATCACGTCGTCACTCGGTGTACGCAGCGGGTTCTCCACCACGCCGAGCATCCGCTTGGCCTGGTCGTAGTACGGCGCCAGTTCTGCCTTCCAGTCCGTGATGTGCGCCCACGACTTGTCCCGATAGAACGCGTCCAGCGGCTCGTAGAGCGTGTTCGCATAGACCAGCGAGCCGCCGCCGACCCCGGCCCCGGCCAGGATCAGGCAGTCCTTGACCATGTCGATGCGCTGGATGCCGTACATCCCGGCCGCGGGGGCGTAGACGTACTTCTTGAAGTCGAACGACGTGTTGGGCAGGTCCTCGTCCGAGAACCGGGCGCCGGCCTCCAGCACGGCGACCTTGTAGCCCTTCTCGGTCAGCCGCAGCGCGGAGACGGAGCCACCGAAGCCGGATCCGATGATCAGTACGTCGTAGTGCCCGGCGTGGTTGCCGCTCATGCCTGCCCCAGCTTCTTCATCACTCGTGCGCTCAATGTCAGTGTCTTGGCGAAGGCCTCGTTGGAGACCCCCTTGGGCGGGCGGAAGCCCCAGACCCGCTGGGTGCCCACCGACTGCACCTCGGTGTAGCGGTGGATGCCCTCCGCTCCCTGGCGGCGACCCATCCCGGACTGGCGCATCCCGCCCATCGGTGCATCCAGGCTGGCGAAGGTGGCGCCGTACGCCTCGTTGATGTTGATCGTGCCGCACTTGATCTCGCGGGCGATGGCCCGGGCGCGGTTGCCGTCCTGGCTGTAGATCGCGCCGTTGAGGCCGTACTCCCCCTCGTTCGCCTTGGCGATCGCCTGGGTCTCGTCATGGAAGCGGTAGACCGAGATCACCGGGCCGAAGGTCTCGTTGCCGAAGCAGGTCATCTCGGGCGTGACACCCTCGAGGATCGTCGGCTCGTAGAAGTAGGGGCCCAGGTCGGGGCGGGCACGGCCACCGGCCAACACCTTCGCTCCCTTGGCCACGGCATCCTCCACGTGGGCACTCACCGTGGCGAGCTGGTCGGCCGAGATCAGCGAACCGACGTCGGTGGTCCACTCCCGCGGGTCACCGAGCACCAGTGCCTTGGTCCGGGCCACGAACCGCTCCACGAACGCGTCGTACACCTGGTCGGCGACGAGCATCCGCTCGGTGGAGACGCAGAGCTGGCCGGCGTTGGAGAAGGCGGCGCGGGTGGCTCCCTCGGCGGCCTTCTCGATCGCGGCATCGCGCAGGACGAGGATCGGGTTCTTGCCGCCGAGTTCGAGCGAGCAGCCGATCAGGTTCTCCGCACAGCCGGCGGCCACCCGCTTGCCGGTCGCGGTGGAGCCGGTGAAGCAGACGTAGTCGGCCTTGGCGATCAGGCTGGTGCCGACCCGGGAGCCGGGGCCGGCCACGACGTTCCACAGGTCCCTGGGGAAGCCGGCCTCCTCGAGCAGCTGGGCGCCGATCAGCGCGGTGAGCATGGTCTGGCTGTCCGGCTTGGTGACCACGGCGTTGCCGGCGACCAGCGCGGGCAGCCCGTCGCACAGCGCCATGGTGAACGGGTAGTTCCACGGCGAGATGATGCCGACCACGCCCTTGGGCACCCGGTTGATGTCGATCCGTGTGGCGCCCGGCACCACGCCGGAGCGGCGGCTCGGGGCGAGGTGGCGGTGCGCCGTGCGCGCGTAGTAACGCGCGGTCAGGGCGACGTGATAGACCTCCAGATAGGCGTCCTTGCGGGCTTTGCCGGACTCCCAGACGGCCAGGTCGATGATCTCCTGCTCCCGGTCCAGGACCAGGTCATGCAGGCGCAGCATGATCTCGGCGCGGTGCTCCAGGGAGGTGCGGGCCCACGCCAGTTGTGCCTTGCGGGCACGGGCGAAGGCCTCGACCACATCCTCCTCGCTGGACTGCGGGAGGTGGGCCAGCGGCGCGCCGTTGAGCGGCGAGACCGAGAGCTTCGACTCCCCCGAGGTGGCGATGATGCGGCCGGTCAGTGCGGCCACGTAGTCAGGCTCCAGCGCATAGGAGGCGCTCGGGTCGTGCTCGGGATCGTGCGGCCCGCCGATGAGCGGGTCGGAGTGCGGCGTCTGGTGGCTCATGGTCCGAGCGTAGGTGAACCGCGAGGGCTTCACTACCCTTCGGTAGCAATTGAGACCATTTACATTACGGAAGATTTTGTAAACGTCCGATATGCGAAGATTTCTGCCGTCGGGCTCCATGTGTGCATGAACGGGTCAATCCCGGGTAGGGGCAGGCACCATGACCCCACGCACCGACAACGATTCAACACTCCACGCCCGGGTCGAGCGCCTCGAGCACCAGATGCTCGTCCTGGTTGGGCTGGTCGCCACCGTCCTGCTGATCATCGGGACCACCCGCACCCTCTTCACCGAGAAGCCGGGCGGGGACGCCAGGCCGCACGACATGTTCACCATGCTCACCTCCGACTTCGTGCCCACCTTCATCAAGGTCGCCTACGGCTTCCTGCTGGTCGCGACCGCCGGGGCGATCGTGATCACCGTGCTGGCCTGGGACCGCAACGGATCCCGGATGCTGCTGCGCGTCGGGCGTGGACTCCTCGTGGTGATGGTGCTCGGCGCCGTCGCCACCCTGCTGATCACCCTGATCTCGACCCGTGACGGCGTCGGCGCCGAGGCGGGCTCGGGCGGCTGGTTCTACCTGGCCGGCGTGATCGCCTATGCCACATTGGTCGCCGGGAGCCTCGCCGAGGCCTGGGTCGACCCACGCAGCTACTGACCGGCTAGAGCAGGTCCTTGACCTTCACCCGGGCCTCGTCCGCCTCCTGGTCGGTGAGCTTCATCTGGCTCTGCCGCTCCGCCTCGACGCGGCGCAGGTAGTGGTCGACCTCCTCATGGCGCCGCTCGTCGTCCCAGCCGAGTTCGGCGGCCATCAGGTCCGCCACCACCGGGGCGGCGGCCGCGCCACGGTCGAACGTCTCGATCGAGATCCGGGTACGCCGGGTGAGCACGTCGTCCAGGTGGTGCGCGCCCTCGTGGGTCACGGCGTACACCACCTCGGCGGCCAGGTGGTCCTCGGCGCCGGCGATCGGCTCGGCCAGTGCGGGGCGGTCCGCGACCAGGGCGAGCACCTCGTCCACCAGTCCGCCGTACCGGCCCAGCAGGTGGTCGATGCGGGCCACGTGCAGCCCCGACCGGCGCGCCAGCAGCACCCGCTGGTTCGACCGCGTCTCGAACCCGTCCGCCCCGACCAGGCGCACCCTGTCGGTGATCGAATCGCGCACCGTCAGGTTGCCGGTGGTCTTCAGCGAATGCGCGGCCGCCTCGATCGCGTCCCGGGCCATCACCCGGTACGTCGTCAGCTTGCCGCCGGCAATCATCACCAGGCCGGGCACCGGGGTGACCACGGTGTGTTCCCGGGAGATCCGTGAGGTCGGCTCCGACTCGCCCTTGAGCAGCGGCCGCAGCCCGGCGTACACGCCCTCGACGTCGTCGTGGTCCAGCGGCTCGCGCAGGATCGTGTTCACGTGCGCCAGCAGGTAGTCGATGTCGGCCTTGCTCGCTGCGGGGTGGGCCTTGTCCAGGTCCCAGGCAGTGTCGGTGGTGCCGATGATCCAGTGGCGTCCCCACGGGATCACGAAGAGCACCGACTTCTCGGTGCGGGTGATGAAGCCGGCCTCGGAGCGGATCCGGTCGCGTGGCACCACCAGGTGGATGCCCTTGGAGGCCTGCACGTGGAGCGATCCGCGGCCGCCGACCATCTCCTGGATCTCGTCGGTCCACACGCCGGCGGCGTTGACCACCACCCGGGCCCGCACCTCGAACTCGCGCTCGGTCTCCAGGTCCTTCACCATCACCCCGACCACCCGTTCCCCCTCGCGCAGGAAGCCGATCACCTTGGTCCGCGTGGCCACGTGTGCACCGTGGGTGGCCGCCGTACGGGCGATGGTCATCACCAACCGGGCGTCGTCGACCTGGCAGTCGTAGTACTGGATCGCACCAGCCATCTCCTCGGTCTTCAGGTCCGGCGCGATCCGGGCGACCTGGCGCCGGAAGAGGTGCTTGTGCCGGGGCACGCCCATGTCGTACTTCCCGGCCATCGCCATCGCGTCATAGAGGACCAGGCCGGCGCCGACGTAGGGCCGCTCGATGGTCCTGGCCAGCGGGTAGAGGAACGGCACCGGGCGGACCAGGTGCGGCGCCAACCGGGTGAGCAGCAGCCCACGCTCCTCCAGCGCTTCCCTGACCAGTCCGAAGTCGAACATCTCCAGGTAGCGCAGGCCGCCGTGGATCAGCTTGCTGGAACGGCTCGAGGTGCCCGAGGCGAAGTCGCGTTGCTCGACCAGGGCGGTGGAGAGGCCGCGGGTGACGGCGTCCAGCGCGGTCCCGGCGCCGACCACTCCCCCGCCGACCACCAGGACGTCGAGCTCATTGCCGTGGTCGGTGGTGGCGCTCAGGGCACGGAGTGACTCGGCGCGGGCATCAGGGCTCAGGGCGCTCGGCTGGCTCATGCGTCCAGTGTGTCAGCCGGGTCCATCCGGCATCGCTACTAACGTGTCGGTCACCGTCACCCTGTGCCAGCAGCCGACACGCTAGCGCCCTCCCGGCGTCGAACCGGATCACAGACCGATCCCACGGGGAAGGGTCCGCGTGGCCGTGAGGTCGGGGAGTGCGTCAGGCGGCAGGTCACCGAAGATCCTGATGATCGCGTCACCCAGGCCCTCGTCTGCCAGGTCCTCCTCCACCGCGCGCGCCAGGATCGACCGGACCTCGGCCTCCATCGAGCGGCCCCGCCGGGCGGCACGCTGCTGGAGCTTGGCCTTCACCTCGGGGTCCAGGCCCCGCACGGTCAACATGGTCATCAGGATCACCTCTGCGACCAAGACTAATCTGCACGCGGTGCATGCACTTCCGTCCCGCTCCTGCCCAACGTGCGGCGGTCGGCGAGCATCGGGTGCTCGGTGCGGGTCCGTGCAACCACGGCCGGATCCAGGTCGGCGACGACGATCCCGGTGCCGGCCATGGGCCCGGCGACGGTCCGCCCCTCGGGGTCGTGGATCGCGGAGCCACCATTGAACTCGGCCACCCCGCAGCGGCCGACCAGCCCGGCGAACACGACGTACATGCCGTTGTCGATGGCGCGGGCGCGGTAGTAGAGGTCGCGGCGGTGCTCCGAGCCCACGAAGTACGCCGCGGAGTTGAGGTAGCCGATGGCGCCCGCGTCGGCGGTGGCCCGGGCATGCTCGGGGAAGCACCCGTCGTAGCAGATGCTCAGCCCGAGCACGGCGCCGTCGACGGTGATCGTGGCGCCGCGGGCCCCCGGGGTGAAGTGGTCGCGCTCATAACCGGAGAGGTGTTGCTTGTCGTACGGCGCACTGGCCCGGCCATCAGCGTCGATCACCACGGTGGACAAGGTGCGGAAGCCGTCGCGTTGCAGCGGGCTGCTCACCACGACGACCATCGCCGCCTCCCGTGCCGCGTCACGCAACGGCGCCAGCCACACCTCGTCCAGCGAGTCCGCGGCGGGCAAGGATCCGGCGAAGACGTCGGCGGCATAGCCGGTCAGGAACGCCTCGGGCAGCACCAGCAGCCGGGCGCCCTCCTCGGCGGCACGGCGTACCAGCGCCACCGCGGTGGCCACGTTGGCCGCGACGTCACCGGCGACGGCGGCGGCCTGGCCGGCAGCCACCCGCAGCGGCGGAACGTCGAGCGGCCCGGTCCTCACTCGACGACGATCTCCACCCGCTGGAACTCCTTGAGTTCGGTGTAGCCGGTGGTGGCCATCGACCGCTTCAGCGCGCCGATCAGGTTCATCGTGCCGTCGGCAACCCGCGAGGGGCCGAAGAGGACCTCCTCCAGGGTGCCGACCGCGCCGAACTCGACCCGCTCGCCGCGCGGCAGCAGCGGGTGCCATGCCTCGGCTCCCCAGTGGAAGCCGCGGCCCGGCGCCTCGGCGGCGCGGGCGAACGGCGAGCCGACCATCACCGCGTCGGCACCGCAGGCGATCGCCTTGGAGACGTCGCCGGAGCGGCCGATGGAGCCGTCGGCGATGACGTGCACATAGCGGCCCCCGGACTCGTCGAGGTAGTCACGCCGGGCGGCGGCCACGTCGGCGACCGCGGAGGCCATCGGCACCGCGACGCCGAGCACGGTGCGGGTGGTGTGCGCGGCGCCGCCGCCGAAGCCGACCAGGACGCCGGCTGCACCGGTGCGCATCAGGTGCAGCGCCGCCTGGTAGGTGGCACATCCGCCGACGATCACCGGCACGTCGAGTTCATAGATGAACTCCTTGAGGTTCAGCGGCTCGGCCTGGCTGGAGACGTGCTCGGCGGAGACCGTGGTGCCGCGGATCACGAACATGTCCACGCCCGCGTCGACGACGGTCTTGGCGAACTCCTTGGTCCGCTGCGGCGAGAGCGACCCGGCCACGGTGACGCCGGCTTCGCGCATCTGCTTGAGCCGTGCGGTGATCAGTTCGGCCTTGACCGGCTCGGCGTAGATCTCCTGGAGCCGCTGGGTGGCCTGGATGCCGCGCAGTCCGGCGACCTCCTCCAGCAGCGGCGTGGGGTCGTCGTACCGGGTCCACAGGCCCTCGAGGTCGAGCACGCCGAGCCCGCCGAAGCGGCCCAACTGGATCGCCGTCTCCGGGGACATCACCGAGTCCATCGGGGCGGCCAGCACGGGGAGGTCGAAGCGGTAGGCGTCGATCTGCCAGGCGACGCTGACCTCCTCCGGGTCACGGGTACGCCGTGAGGGGACGATGGCGATGTCGTCGAAGGAATATGCCCGACGGGCACGCTTGGCCTTGCCGATCTCGATCTCAGTCACGCTGGCAGCCTACCGGCCCACGAACGCTCACTCGTTGATGCCCGAAAGCTCAATCGTTGTCGATCACGGCATCAGCGAGTGAGCTTTCGGACCGCAACCGCTGAGCGTTCGTGAGTCAACGGTTGTAGTTGGGGGCCTCGACGGTCATCTGGATGTCGTGCGGGTGGCTCTCCTTGAGCGAGGCCGAGGTGATCCGGATGAACTTGCCCTTCTCGTGCAACTCGGGCACCGTCCGCGCGCCGATGTAGAACATCGACTGGTTCAGGCCGCCGATCAGCTGGTGGGCCACCGCGGCCAGCGGGCCCCGGTAGGCGACCTGGCCCTCGACGCCCTCGGGCACGATCTCGTCGTCGGAGGTGATCTCGGCCTGGAAGTAGCGGTCCTTGGAATACGACTTCTTGCCGCGGCTCGACATCGCACCGAGCGACCCCATCCCGCGGTAGGCCTTGAACTGCTTGCCGTTGACGAAGACCAGTTCGCCCGGGGACTCCTCGCAGCCGGCGAGCAGCGAGCCGAGCATCACGGTCTCGGCGCCGGCGACCAGCGCCTTGGCGATGTCACCCGACTGCTGCAGTCCGCCGTCGGCGATCACCGGTACGCCGGCCGGCTTGCAGGCCAGGGACGCCTCGTAGACGGCGGTGATCTGGGGTACGCCGGTGCCGGTGACCACGCGCGTCGTACAGATGGATCCGGGGCCGAAGCCGACCTTGACCGCGTCTGCGCCCGCGTCGACGAATGCCTGCGCGCCCTCGCGGGTGGCGACGTTGCCGCCGATCACCTGGACGTGCTTGGTGGCGGGGTCGGACTTGAGCCGGCGGACCATGTCCAGCAGCAGGGTCACGTGGCCGTGGGCGGTGTCCGCGACGAGCACGTCGACGCCGGCCTCGATCAGGGTGGTGGCACGCTCCCACGCGTCGCCGAAGTACCCGATCGCGGCGCCGACCATCAGGCGGCCGTCGGCGTCCTTGCTGGCGTGGGGGTGCTGCTCGGACTTGACGAAGTCCTTGACCGTGATCAGGCCGCCAAGGCGGCCATCGGCGTCCACCAGGGGCAGCCGCTCGCGCTTGTTCTGGCGCAGCAGGGCGGTGGCGTCCTCACGCGAGATGCCGACCGGGCCGGTGAAGAGCGGATGGGTGGTCATCACCTCGCTGACCTTGGTGGTGGCCCACTCGGCGACCGGGGTGAAGCGCAGGTCGCGGTTGGTGATGATGCCGAGGAGCTTGTTGTCGGTGTCGACCACGGGCAGGCCGGAGACCCGGTATTCACCGCAGATCCGGTCCAGGTCCTCCAGGGTGGCGTCCGGGCCGATGGTGACCGGGTTGGAGATGATCCCGGTCTGGGTCCGCTTGACCAGGTCGACCTGGTAGGCCTGGTCCTCGACGGACAGGTTGCGGTGCAGCACACCGATGCCGCCCTCGCGGGCCATCGCGATCGCCATCCGCGACTCCGTGACGGTGTCCATCGCCGCCGAGATCAACGGCACCTTCAGCGAGATCTCGCGGGTCAGCCGCGAGGTGGTGTCGATGTCGGCCGGTGCCATGTCCGAATGGCCGGGCAGCAACAGCACGTCGTCGTAGGTGAGACCAAGGGCAGCGAACTTGTCTGGGAGCTCCACTCCACCATCCTATCGACGCGCCGGGAGCCGGACGAAACGGTGGTCGTGGCAGTCTGTGCGCATGCTCCTGGTCGACGAACTGCGCCGGCGGTACGCCGCCCTCGGCACCCGGCGCGTCGTCTGGATCTGTGCCGTGGCCGCGGTGCTGCTCCACTTCCCGGCGCTGATGTGGCCCCTGGGCCCGGACGAGTCCGGCTACACGCTGGTCGGGCGCCACTGGGACCCCGGGCCGGGCTCGCTCTATGGCGACTACTGGGTGGACCGGCCCCCACTGCTGGTCCTGCTCTATCGCTGGGCCGACCTGGTCGGCGGTCCCTACTTCCTGCGCCTGGTCGCGGCCGTGGGCTGCGGCTGGCTGGTCGTGGTCGCCGCCCGTACGGCGTACCTGGTCAACGGGGCCCGGGCCGCCCGGTGGACGGCCGTGGTGGCCACCGCGCTGACCAGCACCACCCTGATCGACCCGGTCCAGGCCAAGGGCGAGGTGCTCGGGATCCCGATCGTGATGACCAGCATCTTGTTGAGCGTGGAGGCGCTGGCCGCGCTCGGGCTGGGGTCCGGGCAGGAACGGGCCCCACGCCGGCTGCGTGCGGTGGCGCTGGCCGCAGGAGCGGGATTCTTCGCCACGCTGGTACTGGGGATGAAGCAGAACATGGTCACCGGGCTGGTCTTCGGTGGCGTCCTGTTGCTCACCTCCGTGGTGGTGGGACGGTTGTCCCGGGGCGACTTCCTCCGGCTCACCGCCGCTGCGCTCCTCGGTGCGGCCGTGCCGATCGTGGCCACGCTGGGCTGGTGCCTTGCCGCCGGGGTCGGCCTGGACGAACTCGCCTATGCCGTCTTCGGGTTCCGCTCCGATGCGCTCGAGGTGATCGGGTCGCAGATGCTGGGCAACTCGAAGAAGCGGGCGGTGATCATCACGCTCTTCTTCGTGCTGACCGGGATGGCCCTCTTCATGGTCCTGCTCGCCACGCGATTGCGCGAGGCGTGGCGCGCGCATCCCGGCATCACCGCGGCCACCTGCGCCGTGATCGCGGTGGACGGGGCCAGCCTCGGGCTCAGCGGCAGCTTCTGGAGTCCCTACCTGCACCTGCTCACGCCGGCCACCCTGCTGGCGGTGCTGCTGCTCGCCGGCGCCTCGGAGACGGCGTACACCTGGGCGCGCCGCTCGGTCGGGTTCGCCGTGGCGTCGGCGGCAGCGGGCCTGGTGGTGTGGGTCGGGCAGAACGCGGTCGGCTTCACCTCGCCGCAGGCCTACGCGACCGGTGAGGCGATCGAGGCTGCCGCGCAGCGCGGGGACACGATCATGGTGCACGGCGGGCGGGCGGACATCGTGATGGGCGCCAACCTGGCGGCGCCGTACCCGTATCTGTGGAGCCTGCCGATGCGTGCCCTGGACGGCGACCGCACCCAGATGGTGGAGCACCTGACCGGGGAGGACCGGGTGACCTGGTTCGTGGAGTGGATCCCGCTCGACGAGTGGACCAGCGAGGGCACGATCGACCTGGAGGTGGCGCTCGACCTGGGCTACGTACGCCACGGTTCGGCCTGCGGCGGCGCCCCGGTCTACCTCCGCAACGACGTCGAGCGCGCTGATCTGGCGCCCGAGTGCGGCTCCCCGTGGCGGATGTGGGACCGGCTCCTGGATTGAGCGGCCGGCCCGGTGGTCCGCGCTGACGACGTACGCCGTGACTTGTACGGTGCTGGCGCCGCTACCCCATCCATCAACTTGTGCGGTGCTGTTGACGAAAGAGGGGTGCACAGCACTACTCAAGCGACAAGGACTCCGCGTTACATGCGGGATTGCGGTGGCCGGAAGTGGCGGACGGCCCGCAGCGCCGAAGCACTGCGGGCCGTCTGCGGAGTGGATCAGTGGCCGTGACCGTGACCGTGACCGGCCGCGGGCTCGTCCTCTTCCTCTTCGGGTTTCTCGACGACCAGGGTCTCGGTCGTCAGCAGCATGGCTGCGATCGAGGTGGCGTTGACCAGCGCGGAGCGGGTCACCTTCACCGGGTCGAGCACGCCCTGGGCAACCAGGTCGCCGTATTCACCGGTGGCCGCGTTGTAGCCCTGGCCGACGCCGAGCTCACGGACCTTGGTGGTCACCACGTAGCCGTTCTCGCCACCGTTCTCGGCGATCCAGCGCAGCGGCTCGTCGGCAGCCTTGCGGACCACGCGGACACCGACGGCCTCGTCACCGTCCAGGCCGAGGTCACCCTCGAGCGCGGCAACGGCGTGGATCAGCGCGGAACCACCGCCGGGGACGATGCCCTCCTCGATCGCGGCGCGCGTCGCGGAGACGGCGTCCTCGATCCGGTGCTTCTTCTCCTTCAGCTCCACCTCGGTGGCGGCGCCGACCTTGATCACGCAGACGCCACCGGCGAGCTTGGCGAGGCGCTCCTGGAGCTTCTCGCGGTCCCAGTCGGAGTCGCTGTTCTCGATCTCGGCCTTGATCTGGGCAACCCGTGCCTCGACACCGGACGCCTCACCGGCGCCTTCGACGATGGTGGTGTTGTCCTTGGTGACCACGACGCGGCGGGCCTGGCCCAGCACTTCGAGGCCGACCTGGTCCAGCTTGAGGCCGATCTCGGGAGCGATCACCTGGCCACCGGTCAGGATCGCGATGTCCTGCAGCATGGCCTTGCGCCGGTCACCGAACGCGGGCGCCTTGACGGCGACGGCGTTGAAAGTGCCCTTGATCTTGTTGACGACCAGGGTAGACAGGGCCTCGCCCTCGACGTCCTCGGCCAGGATGAAGAGCGGCTTCCCGGTCGCGATGACCTTCTCCAGCAGCGGCAGCAGGTCGGAGATCGCGGAGATCTTGCCCTGGTGCAGCAGGATGTAGGGGTCCTCCAGGACCGCTTCCATCCGCTCGGCGTCGGTGACGAAGTATTGCGAGATGTAGCCCTTGTCGAACTGCATCCCCTCGGTGAAGTCGAGCTCGGTGCCCATGGTGTTGGACTCCTCGACGGTGATCACACCGTCCTTGCCGACCTTGTCGAAGGCCTGCGCGAGCAGGTCACCGATGTGCTTGTCGCGGCTGGAGATGGTCGCCACCGAGGACATGTCCTCGACGGAGTCGACCTCGCGGGCAGCCTCGAGCAGCGCGTCACTGACGGCAGCGGCCGCAGCGTCCATGCCGCGCTTGAGGCCCATCGGGTTGATCCCGGCGGCCACGGCACGCAGGCCCTCGTGGACCATCGCCTGGGCCAGCACGGTGGCGGTGGTGGTGCCGTCACCGGCGATGTCGTTGGTCTTGGTGGCAACTTCCTTGGTCAGTTGCGCACCGAGGTTCTCGAACGGGTCGTCGAGTTCCACCTCCCGGGCCACGGTGACACCGTCGTTGGTGATGGTGGGAGCGCCCCACTTCTTGTCCAACACGACGTAGCGGCCCTTGGGGCCGAGCGTCACCTTGACTGCGTTGGCCAGGGCGTCGACGCCCCGCTCCAGCGCGCGACGAGCATCCTCGTCGAACTCAAGAATCTTCGGCATTGCTTCTCCTCAATAGAACTCAGGGGACGAAATGGCAGCAGCCCGCCGGTGGCCACGAGGACCCCTGGCGGGCTGGCGCCCGGCTGCCGAGGCGGACGAAGGAGGCGACCTTTGAGCGGAGCGGTCGTCGACCGAGGCCAACGCCGGCAGCCGGGATGCCAGTCCGTCAGGAAACGATGGCGAGGACGTCGCGGGCGTTGAGGATCAGGTACTCCACACCGCCGTACTTGACCTCGGTGCCGCCGTACTTGCTGTAGATGACCTTGTCGCCGACCGAGATGTCCATCGGGACGCGCTCGTCACCGTCGTCGTTGAAGCGACCCGGGCCGACCGCCACGACCTCGCCCTCCTGGGGCTTCTCCTTGGCGGTGTCGGGGATGACCAGGCCCGATGCCGTGGTCTCCTCCGCCTCGAGCTGCTTGACGATGATGCGGTCCTCGAGAGGCTTGATGTTGACCGACACGTGTCGACCTCCACTTTCTCCACTTGTTCTGGTTCACGGGCTGGGCGACCCACGTGGAGCGGGTCTCCCGGGAAGTTTGAGCCTGCAGATGAGTACGCCGTCGCGGGGGTCGCACTCGGTTGCAAGCGCTGGCACCCTCAGGGCGAGAGTGCCAGAACAGACGTTAGCACTCTCCTCAAGTGAGTGCCAGAGTCGGGGCCGCCCGGATCCGCCCAGACGCCGCTATCGGCGCCGCGAGCACCGTCGGCGAGGATGGACGCATGGATCTCGAGACCTTCACCTGGTTGCTGGGCGACGATGGCCAGCGCCTCCTCGAGGCGGCCACCCACGCGTACGCCGATGCCGACGGTGACCCGGTGCGCTCGGCCGCCGCCGTACGCAGGCTCGAGTCCGACCCCGACCGGGCCGCGGCCGCGCTGACCCAGGCGCAGTTGAGGGCGCGCGCCGTGGCGAAGTTCGACGCCGACGCGACCAGCATGTACTTCACCCCCGACGCCCTGGAGCAGGCCACCCGGCGCCGCGTGGCCGACCACCGGGCCGCCCGGCTCGCCGCCGCCGAACCGCCGAGCGTGCTCGATCTCGGCTGCGGCATCGGCGGCGACCTGGTCGCCTTCGCCCGCGCCGGACTGACCGTCGCCGGCGTCGACCTCGACCCGGTGCGCGTCGCGATCGCCCAAGCCAACCTGGCCGCCCTCGGCCTGGGCGGCGCCGTCCAGGCCACCGACGGCACCCGGCTCGACCTCGACGGCTTCGGCGCGGTCTTCGCCGACCCGGCACGGCGCCGCGGACGCGGCCGGGTCTTCGACGCCGAGGGCTGGACCCCGCCGTGGACCTTCGTCCAGGGACTCTTCGACCGCCCCTCCGTGGTCAAGCTGGCGCCGGGCATCGACCACGACCTGATCCCCGAGGGCACCGAGGCGGAATGGGTCAGCGAGGCCGGCGAGGTGAAGGAGGCCGTGCTCTGGTCGTCGTACCTGGCGATCGCCCGGCGCCGCGCCACGGTGCTCCCTGCTGCCGGCGGCCTGGCCACCCTGACCGAGGCCGACGACCCGTGGCAGGGCAAGGACCGGCCGGTCCGTGCATTGGGCGACTTCCTCTACGAACCTGACGGCGCGGTGATCCGTGCCGGCCTGGTCACCGCGGTCGCGGCCGGGGTCGACGGCGGCCTGCTCGACGAGCACATCGCCTATGTCACCGCCGACGGCGCCTTCCGCTCCCCCTTCGCCCGCGGCTACCGCGTGATCGAGGAACTGCCCTATCGCGAGAAGCCGCTGCGGGCGGCGCTGCGCGAGCGCGGCATCGGCCGGCTGACCATCAAGAAGCGTGGCGTCGACGTGGTCCCCGAGCAGTTGCGCAAGCGCCTCGCCCTGCACGGCGAGCAGGAGGCGACCCTGGTGCTGACCCGCATCGCCGGCGCGGGCACTGCCCTGCTGGTGCAGCCCCTCTGAGCGCACGCGCTCCGCTCAGCAGCCCGTCCGCTCCACGCCGTCCACCTCAACCGGCAACGTCCCGGGTGCCCTCGCCCGGCCGGTGAGCACGGCCACCAGCGCCTCCATCGCCGCCGGGGTCTCGCCGTACGTCGCGATCCGCACCGGCGCGTCACTGCGGCCCAGCACGTACGGCGTGTCCGTGGCCACCACGATGTCCGCCCGGGGCGCTGCCCGGCCCGGTCCCGCCAGCGCCACCGTCTTGCCGCGGCCCAGCGGCACACCCGCAGCCCGGGCGGCAGCCTCCAGGCGCCGGGCCCGCTGCGAGGAGCCGACCACGGTGATGCCGTCGGGCACCAGGTTGCCCTCACATGGCCCTGCGACCACCGTGATCGCACCCGCCGAGAGCGCCCGTGAGGCCTCCTCCCCGCTGCCGGGCGCTGCCTGCTCGGTCTCCGTTGCGGCCAGGTGGATCATCTGGGCCAGCATCCGCGTCGCTGCTTCGTCGAGCCGTTCGGCGGGCAGGTCGCCGGACTCGACCGCGGCGACGATCGCGGCGCGGGCGACACGCGGGTCGGGCGGCATCAGCACCACGTCGACCCCGGCCGCCAGCGCCAGGACCGACGCCTCGCCGGAACGGTGGCCGGCCTGCACGCCGGCCATCTCGACGGCGTCGGTCATCACCAGGCCGTCGAAGCCGAGGTCGTCGCGGAGCAGGCCGGTGACCACTTCCCCGGAGAGGCTGGCGGGCGTCCCGGGGTCGATCGCCCGTACGTCGATGTGCCCGACCATGATGGTGGGCACGCCGGCAGCGACCGCCTCCCGGAACGGGACCAGGTCGGTCCCGTCCAGTTCGGCCCGGGTCCGGTCCTGCACCGGGAGCTCATGGTGGCTGTCGGCGGGCACCGAGCCGTGGCCCGGGAAGTGCTTGGGCACCGGCAACAACCCGGCCTCGGCGATCCCGGTGGCAGCAGCGACCGCCTGGTCGGCCACCACGGCAGGATCGCTGCCGGGCGAGCGGGATCCGATGGTGGGATCGTCCGGCCCGGACGTCACGTCCGCGATCGGCGCATAGGCGGTGGTGAAGCCGAGGTCGGCCAGCTCCGCAGCGCTGGCCCGTGCGGCGTTCCTGGTCAGGTCGACGTCACCGGCGGCCCCGGCGGACATGAACGTGGGGAACTCGGTGGCACCGGCCTTGACCCGCGCGACCTGTCCGCCTTCCTGGTCGACGCTGATCATCAACGGACGGTCCACCTCGGCCCGCAGGCGCTGGTTGCTCTCCCGGATCTGGTCGGTGGAGGTGATGTTGTCGCTGAAGACGATGACCCCGCCCAGGTGGAGCTCCTCGACCAGGTCGACCGGCGCCGAGGTGCCGCGATAGCGGGCCACGATCACCTGGCCCGCCCGCTCCGCAAGCGTCATCGCCTCCACCTGCCGCGCCGCCTCGGCGAGCTCGGCCGCCGACGGTCGCAGTGCCCGCAACGCCGTCGGCTCCACCGAGACCGGCGGTGCGGTCTCGACGACCCGGGGACCGGACGACTCCCCCGGCCCCGACCCACTGCCCGTGCAGCCGGTCAGGACCAGGCCGAGGGCCAGTCCGATCGCCGGCAGCAGGCCCCGCTTCACGGCCAGCGGGCCACCGGCGGCCATCAGGTCGGCAGGTCCATCGTCGTACCCCCGCGGGCAAGGATCGATCGCTCGGTGCGGGAGACGAGGGCGAAGAGTTGCCGGTTGCCACCGACCCGGCGCCGTTCCGGCACGACGTGCCGCGAGGCCCGCACTCCCGCGGCGATCCCACGGAACGCGGCCTCGTGCACCGGACTCCAGCGCATCCCGTAGAGGTCGCGCACCCGCGGTGGCAGCAGGCCGCGGACCACGAAGTTGTTGGCCCGCACGCCGGGGCGCATCAGCACCGGCACGGGCATGTCGTTCGCGATCGCCAGCCCGACCACCCGGGCCTCCTCGGTCAGGTGGAGTTCCGCCGAGGCCAGCTTGTCTGCCATCCACTCGTCGAACTCACCGGCGCTGGCGGGTGCCACTGAGCGGGGCATCCCGAAGAGTTCCCCGAAGCGGACCCAGTCGGTCCACAGCTCCTCGCGCTCGGCGGGTGAGAGCGGCCGCACCAGTGCCTCGTAACAGGCCCGGGAGGAGTCGGCGAGCATCGCCATCGTCCACAGCATCAACTCCGGGTCGAACGCGTCGTACGGCGTCCCCTTGGGGTGGATGCCCTCGTCTCGGGCCAGGCTCCCCTTGACCCGGGTGTGCATCTGGTGGACCTGGGCGAGCAGAGCGTCCGCCTGCTCACGGGTGCCGAAATAGATCACCTCGAAGGCGGTGGCCGTGCTGGCCAGGCGCTGGAAGGGCTTCTCCTTCGACCGGGTGGAATCCGAGGTGCCCACATAGGGAATCGGGTGCGTGGCCCCGATGATCAGCGCGCGCTGGCCATAGGTCTGGCCGACCGGTCGCTGCTCCTGGACATGCCGGAGCAGCGAACCGGTCGGGAAATAGCCAGCAGTCATGGCTCAGGCAGGCTGGGCGCCCTGGGAGATCCAGTATTCGTTGAGCGCGTCGTTGGTCTTGAAGAACCAGATGAACGGCCCGACCAGGATGAACATGCCCGGGAAATACCACAGTCCCGTCATCCCGCTGACCTTCGGCTCCTGCCCTCGACTGGCACGGAGGTTCCCGACCTCGTTGGAGAGCAGGAACGGGTTCACGATGCCCACGAAGATCGCCAGGATCAGGGCGATCACCCCACCGAGACCCTGGTTGGAGTGACGCTTCATCTCGTCATGGGTCATGTAGTAGTAGACGATCCCGTAGATGCCGCAGGTGACGATGAACAGCAGCACACACGTGCCGTTGCTGCGCACCTTGCCCAGCGGACCGCCCTGCCACTGGTGCATCTGGCCGGCATCGACTGGCGGTGCGGACTGCCACCCGGGCGAGGCATACGGCGCACCCGGGGGTGGGCCGGCGGGCGGCTGCTGCCCCCAGCCCTGCGCCGGGTCCTGGTTCTGCTGGGGTTGGTCGGGGAACTGGTTCTCGGACATCGGATTGGCTCGCTTCCGGAGGGAGTCATCTGGTCAGGTTGGTCTTCTCGGCACCGATGGTGGTGTCGTCGCCGTGCCCAGTGTGCACGATCGTGGCCTCGGGAAGGGTGAACAGGCGGGTCCTGATCGACTCCTCGATCGTGGGGCGGTCCGAGAAGGACCGGCCGGTCGCGCCCGGGCCGCCGTTGAAGAGGGTGTCGCCGGTGAAGACGGCGCCCAGCTCCGCGGCGTACACGCAGACCGCGCCGGGCGCGTGGCCGGGCGTGTGGATGACCTGCAGGGTGGTGCCGCCGACCTCGATCTCCTGGCCATCGGCCAGGTCCAGGTCCCACAGTTCGTCGGTGTGGGTCAGTTCCCACAGCGGCTTGTCGTCGGGATGGAGCATGATCGGCGCCCCGGAGCCGCCGTTCGCGGCCGTCCGCAGCGCTGGCGCCACCCGGACGTGGTCGTCGTGGGCGTGGGTGCACAGGATCGCCTTGATCCGCCGGTCGCCGACCACCGCCTGGATGGCGTCCACGTCATGGGGCGCGTCGATGACGATGCACTCGGTGTCGTCGCCGATCACCCAGATGTTGTTGTCCACCTGGTGGGTCTCGCCGTCGAGGGAGAAGGTGCCGGAGACCACTGCGTGGTCGATGCGTGCGGCCATCAGATGATCACCACCGAGCGCAGCACGTCGCCGTGGTGCATCTTGTCGAAGGCGGCCTCGATGTCGTCGATGCCGATCTCCTCGGTGACGAAGGCGTCCAGGTCGAGGCGGCCCTGCTGGTAGAGGTCGACCAGCATCGGGAAGTCACGGCTGGGCAGGCAGTCGCCGTACCAGCTGGACTTGAGCGCGCCGCCGCGGCCGAAGACGTCGATCAGCGGCAGGTCGGGCACCTTCATGTCCGGGGTCGGCACGCCGACCAGGACCACGGTCCCGGCCAGGTCGCGGGCATAGAAGGCCTGCTTCCACGTCTCCGGGCGACCGACCGCCTCGACGACCACGTCGGCGCCGTCGGCGCCCTCATAGGTCTGGGCACAGATCCGCTTGATCTCCTCCACCGGGTCGACCTGTGAGGAGTCGACGGTGTGGGTGGCACCCATCTCCTTCGCCTTGGCCAGCTTCTTCTCGTCGATGTCGACCGCGATGATCGGGCTGGCACCGGCCAGGGCGGAGCCGGCGATCGCCGCCACCCCGACACCGCCGCACCCGATCACGGCCACCGACTTGCCGCGGGTCACCGCACCGGTGTTGATTGCGGCGCCGATCCCGGCCATCACGCCACAGCCGAGCAGGCCGACCGCCGCTGCGCGGGCCTCCGGGTCGACCTTGGTGCACTGGCCGGCGGCGACCAGGGTCTTCTCCGCGAACGCGCCGATGCCGAGTGCCGGGGAGAGTTCGGTGCCGGCGTCGTCGCCGTCGGCAAGCGTCATCTTCTGGGTCGCATTGTGGGTGTTGAAGCAGTAGTGCAGGTCGCCGCGCTTGCAGGCCCGGCACTCGCCACACACGGCGCGCCAGTTCAGCACCACGAAGTCGCCGGGCGCCACGCTGGTCACGTCGGGGCCGACTGCCTCCACCACGCCGGCGGCCTCGTGGCCGAGCAGGAACGGGAAGTCGTCGTTGATGCCGCCCTCGCGGTAGTGGAGGTCGGTGTGGCAGACCCCGCACGCCTGGACCTTGACCACGGCCTCGCCCGGTCCCGGGTCCGGGACGTTGATCGTCACCACCTCGACCGGTGCTCCCTTTGCCCTGGCCACCACTGCACGTACCTGCTGCACGATTCCTCCTGGTCGTCGGACTTGCTGGGACCAACCTAGCCGCGACCCGGTTTCCCCGAAACGCCACGCGCCAGGATGCAACCTTTGCCACCGCCACCACGTCTGGGGTGAGGAAGGATGGGTGGTGAATCCATGAATGTCGCGACAGACTCGGGAGCGATGGTGCAAACCGGAAGAACAGCGTCCAAGGATGCCGAGTTCAGTGCCTGGATGGCTGCTCGCCAGCCCGCGCTGCTGCGCACGGCGTACCTCCTGACCGGCGAGCACCACGGCGCCGAGGACCTCCTCCAGGTCACCCTTGCCAAGGTCTACCTGACCTGGCAGAAGGTGCGGGAGCGCGAGGCCATCGACGGCTATGCACGACGGATCATGGTCAACGAGAACAACTCCTTGTGGCGGCGGGCCTGGAAGCGGCGCGAGCACTCCAGCTCCGAGGTGCCCGAATGGGTGCCCGTGCACGACACGTACGACGAGGGGCGCAGCGGCCAACTCTGGGAACTGGTCAAGACACTCCCACCCAAGCAGCGCGCGGCCGTGGTGCTGCGCTACTACGAAGAGCTGAGCGAGGCCGAGACCGCAGACGTCCTCGGCTGCAGCGTCGGCACCGTGAAATCACAGACCAGCAGGGCCCTGGCCACGCTGCGGAGCACCGCGGGCGACCACGGCATCAATCGACAGGACCACCTCGGGGAGGAGGAGCGATGAACGAGAACGAAGACCTGACCC
Organism: Nocardioides sp. AE5; assembly: GCF_031844485.1. Taxonomy (NCBI): domain Bacteria; kingdom Bacillati; phylum Actinomycetota; class Actinomycetes; order Propionibacteriales; family Nocardioidaceae; genus Nocardioides; species Nocardioides sp. AE5. Next base: position 264,602 of record NZ_JAUZVI010000004.1, read on the forward strand.
GCTCGCTGGGCCGTGAACTCCACGGCCGGGTCGACGGCATCCACGACGCACCGATCGGGCTCGACCAGGTGAAGGGCGCCGCTGGACGGATCCGACGACGCCGGGCACTGACCAGCGGAGCGGCCGCATTGGCTGCCGTGGCGATCATCGTCCCCGCCGGCCTCTGGGGTGCCGACATGCTGCCCCGCGGCGACGAGTCACCGCCGCCGGCGACCTCGACCCCCAGCAACGTCAACCCGACCGACCCGCCCAGCTCACCGGAGACACCCGAGCCGCCGGAGTTCGCTGACGAACCGATCGTCATCAATTCCGACGCCCCGCAGGGCGACGACCCGCGGATCGCCTGGGTCGACGCCGGCGTGCTGCACCTTCCCGACGGAAGCACGAAGATCCTGCCGAAGGACTACGAGACCCTGGTCCGGGCCGGCGAGGAATACGTCGGGATCCACGGTCAGAGCGGCGGCGACGACATCCGCATGGATGTGCTCGACGCGGACCTGAACATGGTGGATTCCTACGACGGCTACTCGGCGCCGGTCGCCACTGCGGACCAGACGGTGGCCGCCTGGACCGACCCAGCGGGGACGGTCTGGCTGCGCGCGAACAGCGAGACCCGCGAGTTCGCCCCGATCGGCCGGCCAGCCTCGCTGCGGGCCATCTTCGGTCCGGACTGCGCGAGCGGCGGCAGTCAGTGCCGGGTCTACTACGACGGGAACTCCGACGACCTCACTCCCGGCGCGGAGGGCGGTGCCGGGGCGGTCGGCCCGCAGGGTCCCGAGCAGTTGCCCGACGGGTTCATCAACTCGGGCGGCATCTCGGCCGACGGCATCCTGGTCGGCCTGACCAGTGGGTCGGACCACGATCCGGACGTGCCGACGACCAGCACGTTGTACGACGTGGTCGCGGGAGAACGGATCGCGGACCTGAGTGACGTCCGGTTCGCGTATGCCGTCTGGCGACCCTTCTCCCCCGACGGCCGGCTGGTGGCCGGGGAGAGGCTGGACCCAAACCTCGGCTCGACCCCGACCGGTCTGCAGGTCTTCGATGTGAGCAGTGGTCAAGAGCGGGTGACCATCGAGCTCGGCGACGACATGCCGGAGGGGACCACGCTGCAGTCGGGCTGGTGGGAGGACGAGACCCACCTGCTGGTGATGACCGTGTCACCCTCGGACGACGGCCCGGGCCTGTACGACCTCTACCGGGTCGGCCTGGACGGGACCGTGGAGCGAGTCGGCGAAGCCGGCTACGACAACGGCACGATGAACGTCCCCTGGCGGTTCGTCGGCTGACCCTGCATCGCCGAGGCGGCGTCAATTGACGCCGCCTCGGCGATCTCAGACCCAGACCTGGCTGACCGGCTGTGAGGAGTCCGCGGGGAAGTCGAGCGCCGACGGCCGGTGCCCCCGGGCCACGATCTCGGCGCCCAGCGCGGCGATCATCGCGCCGTTGTCGGTGCACAGGTTCCGCTTCGGCACCCGCAACTGGATGCCGCGCGCGGCCGCCCGTTCCTCGGCAAGGGCTCGCAGCCGTGAGTTGGCCGCCACCCCACCGCTGATCACCAGGTGGTCGATGCCGGTGTGCGTCGCGGCATCGATCGCCTTGCGGGTGAGCACGTCACAGACCGCCTCCTGGAAGGAAGCAGCCACGTCCGCGACCGGGACCGGTTCGCCGGCCCGCTGGCGGGCCTCCACCCACCGGGCCACTGCGGTCTTCAGCCCGGAGAACGAAAAGTCGAAGCGATGCCGTTCCAGGTCCCGGCGCGAGGTCAGGCCACGCGGGAAGTCGATTGCCACCGACGAGCCGGAGGCTGCCTCGGCATCGATCACCGGGCCGCCCGGATAGGAGAGCCCCAGCAGCCGGGCGACCTTGTCGTAGGCCTCCCCCGCCGCGTCGTCGATGGTGTTGCCCAGGGAGACGATGTCGGAGGTGATGTCGTTGACCTGGAGCAGATTGGAGTGCCCACCGCTGACCAGCAGTGCCAGGCACGGCTCGGGCAACGGGCCGTGCTCGAGCTGGTCCACCGCCACGTGCCCGGCCAGGTGGTTGACGCCGTGGATCGGCTTGTCCAGGGCCAGCGCCAGTGCCTTGGCCGCGCCGACGCCCACCATCAGCGCCCCGGCCAGGCCCGGGCCGGAGGTCACCGCGATCGCGTCCAGCTGGGCCAGCCGGATCCCGGCCCGCTCGCAGGCCAGCTGGATCATCGGCACGATCGCCTCCAGGTGGGCCCGGGAGGCGATCTCCGGGACCACCCCGCCGTACGGCGCATGCTGCTCCATCGAACTGGCCACCGCATCGGCGAGCAGGGTACGGCCGCGGACGATGCCCACGCCCGTCTCGTCGCAGGAGGACTCGATGCCGAGCACCAGGGGTCCGTCGGTCGCGCTCATCCTTGGCTCCAGTTGCACGACGGGCCCAGGGGCCGCTTCATCACCAACGCGTCCGACCCGTCCTTGTAGTAGTTCGCCCGCACGTCGACCTGGGTGAACCCGGTCGCGGCATAGAAGCTGATCGCCTCCCGGTTCAACGCCGAGACCTCGAGCAGCATCCGGTCGGCCCCGTCGTCGCGTGCCTGGCCGACGAGTTCGTCGAGCAGGCGTCGTGCGATGCCCTCGCGCTGGCGCGAGGGGTCGACGCCGATCCGCATCAGGTCGGCGATGTCACCGGCGAGCATCGTGATCGCGTGGCCGACCACCTCGCCATCGAGATCGGCCACCACGAAGGTCCGCCCCGGGCGCTCCAGGTCGTCGAGCAGGCTCTCGGTGTCCCACGCCTCGATGCCGAAGAGCTCCTCCTCGAGCGCGGCGATGGTGGCCAGGTCACCCGGCTGGGCGGCGCGGATCCGGGGCGCGCTCACGCGGGGCTCCCCTTGCCGGGCGAGACCGGCTTGGGGGGCGCGGGCCGCACCGCATCGGGGCGCCGCAGATAGAGCGGCTCCGGGTCGAGCAGTTCGGCCTGCTCGGTGACCACGGCCCGGCCGAGCCATCCGGCACTGGGCCGCAGCGGCTCGACACCGCGCACGAAGGCATCCGGATAGAGCCGGCCGCCCTCACCGACCACCGGCAGGTCACTCGCCACGTCAGCCGGGCGATCCACCGCCGGCTCACTGGTGCGCTGGCCCTGCTCGTCGTACGCCGCCCAGTAGACCTCCTTGCGCCGCGCATCGGTGGCCACCAGGAAGGGGCCCTGGACTGTCCCGGCGGCAACGGCCTCGAGGGCCAGCGCATCGAGTGAGCACACGCCGTACACCGGGATCTCCAGCACCATGGCCAGGGTGCGCGCAGTGGCCAGGCCGACCCGCAGCCCGGTGAACGGGCCGGGTCCGACACCGACCGCGACGGCGGTGACGTCGATCTGCGCGGCGCCCGCCTCGGTCAGCACGGCAGCGATCAGCGGGGCCAGTTGCTCGGCATGCTTCATCAACTCGTCGCTGCGGCGCTCGGCGACCACGGTGCCCGCGTCGTCGAGCAGGGCAACGGTGACCTGGGGAGAAGCGGTGTCGAGGGCGAGCAGCACACGACGAGACTAGCGACTCGCCTCCACCGGCGCCGCGGCGGCGTCCCGGCTGTTGCCGGGCCGGACCAGGTGCCCCACCATCGCTGCCAGGACCACCACCCAGGCGGCGAACGCCAGCCACAGCCACGCCTGTCCCAGGGTGGAGACCGCCGGCAACTGGTCGGCGCGTCCGAGCGAGATGCTCGCCACGGCATACATCCCCAGTGGAAAGACGATGCTCCACAGGTTCGGCTCATAGACGAGTGGCACCTTGCGCAGCACGTGACGCCACACGCCGGCAGCGAAGAGCACCGGGATCAACCAGGTCGCGAAGCACCAGAAGACCACCGACAACCCGGCGACCAGGTCCCGGATCGCATCCACCATCGGCGTGGAATCCATCTCCACGATGCCGGCGCCGGCCAGGATGGTGATCGCGATCGCGCCCATCGAGACCCAGTACGACGGCTCGAACTCCTCGGGCCCGAACGGATAGAGCATCAGGCGCAACGAGACGAAGACGGCGGAGGCGGCGTAGGTGACCACGCCCACCGACCAGGCGGTCACGGCCAGGATCGGCAGGCCCTCGACGCCGTGCACCCGGGCCAGGGTGGAGGCGACGATGGCCACCGACTGGCTGGCCACCACCCACACGAACCAGGTGCCGTTGGCGGCGAGCACGACCGGGCGTTCCTCGCGGCTCATCACCGCGCTCCACGGCACGACGTAGCCGAGCACCAACCAGACCAGCCCGCCGATTGCCAGTGCCACCGCCGTGGCGGCGTACCAACCCTCGATGCCGGCCCGGGTGCCGAGCACGTTGGTGCCGGCCACGAAGGTGAAGAAGCCGAAGGCGCGCTTCGGGTCACGGAAATCTGCCAGGAACCGGTCGCCGAAGGCGATCACCCGCCAGCAGGTGAGGACCAGCAGGGTCAGGTAGCCGACAATGCCCACGCCGAAGGTGACGGCCGACAGCAGGTCATACCCCTCGACCTCGAGGGCCACCGAGACGATGCCGGAGGCCATCACGAAGGCGAAGTAGCCGGGGCTGAGTTCGGCGACACCCTGCGCGAGCCTGCCTCGGCGTGCCACGGTCACGCCGTACCTCCGTCGGGTGCGCCCTGCGCCTCTCTCCCGTACGCCGCCAGGCCGCTCCAGTCGACGTCGAGCCAGCGCGCCCCCACGGGGCGGATGACGACCTGGCGCTCGTCGGTGTCCTCGATCGATGCCACGTCGCCCAGGGTCCGCACGATGTCGATCTCGAGGCGATCCTCGGCCAGGCCCTCGGCCAGGCCGGCCCCCCACTCCACGACGGTGACCGCCCCGGCCATGGTCATTTCCAGGTCGAGCTCGTCGAGTTCGTCGATGGAGCCGAGGCGATAGGCGTCCACGTGGACCAGACCGGGGCCGCCGACCAGCGAGGGGTGGACCCGGGCGATCACGAAGGTCGGCGAGGCGACGTCACCGCGCACGCCCAGGCCGGCACCGATGCCCTTGGTGAAGGTGGTCTTCCCGGCTCCGAGTTCGCCGGCCAGGATGACCAGGTCCCCGGCCCGGAGCAGCCCGGCAAGCCGTTCACCGAAGGCGTGGGCGTCCTCGGGGGTCGCCATGGTGAAGGTGCGCGGGAAGACCTTCGTCATGGACAGCTTCTCCCCCTCGCGGCCCGAGCGGACGAAGCCGTTGTGTTCCCAGAAGGCAACCGAGGCCGGCAACTCGACCCTGGCCACCACCTGCATCCCGGTCGCGCCCTGGGCCCGGGCGTGCGCCTCGGCGGCGGCCACGAGTTCGCCGGCAACACCGCTGCCCTGCATCCGGGGCAGTACGCCGACCCGGCGCAGCGTGACGGTGTCGCCGTTGCGTTCGAGGACCAGGGATCCGAGCGCTTCGCCGTCCTCACGGACCACGATCCCACTGCCGGCCGCCAAAGCGACGGCCAGGCTCTCCGGGGTCTCCGCGAGGGCCTCGGCGGGCGGATCGAGCACCGGGCGGGCGCCGAACGCCTCGGCGATCACCCGGTGCATCTCGCCGGCGGCCTCGGCGCCGACCAGTTCCGCGACGCGCGTCATCGCGGCAGGTTCCGGGCATGCGTGTCCGCCGCGGCCAGGAGTTCGTCGATCGCCTTGTTGACCTCGAGGTGCTGCTCCATGATCACCATGTGCCCGGCGCCCTCGCACTCGACCAGCGTGGAGTCGGGCAGCAGGGTGTGCATCTTGCGGCTGTGCCCGACCGAGGTGAGCTTGTCGCGGGTGCCGCAGATGATCGTGGTCGGCACCCGCTCGAGTGCGGAGAGGGCGGTGAACTTGTCGAGTGCGTCGAAGCTTGGGAAGAACTCGGCCAGCACGTCGAACGGGGTGCTGGCGAGCATCTGGTCCACGAATTTCACGTAGTCGGCCGGCACTTCTTCGCCGAAGGCGAAGTGGTCGGTGGCGACGATGGCGAAGTCCTTGCCCATCTTGCGAGCCAGTTCGACCACCCGGACCCCGCGGGAGAGGGCCACGATGGCCCGGCTGAGCAACTGCCCGCCATATCCCTTGGGCAGCATCGGCAACAGCACGTGGTGCGGCTTGAGGCCACCGGCCGTGGTGGCGACCAGGGCAACGCCGATCACCCTCTCACCGAAGAGTTCCGGATGCGACTCGGCCAGCGCGATGATCGACATCCCGCCCATCGAGTGGCCGACCAGGACCACCCGGCCCTCGGGGACCACCTGGTCGATCACCTCGTGCAGGTCCTCGGAGAGCTGCTCGATGGTGGCATGGGCGACCGGTGAGCGGCCGGATCGTCCGTGCGAGCGCTGGTCGTAGTAGACGGTGCGGACCAGGCCGCGGTAGCCGGCGCGCTGGAAGTGCCAGCAGTCCAGGCTCAGCGCATAGCCGTGGACGAAGACGACGGTGACCGGTTCGTGGTCCTCCCCCGACCACCGGGCACCTGCGCCGGTCGGGGTGGCCTCGTCGACCTCGACGTGGAGCGGCACGCCGTCCTCGGCGATGACCGTCCGGGCCGGGGAGTGCAGGGAGCCGAGCGCGAACTTCTCACCGCTGCCCCGCCGGGCGATGATCCGGCGGCGGCGGTGCATGTCCACGGCGCCGCCGACTGCGGCGACCCCGGCAGCGCCGGCGGCGACCTGGAGGATCCTCCTGGTCACGCTCACTGGTCGTCCTCCCGTGCGGTTGCTGCGGTTTCGCTGTCGACATGGACCCTGGCCAGGCGACCACCGACCCGGGTGACGATCTCATAGTTGATCGTGTCCACCACCTCGGCCCACTCCTGGGCGGTCGGCGCTCCGTCGTGCCCGGTGCCGAAGATCTCCACCGTGTCGCCGGCGGCCGCGGTGTCGTCGCCGAGGTCGATCACGAACTGGTCCATGCACAGGGTGCCGCGGATCGGGCGCCTGCTGCCGGCGGCCCAGACGTTGCCCCGGTTGGATGCGGCCCGCGGCAACCCCTCGGCGTACCCGGCGGGGACCAGGCCCAGTGTGGTCGGTGCGGGGGCGGTCCAGCGGTGCCCGTAGGAGACCGAGGCGCCCGCCTCGACCCGCTTGACCATCGCCAGTGTGGCGCGCACCGTCATTGCCGGGACCAGGCCCAGGTCGCCGGTCGCCCCCGGCGCCGGGTCGAGGCCATAGCTGGCGATCCCGACCCGGACCATGTCGAAGTGGCTGGACGGTCGCAGCACCGCGGCGGCGCTGTTGGCCAGGTGGCGCACCTCGGGGCGGAGCCCGGCCCCCCGGGCGGCCTCGATCGCGTCGAGGAAGACCCGCTCCTGCTCGTCGTTCGCCGGATGCGCAGGGTCGTCCGCGCAGGCCAGGTGGGACCAGAGCCCGGTGATCCGCACCGCTCCCCGCTCCTCGGCGGACCGGGCCGCATCCACCAGCGCCGGCCAGTCGACGGGCAGGCAGCCCCCGCGGGAGAGCCCGGTGTCGACCTTGAGCTGGACCCGTGCCGTGGTTCCCTGCTCGACCGCTGCCTGCTCGATCTCGGCGAGCTGGGCCAGCGAGTACGCCGAGACGTCGATGTCGCGCTCGATGGCCGGGGCGTACTCCTCGCCCGGCACCGCCATCCAGCACAGCACCCGGCCTCGGTCGTGGCCGTCGCGCAGTGCCACCGCCTCGTCGAGGGTGGCCACGCCGAGCCAGTCGGCGCCGGCCTCCCGGGCGGCGCGGGCCACCGGCACCATCCCGTGGCCATAGCCGTCGGCCTTGACCACGGTCATCATCAGCGGACCGCCGCCGTCGGGGGTGCGGGTGAGCGCGCGCAGGCGGCGTACGTTGTGCCGGATCGCGGCCAGGTCGACCACGATCTCTGCCCGGTGCGGCACGGCAGCCGCGCTCGCCCTCTCCCCACTCATGGGCCCGATTGTGTCACTGTGCCTGGCCGCGCAGGTCGCGAACCACCCCGGGCAGCGCGCGTGCCACGTCCGTGGCCACGATCGGCCCGTCGGCCGAGGCGCGGGTGGCAGCGGCCCCGTGGAGCCAGGATCCCACCGAGGCCGCGTCGTACGGGCCGAGTCCGGCGGCGGCCAGCGCGCCGATCAGGCCGGCCAGCACGTCCCCGGCTCCGGCCGTGCCCAGCCATGGCGTGCCGGTGGTGGTGACCCGGGTCCGTCCGTCGGGGTCACAGACCACGGTACGGCGGCCCTTGAGCAGCACCACGGCACCGAACTCGCGTGCCGCGTGGCGCGCGAAGTGCCAGGGGCGCGCCTCCACCTGGTCGCGGCGCATGTCGAGCATCCGGGCCAGTTCGCCGGCGTGCGGGGTCAGCACCAGGGGTGGGTCCGCGGGCGCCCCTGGGGTCGGTCGGACGTGGGCCAGGGCGTCGGCGTCCACCACGACCGGTACGCCGTCGGCCAGCGCGGTCGCGAGTTCCGTCCCTGCGTCCTCGCCGCCCCCGGAGCCGACCACCCAGGCCTGCACGCGGCCGGGGCCAAGCACCACCTCGGGATGGGCGGCGCGGACCTGGTTGCCCACCTCGTCGGGGCCGACGTGGCGGACCATGCCGGCCAGGCCGCAGTTGGCGCCGGCTGCGCTGAGCAGGCCGGCGCCCGGATAGGCGGCGCCGGTCCGCAGGCCGACCACGCCGCGGGTGTACTTGTGGGCGGCCGGGGCCGGGACCGGCAGCAGTGCAGCCACGTCGGCTGGTTGGAGCACCTCGAGCACCGGCTCGGGCAGGTCGAGGCCGAGGTCGACGACTACGACGGCACCGCAGTGCAGGGCGGCAGGGTAGAGGACGTGGCACGGCTTGTGGGTGCCGAAGGTGACGGTGAGGTCGGCCCTCACGTGCGCGCCATCGATCTCTCCGGTGTCCACGCTGAGCCCGCTGGGCACGTCGACCGCCACCATCGGGAGCCCCGTGAGCCGGGACAGCACGGCGACCGCGTCGGGGCGCAGGCCCGGGCGGCCACCGATGCCGACGATGCCGTCCACCACCACGTCCAGGCCTGCTGGCGGGGTGAACCCAGCCGCCGGGCACGTCGTACCGCCGGATGCGCGGAGCGCCGCCAGGCCGGCTGCGTGCGGATGGTCTGCCAGCAGCACCGCCGTGACCTGGGCGCCGCGCCGGGCCAGCAGCGCGCCTGCGAACAGGGTGTCGCCGCCGTTGTCCCCGGAGCCGACCAGGAGCAGCACCCGTCGCCCATAGGCCCCGCCGAGCAGGTCGATCACCGCAGTGGCCAGGCCACTGGCGGCCCGGGCCATCAGGGCACCGTCGGGCAGGGTCGCGAGCAGGTCTGCCTCGGCGGCACGGACCTGTTCGACGCTGTGGGCCTGGCGCATGGGGCCGAGACTAGTGGGTGCCGCCGGCCTGGTGTGTCGCTCACCGTCACCCGGTGACGGCAACCGACATCTCAACCCCGCGGACGGCTGCTCAGCCCTCGATCACGACGTACGCCGTGGCCAGGCCGCCGTCGTGGGAGAGCGAGAGGTGCACGTGCTTGCCGCCGGCGGCGGTGCAGGCGGCCTCCACGGTGCCCCTGATCACGAACCGGGGCCGCCCGGACTCCTCCTTGACCACCTCGGCGTCGTGCCAGCCCAGGCCAGGCGGTGCACCGAGCGCCTTGGCGATGGCCTCCTTGGCCGCGAACCGGGCCGCCAACGACTGGTCGGCGAACTCGGCCTCGGCAGGGGTGAAGAGGCGGGCACGCAGCGCCGGCGTCCGTGCCAGGGTCTCGACGAACCGTGCCACGTCGACGACGTCGACCCCGACCCCGACGATCACGGCGGCGGCGTCACTCGACGGTGACGGACTTGGCCAGGTTGCGCGGCTGGTCCACGTCGTGGCCCATCGCGGTGGCCAGTTCGCAGGCGAAGAGCTGGAGCGGCACCGCGGCAACCAGCGGCTGGAGCAGCACCGGGACCTTCGGCAGGGTGATCAACTCGTCGGCGTACGGGAGGATCTTCTCGTCGCCCTCCTCGGCCAGGCAGATCGTCCTCGCGCCCCGGGCGCGCACCTCCTGGATGCCGGAGATCATCTTTTCGTGCAACTGGTCGCGCCCGCGGGGCGGCACCACGCAGAGCACCGGCAGGTCCTCGGCGATCAGCGCGATCGGTCCGTGCTTGAGCTCTCCGGCAGCGAATCCCTCGGCGTGGATGTAGGCCAGTTCCTTGAGCTTCAGGGCGCCCTCGAGCGCGACCGGGTAGCCGGCGTGGCGGCCAAGGAAGAGGACCGACTTGGTTTCCTGGTGGCGTCGGGCGAGGTCATAGATCGCGTCGGCACCGTCGAGCACCTTCTCGATGTGCGCGGGCATCCGCTCCAGGTGATCCATCCACTCGGCGATCTCGTCCCCGAAGCGGGTCCCCTTGACCTGGGCCAGGTAGAGGGCGAGCAGGTAGCAGGCGACCAGCTGGGTCAGGAACCCCTTGGTGGAGGCGACCCCGATCTCGGGTCCGGCGTGGGTGTAGATCACCGCGTCCGACTCGCGCGGGATGGTGGAACCGTTGGTGTTGCAGATCGCGAGCACCTTGGACCGCTGCGTGCGAGCGTGGCGGATTGCCTGCAGGGTGTCGGCGGTCTCGCCGGACTGGCTGATCGCCACGACCAGGGTCTCCCGGGTCAGGATCGGGTCGCGGTAGCGGAACTCGGAGGCCAGTTCGACCTCGACCGGGATCCGGCACCAGTGCTCGATCGCGTACTTGGCCACCATCCCGGCATAGAACGAGGTGCCGCAGGCGATGATGATGATCTTGTCGATGTCGCGCAGTTCGTCGTCGGAGAGGCGGACCTCGTCGAGCTGGAGGCTGCCGTCGGCAGTACGCCGGCCCAGCAGCGAGTCAGCCACGGCACGGGGCTGCTCGAAGATCTCCTTGCGCATGAACCAGTCGTGGCCGTCCTTCTCCGCCGAGGAGAGGTCCCAGTCCACGTGGTAGCGGGTGCCCTCGGCCGGGGAGCCGTCGAACCCGGTGACCTCGACGCCCTCGCGGGTGATGGTGACGACCTGGTCCTGGCCGAGCTCGAGGGCCTCACGGGTGTGCTCGATGAAGGCAGCCACGTCGGAGCCGAGGAAGTTCTCCCCCTCGCCCAGGCCCACCACCAGCGGGCTGTTGCGCCGCGCGGCGACGACCCGGTCGGGGTCCTGGGCGTCGATGGCGACCAGGGTGAAGGCCCCCTCCAGGCGCTGGCAGGCACGCTGCATGGCGGTGGTCAGGTCGATGCCGGTGGCCAGCTCGCGCTCGATCAGGTGGGCGGCGATCTCGGTGTCGGTCTCGGAGAGCAGGTCGTGGCCCTCGGCCTCGAGTTCGGCGCGGAGTTCGGCGAAGTTCTCGATGATCCCGTTGTGCACCAGCGCAAGGCGCTTCTCGGCCCCCAGGTGCGGGTGGGCGTTGGTGTCGTTGGGGGCACCGTGGGTGGCCCAGCGGGTGTGCCCGATGCCGGTGGTCGACGGCGGCAGGGGATGCTCGTCGATGGCCTTGTCCAGGTTGGCCAACTTGCCGGCGCGCTTGTCAGAGGCGATCCGTCCTGAGTCGACCAGGGCGATGCCTGCCGAGTCGTAGCCCCGATACTCCAGGCGTCGCAATCCCTCGATCACGACGCCCTGTGCCTGCTGGCTCCCGACGTATCCCACGATTCCACACATGCGCCGAAGTGTATCCGTCCACGCATGCGGAATCGGCAACTGCAACAATGGCGATCATGTCTTCCCCGGCTGGCTCCGAGGGGCGCGACCACGGCCGCGAGACCTCGCCGTACATCGAACTGGCGCGCGACGCATGGGCGGCGCTCGCCGAATCGACCGAACAGCCACTCAGTCCGGCCGAGATCGACCGGGTCCGCGGGCTCGGCGACGAGTTGAACCTCGACGAGGTGCAGCAGGTCTACCTGCCACTCTCCCGACTGCTCAGCCTGTACGTCGACGCGGCGGGGCACCTGCACCGGCGCCAGCAGGCGTTCCTCGACTTCCCGGTGCCCCCGCGTACGCCGTTCGTGATCGGCCTGGCCGGGTCCGTCGCGGTCGGCAAGTCGACCACGGCGCGCGTGCTGCAGCAGATGCTGGCCCACTGGCCCGAACACCCGTCGGTCTCCCTGGTCACCACCGACGGCTTCCTCTTCCCCAACGCGGAACTAGAGCGGCGTGGCCTGCTGCAGCGCAAGGGCTTCCCGGAGTCCTATGACCGCAAGGCCCTGCTCCGGTTCGTGATCGACATCAAGTCCGGCAAGGACGAGGTCGAGGCACCGATCTATTCGCACCTGACCTATGACGTGGTCCCCGACGAGAAGATCGTCGTCAAGAGCCCGGACATCGTCATCGTGGAGGGCCTCAACGTGCTGCAACCGGCGCGGGTCCGCGAGGACGGCCGGACCGGCCTGGCCGTGAGCGACTTCTTCGACTTCTCCGTCTTCGTCGACGCCGCCACCTCCGACATCCAGCACTGGTACGTCCAACGCTTCCTGCGCCTGCGTGACACCGCCTTCCGGGACCCGAAGTCCTACTTCGCCCGCTATGGCGACCTGACCGAGGCCGAGGCCCGTGTCGAGGCGGCGCGGATCTGGGAGTCGATCAACGGCCCGAACCTGACCCAGAACGTGCTGCCCACCCGGTCACGGGCCAACCTCGTGCTCCGCAAGGACAAGGACCACTCGGTGCGCTACGTGCGCCTGCGCAAGCTCTGACCCTTCCCACCCTCACTACATGCCCTGTAACGCGGGGTTATCGTCGCTCAAGTAGCGCTGTGCGCCCCTTTTTCGTCCACAACACCGCACAAGTCCCGGGGTACGCCGTGGGCAACAGCACCGCACAAGTCCCGGGGTACGCCGTGGGCAACAGCACCGCACAAGTCCCGGGGTACGCCGCGACTCAGAGCGCCAGGCGCTCGCGCACCACTGCGGCCAGCGAATCCGCGACCGCGCCTGCCTGCTCCTCGGTGGGCGCTTCCACCATCACCCGGACCAGCGGCTCGGTCCCCGAGGGCCGCAGCAGCACGCGACCGGAGTCGCCCAGGTCGTCCTCCGCCCGGGCCACGGCAGCCAGCAGTTCCTCATCCGTGCCGGCGCGTGCCTTGTCGACGCCGGCGACGTTGACCAGCACCTGCGGCAGGCGCGTCATCACGGCGGCCAGGTCGGCCAGGGAGGATCCGGTGACGGCCATCCGCTCGAGCAGGTGCAGGGCGGTGAGGATCCCGTCGCCGGTGGTGGCGTGCTCGCTCATGATCACGTGGCCGGACTGTTCACCGCCCAGGCCGAATCCGCCTGCCTTCATCTCCTCCAGCACATAGCGGTCCCCCACGCTGGTCTGGCGCACGGTGAGGCCGTTGGCCTCCAGCGCCTGGACGAAGCCGAGGTTGCTCATCACCGTTGCCACCACGACGTCGCCGGGCAGCTTGCCGGCGTCACGGAGCGAGAGTCCCAGCACGGCCAGGATCTGGTCACCGTCCACCACGGTGCCGTCGGCGTCGACGGCCAGGCAGCGATCGGAGTCGCCGTCGAGCCCGAATCCGGCGTCGGCGCCGTGCTCGACGACGGCGCGTTGCAGGTCCTCGAGGTGGGTGGAACCGCAGTTGTCGTTGATGTTGAGCCCGTCGGGCTCCGCGTGGATCGCGATCACCTCGGCACCGGCGGCACGCAGGGCCTGCGGGCCTGCCTGCCAGGCGGCTCCCTCCGCACAGTCGAGGACGACCTTGAGGCCGGCCAGGGGTGTCGAGCGGGTCGAGACGAGGTGGGCCACATAGTCGTCGACCGCCGCGTCGTACGTCGTGACCCGGCCGACATCGGCGCCCGTGGGGCGCTCCCACTCCTCGCGCAAGCGCTCCTCGATGGCCACCTCGATGGCGTCGTCGAGCTTGACCCCACCGCGGGCCAGGAACTTGATCCCGTTGTCCGGCATCGGGTTGTGCGACGCGCTCAGCATCACGCCGAGGTCTGCCCCGAGCGCACCGGTCAGGTGTGCAACGCCCGGGGTCGGCAGGACGCCCAGCAGGTGTACGTCGACGCCGGCCGAGGCAAGTCCCGCCACGACGGCGGCCTCGAGGAATTCGCCCGAGGCCCGGGTGTCACGCCCGACCACGGCCAGCGGGCGCCGTCCGGGCGTGCCCGGGGCCGCGAGTTCGCCACGGTCGGCCAACACGTGCGCTGCGGCGACGGACAGGTCGAGGGCCAGTTCCGCGGTGAGATCGCGATTGGCCAGGCCACGCACCCCGTCGGTGCCGAACAACTTCTTGGTCACGCTCACATCCCCCTGCGGCGTCGGAAACGAAAGAACCGGGCACGCTGGCGGCACGGGGGCCGCCAGCGTGCCCGGGAAGCGGCGTGGACCGCCTCGCATGCCGGTGCCCGGCATGCGGAGCGGAATCAGCGCTTGGAGAACTGCGAGGCCTTGCGGGCCTTCTTGAGACCGGCCTTCTTCCGCTCGACCACGCGGGCGTCACGGGTGAGCAGTCCGGCCTTCTTGAGGACCGGGCGGTTGGCCTCGACGTCGACGTCGTTCAGCGAACGCGCCACGCCCAGGCGCAGCGCGCCGGCCTGGCCAGCGCTGCCGCCGCCGTGGATGCGGGCGATGACGTCGAAGCGACCCTCGAGCTGCAGGGCAGCGAACGGCTCGTTGACGATCTGCTGGTGCAGCTTGTTCGGGAAGTAGTTCTCGAGGCTGCGGCCGTTGATGCTCCACTCGCCGGAACCGGGCACGATGCGGACCCGGGCCACGGCCTCCTTGCGGCGGCCGGTGGCGCCGGCCGGGGCGATGGTGGCCGGACGCTGCGGGGCGTCGGCGGACGGGGCGGACTCGGACGAGTAGGCGATGCCCTGCTCGTTGGTCTCGTAGGTCTCCTCGACCTCGCCCTCGGCGGTGATGTTCTCAGTCACGTTGATGTCCTTGTCTGCAATCACTGGGAGATCTGCGTGATCTCGAACGGGGTGGCCTTCTGGGCCGCGTGCGGGTGCTCGGGGCCGGAGTAGACCTTGAGCTTCTTCAGCATCTGGCGGCCGAGGCGGTTCTTGGGGAGCATGCCCCAGACGGCCTTCTCGATGGCCTTGCGGGCGTCCTTCTCCAGGAGTTCACCGATCGGCGTGGCGGAGAGGCCACCGGGGTATCCCGAGTGGCGGTAGGCTAGCTTGGCGGTCTTCTTGTTGCCGGAGAGGGCAACCTTCTCCGCGTTCACGACGATGACGAAGTCACCCATGTCCATGTGCGGGGCAAAGGTGGGCTTGTGCTTGCCGCGGAGCAGGTTCGCAACCTGGACGGCGAGGCGGCCGAGGACGATGTCCTCGGCGTCGATGACGAGCCATTCGCGCTGGATGTCAGCGGGCTTGGGGCTGTAAGTACGCAACGTGAGTTGCTCCACTTCAGTTCGTTGGGACCGGCCAGGGATGCCTGGTCGGGTGGTGGTGCTGACGCCTGCTGACGAACACTGCCCGGCTCCACTTCGTCCGGGTCTGCACCGCTTGAGGGCGCGGCAACAGGCGCGACCAGCAAGTTTAGGCGGAGGCCGCCTGCGGGGTCAAAACGCCAGCGGGTCCGCCTGCACGCCCCGCAGGCCAGCGTGCCCCGATGTCAGCGCGCCCGCCTGACCCGGCCCTCGTCCCAGACCGGCTCGGGGGTCTCGGCCACGGTGCCGTCCGCACGGTAGACCAGGAACCGGTCGAAGCCGCGGGCGAACCAGCGGTCATGGGTCACCGCGAGCACCGTGCCCTCGAATGCTGCCAGTCCTTCCTCCAGTGCCTCCGCGGACTGGAGGTCGAGGTTGTCGGTGGGTTCGTCGAGGAGCAACAACGTGGCGCCGGAAAGTTCGAGCAGCAGGATCTGGAACCGGGCCTGCTGCCCACCGGAGAGCGACTCGAACCGCTGGTCGGCAGCGTGGGCGAGCTCATAGCGGTCCAGCACCCGGGAGGCCTGCTCGCGCCCCATTCCCTCGCGACCATGTCCGGCCATGCCGGTGTCGCCGCGGTGCAGGATCTCGAGCAGGGTGCGCCCCACCAGTTCGGGGTGTTCGTGGGTCTGCACGAACCATCCCGGCCGGACCCGGGCACCGAGCCTGGCCACGCCCCGGTGCGCCACCGGGGCGACCTCAGCCTCGCCCACCGGGAGGTGTCCGGCCTCCGGGGTGGTGCCGCCACCGGCGAGCAGGCGCAGGAAGTGCGACTTACCGGACCCGTTCGAGCCGAGCACGGCGACCCGTTCGCCGTACCAGACCTCCAGGTCGAACGGCTTCATCAGCCCGGTCAACTCCAGGGCCTCGCAGACCACGGCACGCTTCCCGGTCCGTCCCCCGCGCAGCCGCATGGCCACCTGCTGCTCCCGCGGCTGCTCAGTCGGTGGCCCCGCATCCTCGAAGCGGCGCAACCGGGTCTGGGCCGCCTGGTAGCGGCTGGCCATGTCGGAGTTGTAGGCGGCCTTCTGCTTGTACATCAGCATCTGGGCGCGCAGCTTGGCGTGCTCCTCGTCCCAGCGCCTGCGGAGTTCCTCGAACCGGGCGAACCGGTCCCGCCTGGCCTGGTGGTAGGAGGCGAAGCCTCCCGGGTGGGTCCAGACCCGGTTTCCGCTGGACCCGAGCTCGACGGTGACCACCCGGGTCGCGGTGTTGGCCAGCAACTCCCGGTCGTGGGAGATGAACAGGATGGTCTTGGCGGACGCCCTGATCCGTTCCTCGAGCCAGATCTTGCCGGGCACATCGAGGAAGTTGTCCGGTTCGTCCAGGAGCAGGACCTGGTCCGGGCCACGGAGCAGGTACTCCAGGACGAGCCGCTTCTGCTCCCCACCCGACAGCGTGGCGAGCAGCCGGTTGCGGACCCGGTCGAAGGGCGCGCCCAGCGCGGCCATCGCGCAGACGTCCCAGACCACCTCGATGTCATAGCCGCCGGCGTCGCCGAACTCGGCAAGGGCTGCGGCATAGCGCATCTGGTTGCGTTCGTCGTCGACCTCCATCAGGGCCAGCTCGCAACGCTCCACCGCCGCCGCGGCACGGCGTACCGCGGGCGGGGCGACGGAGCCCAGCAGGTCTGCGACGGTGGGTCCTTCGGGGAGTCCGTCGGACACCATCTGTCGCATCACGCCGAGGCCGCCGCTGCGGGTGACCACCCCTGCATGCGGGGCGAGTTCGCCAGTGATGATCCTCAGCAGGGTGGTCTTCCCGGCACCGTTGGCGCCCACCAGCGCCACCTTGCTCCCGTCACCGACCCGGAATGAGACGTCCTCGAGCAGCACCCGCCCGTCGGGGAGTTCGAAGCGCACCCCGGCGACGTCCACATGGCCCATGCTCCGATCCTCTCCGCCACTGTTGACCGGTCGCAAACGGTTTACCGGGCGGCGGCGTCTCAACAACCGGTCAGTAACTTCATCAAGGGGCACCCCACGTGGTGTCGGGCGCCACAACGGAATAGGTTGGGACTGACCGATACGAGAGTCCACAACACTCATGGACGACAGGAGCCGACGTGACCGACGCACCGGCCGTCACCGAAGACAACACCCAGTCCCTCACCATCAGGGACAACCGCACCGGCAGTGAATACGCCGTCCCGATCACCGACGGCACCATCAAGGCCGCCGATCTCGGCAAGATCCGCGTCGACGAGGAGACCCCGGGCCTGGCCGTCTACGACCCCGGTTTCGTCAACACTGCCTCCTGCCGCAGCGCCGTCACCTTCATCGACGGCGACAAGGGCATCCTCGAATACCGCGGATACCCGATCGAGCAGCTCGCCGAGAAGTCGAACTTCCTCGAGGTCGCCTACCTGCTGATCCACGGCGCGCTCCCCACCAAGGCCGAGTACGACGCCTGGGAGCACGAGATCACCTACCACACGTTCGTCCACGAGAACGTGAAGTCGTTCATGCACGGCTTCCGCTACGACGCCCACCCGATGGGGATGCTGATGGCGTCGGTCGGTGCGCTGTCCACCTTCTACCCGGACGCCCGCAACATCGACGACCCGGCCAACCGCCACATGCAGATCGTCCGGATGATCGCCAAGATGCCCACCCTCGGCGCCTGGTCCTTCCGCCACGCCCAGGGCAAGCCGTTCGTCTATCCCGACAACGACCTGAGCTACACCGAGAACTTCCTCTCCATGCTCTTCAAGATGAGCGAGAAGAAGTTCGAGGCCGACGAGCGCCTGGTGCGTGCCCTGGACGTCCTGTTCATCCTGCACGCCGACCACGAGCAGAACGCCTCGACCAACGCGGTCCGCTCCGTCGGCTCGACCCAGGTCGACCCCTATTCCGCCGTGGCCGCTGGCGTCGGCGCACTCTTCGGCCCGCTCCACGGCGGCGCCAACGAGGCGGTGCTGCGGATGCTGCGCCGGATCGGGAAGAAGGAGAACATCCCCTCCTTCATCGACGGCGTCAAGAACGGCAACGAGCGCCTGATGGGCTTCGGCCACCGGGTCTACAAGAACTACGACCCGCGCGCGAAGATCATCAAGAAGTCCGCCGAGGACGTCTTCGAGGTGACCGGCACCAACCCGCTCCTGGACATCGCCCTGGAGCTGGAGAAGATCGCCCTGGAGGATGAATACTTCGTCCAGCGCAAGCTCTATCCGAATGTGGACTTCTACTCGGGCCTGATCTACGAGGCGTTCCAGTTCCCGCCGGAGATGTTCACCGTCCTCTTCGCCATCGGCCGTACGCCGGGCTGGTTGGCGCAGTGGCTGGAACTGGTCCAGGACAAGGAGCAGAAGATCGCCCGGCCCAAGCAGATCTACACCGGTGAGCGCCGCCTCGACTTCACCGCGGCCAGCGAGCGCTGGGCCTGAGCACGAACAAGGACGACCGCCACCCACGGGTGGATCCCAGGGCCCCGGGAAGCGACAGCCCCCCGGGGGCCTTGCGGTTTCCGAAACCCTTGGTCCACTGCGATATCGTGCGGCGATGCCCAAACCGACCCTGCCCGCGATGGCGTGGCCCACTCTCGCCCGCACCGCGGGACGGCTCCCGGGCTCCCGCTATCGCGATGACCTGGCCCGTCAGGCCAGTCGTGGACACTTCGATGCCGATGGACTGATCGCCCACGCACGGACCGGGACCACCGGGATCGCAGTCGACTTCGACCCGGTCGGCCTGGCCTGGTTCGGCCACTTCGTAGCCTCCGAGCACGAGAGCGGGACCAACGTCGAGGACACGGTCGCGGTATTCCGGCTTGCCTATCGGGTCGGCGGCCACCGGGCGCTCTCCGGTGACCTCAACGCGGTGTGGGTCCAGGCACTCTCCCTGGCCGGCCAGCTCGGCGCCTTCCGCTCGGTGCTGACACCGCGACGGGTCAACAGCTCGGTGTTGTGGGCAGCAGACGCCGATGCCCTCCACCCGGGCAGCCCCACCACTGCCGACGCTGCCTGGCTGGCCGAACTCAATCGCCCCTTCGCTGCCCTCGGCATCGAGCCGTTGGGCCTCCGCGGAGGCGAAGGTGTGGCCTTCGACCGGGTGTACGCCGCAGCGACAGCGGACGATCCGGACCCGGACCTCCCCCTGGTCTCCGTCATCGTCCCGGTCTACAACCCCGGCCCGAGCCTGCGCACCACCGTGGACTCACTCCTGGCCCAGACCTGGTCGAACCTGGAGATCCTGCTCTGCGACGACGCCTCCACCACGGGGAGCGAACTCTTCGCCGAGCTGGTGGCGCTGGACGCCCGCATCCACCACGTCCGGGCACCGCGCAACGGCGGCGCCTACGCGGCACGGAACCTGGGCGTGGGGACCGCCCGCGGCGAGTTCGTCACCTTCAACGATGCCGACGACTGGTCCCATCCACGCCGCATCGAACGCCAGTATCGCGCCATGCAGGCAACACCCGGTGCCCGCGCCTGCATGAGCTGGTGCATCCAGTGCACCCCGGACCTGCGACTGACGGTCCTGGGGCGGCCCACGGAGCGGGTCAATCTCTCCTCCATCCTGTTCCGACGCAGCGACGTCCTGGCCGGGATGGGTGGGTTCGACGCGATCCGCAAGGGCGCCGACTCAGAGTTCGTGGAGCGGTTCCGGGTCAGGTTCGGCAAGGAAGCACTGCTCGAGATCGAGGAACCCCTGGCCCTGGTCCAGTTGACCCAGGGATCCCTGTCCAGGGATGACTTCCGGTTCCTGCGCACCAACCCGACTCGCCGGCAGTACATGTCTGACTTCCGGCACTGGCACGCCCAACTGCGCCGGGCACCGGAAGGCGCCTATGTCGCTCCGGGCGTTCGCGCCCCATTCCCTGCTCCCGACTACCTGGCCGGAGTGCGACCCGCTCCACGCGACCTCGACGTGGTGCTCCTGGCCAACCTCACCGCGGGGGCGCCGACCGTCGTGGACCTGGCCGCCGAAGCCACGGCGTTGGTCGACGCCGGTCTGCGCGTGGGCATCATGGAGTGCCTGGCCCCCTACGACCTCACCGCGAGCGTCCGCGAGGCCCGTGGGTCGCTCGCGGAGGCGATCAGGAACGGGGTCACGCGCCTCTTCCCGGGCGACCAGGTCCGAGCCCGCCTGCTGGTGGTCCGCGATCCGGCCGGTCCCGTTGCCATGCCGGACCAGGCCCTCACTGGCCTCACCGCACCCCACGCAGTGGTCATCGCCGATTACGCTCCCCACCACGGCGGCGGGTACGACCCTGCGGCCGTGGCCGACATCCTCGCCAGCCGGACCGGGGCAGCAGTCGCCTGGTTGCCTGCCACACCGGGCATTGGTACGGCGATCGCGGAGTCCGCAATTCCTGCGCGGGTCCTGCCACCTGCCCCGTTCGGTGCACTGGAATCCCGGCCGGGTGTTCCCGCTGCCGCCGTCCCCACCGTCGGCATCGCCTTGGACGACCCCACCCCGGTCACCGGCACCGACACCGGCCTGGCCCCGTTCCTGGAGGCGACGTCCGACAGCGAGATCCGGGTCCTCTCCCGGGGGCCGGGACGCACCAGTGGGCTGGAGGCGCTTGGCGTGGAGCACCTCCGCTCCACGGCCGTCAGCGACGACGAGTTCGCTGCACTGTGCGACATCATCGTCATCCCGCGCCTGCCCCAGCGGGGACCCCACCTGTCCCGCTGGCTCGCCCGCGCACTGGCCAACGGACGGATCATCGTGGCGCCCCGCGCGTACGAGGGCCACCTGGATACCGCTGCGCTCTACCTCGACGAGACCGACCTGGCGCAACTGGCGCTCGCATGGGAGTCGGCCATGGTTGCCGCCCAAGGACGGCGCGCCGCCGACTGGGCCATGTCCCACCTGGGGGCCGAGGCCGTCAGGAGTGCCATAATCCCGCACTTGACGAGCAGCAAGGAGACTGTGGACGCATGAGGGAACTCGGGCGCAAGTATCTGGTGGTGACCGGAGCGGGTGGCGCTGCTGCTGCCGTCACCGCACTGGCTGCCATCCTGCAGTGGTGGAGCGTCGCCCTCGCTGCGCTCTCCGTGGCCATCGTCTGCACGCTCGGTGCGCTGGCACTGATCCGCACGGACATCGGACGCATGCGCTCCACGCTCGGCCGGGTCCCTGCGACCAGCGGCACCGTCACCGCACGCCACTCCGCCGCCGGGGAGGTGCAACTGGCGCGACGTGTCGCGGCAGAGGTCCAGGCGGCGCTCGGCGCCACCACGACCGGATCGCCCCGGGACGACACCACCGGGACCGACCAGGTCGCAGCCCTGCTGTGGATCCACACGCACCATCCCGCTCCGACGGCACCGCCGCTGGTCCTGCCTGGAATCATGCCCGCCCAGTTTGCCGCGGTCCTGCGCCTGGTCAAGGAGCAACGCCCGGCACGGGTCCTGGCGATCGACCCCGGGCCCGCCGGGGCCTGGTTGGCGAATGCCGTGGCGGGCGAGACAACACTCGTCATGGACGCCGCCGCCCCATACACCTCCATCGACGGGGCACGCGTCGTACCCGTTCCCCGTGCGCTTCCCGACGTACCCCACGCCTGGCTGGAGTGGTACGACCTGTCGGACCTGGCCCACTCCGGCCCCTTCGACCTGATCGTGGTCGGGGTGCCGGACACCAGTTCCGCCCAGGCCACCCGCCCGGTCCTGCCGCTGCTCGATGCCCTGCTCACCCCGGGGGGCATCCTCACTGCGCTCGAGGCTGACCCGGCGCGGCCGGTGACACGGGCCTGGGCCGCGACGCCAGGGTGGAGGGCCGACGAGGCCGATCCCGCCCTCCCACTGCACCACGACGCATGACCACCAGCTCCACCATCGCAACCAGCACGCCGCCCCGGCAGGGTCAGGTGTCCTCCTTCGGATACGCGGTGCTGGTTCCGGAACGCCGCCTGCCGCTGTTGTCAGGACACCTGGCGCAGTTGCGGGAGGATGCCACCACGGCCGATCTCGTGGTGACCATCGTCCATCCGGCAAGCACCGGCGCCGCAATCCGGAACCTCACCGCGGAGATGACGCGGGTCCGGTTGGTGGAGTCACCAGAGCCAGACCTGAGGTCCCTCTCCGAGGCACTGGTCGAGGAGTCACGCCACCTCACGACGCCGTACCTCATTGCGCACCTGCTCCGCTCCCCTGCCGCCCCGGCCGATGTGCTCGCGGAAGCCACCGCACTGAAGTCGGACTACTCCTCCATCGGCTGGACCCCCGACGCACTCAACCTGCGGGACGACATGCTCCCGATCCTCACCCCGACCGAGCACACCCCGCGACAGGTCGGCGCCGCCTACACCGAGGTCGCGCGCCAGGTGCCGGGCACCACCGGCACGGCGTGGAACGAATACCTGGCCCACCTCAGCCTGGTGGCCGCACGCCCCGTGCTGGAGGCGGCCGATCCGATCCCCGGTGGCATGGTCGTCAGGATCGGCCTCGGCACCCGGGCCCTCACCGGGTCCGATCCCCCGGCCTGGCGCTATCGCGTGGTCGCCCGCGACAGGAACGGACGGCTGGCATCCTCGGAGCCGACCGGCCTGAGTGAACGCTTCGCCAAGATCGGCCCGAGCAGCTGGGACGACCTGGTGGTCCAGATCCCCCTCGCCGGTCTTTCCAGCGGCACCTATCAACTGTTCCTCGAGGCGGACGGAGCCCGTCCCACGACACAGCCACTCAAGCCCCGGGCCGGCGTCCTGCTGCCGTCCCGCCCCGTGGCAGTGCCGGCCGGGGACGGCAGGACCTTGCGCTTCCAGGTCTTCCCCTCCGCCACGGCCGGGCGATCCATGCTTCGGCTGCAGGCCCGCACAGGAGCGATCGCCCACCTCCGCTGGGCCCTCCGGATGGCAGTCGACGACGTCCTGTTTGCCTTCCGACGCGGCATCCCTGCCCAGGCCAAGCGACTGCGCCTCCTGCGCATGGTCACCCTGCCGTTCTTCTTCTGGCGCACCATCTGGCTCGTCGGTGAGCGGAGCGACACGGCGCAGGACAACGGCATGCACCTCTTCCGCCACCTGCGGGGGGCAGGGGCGCGCAGCGGCCGAGTCGTCCACTACGTCATCGACGACGAGAGCCCACAACGCGGGGCCGTCGCAGGCCTGGGCACACTCCTCCCCCATTCGTCATGGCGACACCGTCTCTACATGCTCCATGCACGAGCCGTGATCGGCGCCTTCTCACTGCACTACCTGATCCCACGGCAGTGGGATCCCAGCGTCTTCGTCGAGCATGTGGCCTGGCGTACCGACAGCCTCCAGGTCTTCCTGCAGCACGGCGTCCACATGAGCCCCCGCGCCGTACGCCGTGGTTCGACCGGTTACGACGTCATGCTGACCAGCACGCCACGCGAGACCGAGGCGCTCCGTGTGTCCGGATACGACCGGCAACTCGCCGAGACCGGACTCCCCCGGTACGACGCGCTGCAGCCGAGCGCACGCACGCGCACCATCCTCTTCATGACGACCTGGCGGCAATACCTCGTGCCGAGACTGTTCGGCGGCACGGACGAGGCGCAGAACCCGTTCGAGGGATCGAGCTACCAACGCTTCATGAGCGCACTGGTGGCCCACCCGCGCCTCGACGCCATGCTCAACCGGTACGACTATCGCCTGGTGATGCTGCCTCACTACAACATGGTCGACTTCTTCAGCACGCTGCCGCTCGTCGGCGACCGGATCCAGATCGCCGACCAGGATGAACTGCCCGTGCAACAGCAACTCATCCATTGCGATGGCTTCATCACCGACTACTCCTCGGTGCACTTCGACGTGGCCTACCTCGGTACGCCGTTGATCTACGCACGCTTCGACGAGGAGGAGTACGAGACCCTGCACGCCTCGCCGGGGTGGTTCGACTACGACGCGGAGGGCTTCGGTCCGGTGGCACGGACCCTGGACGAAACCCTGGACGCCCTCGAAGCGATGCTCGCCAGCGACTGCACCCAGCCGGACGAGTACGCCGCGCGGGTCGATGCAGCCTTCCCGCACCGCGATGGCGCCAACTGCGCCCGGGTCACGGATGTCATCGAGACCACGCTCGCCTCCCGCCACGCACCGCTGTCGGCCCTTCCCGAGGCTGGCAAGGGGTGAGTGTGAAGGAGCATCGTCCGGTGTCGTTCCGTGCGGACATTGAGGGGATGCGGACGATC